>JAUWPW010000010.1 GCA_030611415.1 Candidatus Bipolaricaulota bacterium
TTGCCGCTGTGGGCGGGGTGACCGCCGCCGCGGGACGCCTGATCGGTGATGTGGGTCGGATCGGCAACTTTGTAATGGCTGGCGTGTTCGTTGTTGTAGGACTGTACCTTCTGGATGTAATTCGGCTATCCTGGGCGGCTCCCTCGGGGACAAAGGTACGTGTGGGAGGACTTCCTGGCGCGATGATTCTGGGGCTGTTGTTCGGTATCGCGCTCGGCCCATGCACGTTTGCCTACCTGGCTCCAATGCTGGCGGTCGCTTTCGATGTGGGGACAAACGATGTCTTGTTTTCGGCCGCACTGTTGCTGACATTTGCCGTTGGACATTGCGCGGTGATTGCGGTGGCGGGGGCATCGATTGGAGCGGTTCAGCGTTACCTTAACTGGAATGAAGCAAGCCAAGCGATCACGTGGGTGAAGCGAGTGTGCGGTGTTCTCGTGATCTGTGGCGGCGGATATCTAATCTATCTGGCCATTTAACAGGCCAAAGGAGAAACGATGAAGATCGAGATCTTGGGCACAGGGTGCCCGAAGTGCAGTGCGACGATGGCAAACGCAGAGAAGGCCGTCACCGAAGCCGGGATCCAGGCTGACATTGTCAAGGTGGAGGATCTCAACGAGATTGCGTCGCGAGGCGTGATGATGACGCCTGCGTTGTCCATTGACGGCGAAGTCAAGGTAGTAGGAAGAATTCCGACCGTAGAAGAAATTAAAGGGTGGCTCGCCTAGCGGCGGCCCAACAGCATCGAAGGAGGTCCGCGTGAGACTGTTAGCTGAGTGGTTCCCGTCAGGGTGCAGGATTTGGTGTCAAAGGTGATATGATGGGAGCACATTGAACAGTCAACGAGCAGCAGTGCGGTGCAGTCTCTTCCTAGGTTTGATTCTTTTTGTTTGGGCCTTTTCCACATTGGGAACAGATCTTCTCGTCTTCTCTGAACAAGGCTGTCCACAGTGTGGACGGCTGGAGGAGTTCCTGGAACGCGTCTTGCCGAACTACCCTGGGTTAAACATTCTGCGCTACGAGATCCACGACCCCGACGCCCAAGACCTCCTCGATCGACTCCTTGTCGCGTATGGAGCTGAGCTCGGATCGGTCCCTATTCTGTTCATCGGTGACGTTGCTGCGGTGGGTGGTACGTACTATGGTTTGCGGGATGAGCCGTACGCGGTAAGCGGGCGCGTGGAGGAATTGGCGCTACAAGAAGCGATCGACCGTGCGATCGGGTCCCAGGCTGTATCTCCCTTGGAACGGGCGGGAGACAATCAAGGAGGCGGCCTGGCGAGCACGCTGACAATTCCTGCTGTCGTCCTTGCTGCTCTGGCGGACTCCCTTAACCCTTGTACGTTTGCCGTGCTCGTCCTGTTGTTGGGCACGCTTCTGGTGGCGGGTCGAAAAGGCAAGGTGCTGCAAGCTGGTCTCGCGTTCACCGGCGCGATTTACCTCTCGTATTTCCTGATGGGAATCGGGATCTTCTCGGCTATTCAGGCCGCGGGGGTCCAGCGGCCGTTTATCCTGGCGGTGTCCTGCTTGGCGATCCTTCTCGGGCTGTGGAATACAAAGGATTTCTTCGCGTACGGGAAGTGGTTCACAATCGAAGTACCGAAGCGTTGGCGCCCAACCATGAAGCGAATCACGGCGTCGGTCGTCTCGGTGCCTGGCGCGTTCGCTGTGGGTGTTGTGGATTCGTTGTTCTTACTGCCTTGCTCGTCGGGACCCTACATCGCTATCTTGGCCCTGCTTTCGAAGACAACTAGCCGGTCGCAGGGGATCATATACCTCCTGCTATACAACTTTATCTTCGTTCTCCCCCTCCTTGTGATTACGGGTGCAGTCCATTTCGGGTTCACAACAACGGCAAGAGCCGAGCGATGGCGATCAGCCCGTCTAGGAAAGCTCCATCTGATCTCCGGGATTGTCATGCTGCTGCTGGGGATAGGGATGATCATCGCAGTGCAGTTCGGGTACATGTAGCAGGCATTCCAAAAGCGGAACATCTTGCGAGATGGGGTAAAAGATGAGGAAAACAGGGATACGTGTTGTATGGATCCTGCTCACGGTACCGGCCACGCTGATCGTACAACCTTTCCGAGTGTGCCCGTTTGTCAGCTCGATGCTCAAGGTCTTCCGTCCGAGCGGTTCTTGCCGATCATGAGGGCTGGGCCTTCGTCATGTGGAATCCACGCTTCTCAAACTGCCCCAGCAGGTCGTCAGGGGAGGAGAACCACTGCCCCCACTTCGTGGAGTTGTTGCGATAGTGTCGAAGCTATTGACGCCAAGCTTCTAACAGATGGTCTCTGACTTCTTACAAGAGAGCCTCTAACGGCCTCTCATATGTATTTACTGAGAAGATCTCAGCAAGATCTTTACGAGGGCGTGCGTCTGGTTGAATTGCGGGTAATCCAATCGGCGTCAGGGATATGACCTGCTTGTCTTCTGGAACGTGTAACAGCTCGCCAACCTTATTTTCGTCGAATGCTCCGATCCAGCAAGTCCCATACCCCAGGCTGTGCGCGGCTAGGATCATGTTCTGCATGGCGATAGTTGTGTTTACCTTAAGCCATCTCTCGTACTCTGTCGGGATATCTACCGCGGCAATGATAACGGATGCCTCGGCCATCCAGTGCTGTCCATGGCACGCAGCGGCCACTTTTCGCTTTAGCTGGGGGTCGTTTACGATTACAAAGTGCCACGACTGGAGGTTCTTCGCAGAAGGTGCCTGCCGTCCGGCCTCCAGAATTGCGCGTAGGTGCTCTCCCGGGATCTTGTCCGGCTTGTAGTGTCGAATACTTCGCCTGTTCCTAATCGTCTCGATTGTATCAAGCGCCATGGTATCCTCCTTGCTTATTCCATTTCTATATAGTTGGTTGTCTCAGTATACCCCATAATATATAGCCTGTGGCCCTGCGCGTCAACAAAGGCCTCACATTATGAATCACCGGTTCCCTGTTGAATCGAAGTGGACTAAACGCAAGCTTGCATCGAAAAAGGGCGCGGCTAGGTGTTATTATAACGTTGTTTTACAGTCAAGCGATTATGCAAGGGAGAAATGGAGAGAAGGCAGTGGTTATTCTATTGTACAAAGGTGTGTAAGTGAAAGGAGACGATCGAGATGATTGAATCGGAAGAAAGGGCAAAATTAGTAGCGGATCACATTTACGGCACCTGGAGAGCGCAGAGAGGATGGAAAAAACCGCTATTCATAACAAGGGCTGAAGGTGTATATCTCTATGACGATAAGGATAAACCCTATCTTGATTTCTCATCCCAGTTGATGTGTTCGAACCTCGGTCATGGTAACAAGGCAATAATCAATGCCATAATCGCCCAAGCGAGGAAATTACCATATATAGGTCCTGGATTTGCGTGTGAAGCGAAGGCAAGGGCAGTTGAGGCTTTACTCGATGTGATGCCTGAAGGTCTAAATAGGTTCTTCTTCTCCACCTCTGGGACTGAGGCAAACGAGGCTGCGACAAAGATGCTCAGGCAGTATATGGCGCCTAAGTATAAGATAATCTCACGTTACCGTTCATACCACGGCGCTACGGCCGCGGGCATTTCATTAACCGGAGATCCCAGACGTTGGTATGCAGAGAGGGCAAGGTGTACGATACCCGGGATAGTCTTTGCCCCAGATCCACATTGCTACAGATGCCCATTGGAAGTAGAATACCCTAATTGCAGTCTGCAGTGCGTTGAATACATAGACTACATGATCAAAGAAGAGGGGAATGTGGCTGCGGTCTTTGTGGAGCCCGTTGTTGGAACAAACGGCAAGATAGTTCCACCTCCGGAATACTATCCTCGGTTAAGGAAAATCTGTGATGATAATGGGGTGTTGCTTGTTGCAGATGAAGTGATGAGCGGCTGGTATCGCACGGGACCGACATGGGCTCTCGACAATTGGGCCACTAAGCCAGATATCTTAACCACGGCAAAGGGCTGCACAGGGGCGTATATCCCCGCTGGAATTACCGCAACGACCGAAGAGATCGCGGATTTCTTCGAGGATGAGATTATGTGTCATGGACACACTTATTCGATGCATCCGCTTGTCTTAGCAGCCATTCCGGCGGCCATAGAAGAGTACAGAAGACTTACAGCAACAGGTCTGCCGCAAAGAGTGAGCAAGCATATAGAAAAGAGGCTTCACGAACTGATGGATCGGCATGTATGCATCGGCGATGTAAGGGGCATTGGGCATTTTTGGGCTGTCGAAATTGTCAAGAATAGAGAAACGAGGGAACCATTCAATACAAAAGCTGATAAATTTGCCGATGGGCAGACCATGACGGATAAGATCGCAAGCGATGCACTAACACGTGGATTATATATCCACAATTGGTACGACCACTTCACTGTGGCACCTCCGTTAATCATTACAGAGGAGGAGCTTGATAAAGGTATGAGGATCTTCGATGAGGTGTTGAAGACGGCAGACAGAGAAGTGGAGGACTGATACGAACGGGCGAGAGAAAAACCATGTCTGGAGCACGAGGAACCACATAAACAAAGGAGTGTATACGATATGGCAATCCTAGAGGATCCGATAAAAGAGGTACTGGAACTTGAGAACTATATCAATGGAGAATGGGTCAAGTCCGACTCAGATCAATTTTCCGATGTTGTGAACCCAGCCACTGGCAAGACCATAGCAAGAACCCCCATGTCGACCAGAAAGGAAGTGAATGCAGCCATAGAAGCGGCTAAAGACTCCTTCCCTGATTGGAGAAGGACCACCCCGCTCGCCAGGGTAAGGTGTCTGTTCAGATTGAAAGAGCTGTTGGAAGAGAATTTTGAGGAGCTGAGCAGAGTCCAAACGATAGAGCATGGAAAGACGATCGATGAATCGAGAGGGGAGACAAGACGCGGTATTGAAATGGTTGAAGTTGCTACTGGGATCCCTTCATTAATGATGGGATACAACTTAGAGGATATCGCAACGGGCATAGATGAATATGTCATCTATCAGCCTCTGGGTGTCTGTTGCCACATCGCCCCTTACAACTTTCCATTCATGGTACCACTTTGGTTTGCGCCTTTCGCTGTCGCTACTGGAAATACCATTGTCATAAAGCCATCGCCCAGGGATCCCATAAGCCAAGTAAAACTTGCTGAACTAGTGGATGAGGCTGGCTTTCCACCGGGTGTGTGGAACGTAGTTCATGGACATAAAGATGTAGTGTCGGTTCTACTGGAGCACCCGGACATTGAAGCGGTAACTTTTGTTGGCAGCACAAAGATAGGAAGAGACATCATTTACAAGAAATGTGGTGAAACCGGCAAGAGGGCCATTGCCCAGTGTAGTGCCAAGAACTACATGGTAGTAATGCCAGACTGTAATGTAGGGAGAACCATTCCAGCGTTGATGACATCGTTCTTTGGTAACACAGGGCAAAGATGCTTGGCAGGTGGCAATCTTGTCATTGTCGGCGATAGCAAGTTCTATGAGGAATTTCTGGACGCGGTTGTTGATACGACATCTAGGATAAGGATTGGGTATGGACTTGATGAAGCGACACAAATGGGTCCAATGCAGTCAATTGATGGCAAGGAGAGGGTCCTAGCGTATATAGAAAAAGGTATAGAGGAAGGAGCAAACCTCAGGCTTGATGGCAGGCAGTTCAGTGTTAGAGGAGATTACCCTGATAGGTATTTCCTTGGCCCAACTATTCTCGAGGGTGTTGCAACGGATATGAAGGTGGCCAAAGACGAGATCTTCGGGCCCCTGATGAGTGTTATGAGAGCGAAGGACCTTAATGAAGCGATAGAAATGGCAAATGGTAGCGACCTTGGCAATGCGCACGCTATTTTTACTTCAAGCGGTAAGGATGCCAGAGAGTTTCAGTACAGAGTCCAGAGTGGCAATGTTGGCATAAACATTGGAATAGTAGCTCCTATGGCATTTTTCCCGTTTGGTGGGATGAAAGATTCTTTCTTTGGGGTCTTGCATGGACAAGGGAGAGATGTGATCCGATTCTTCACCGAAAGCAAGGTTGTAATTCAGAGGTGGTTGTGAGTGGAAATAAACACAGCATCTGAAGCTATTAGTTTCTCACAAGAGCTTGAGGATGAGGGGGCGCAATTCTATCAGGATCTAGCCCGAAGGTATACTGAAGGGAAAGAGATATTCTTGTCCTTTGCCAAGGAGAATGCTAGCAACGTAGTACAAGTAAGAAGAGCCTATTACGGAGTAATCAGTGATGCGATCGAAGCCTGTTTTTCCTTTGGAGGCATAGACACGGACGATTATTCGATTGACACTAGATTGCCTAAGGATATAAGTTACTCTGATGCCTTAAGGGCAGCTGTAGCGATAGAAGAGAAAACGGTGAGCTTCTATTCAGAGGCAGGCGAAGTTTCGAAATCCTTAATGGCAGATGTGCCCAGGGCTTTTGGAATAATAGTTAAGAAAAGAGATAAACGCATTAATAGATTGAGGACATTACTTAAGGAAGGCAAATAGTGGCTAAGGTAATCTCAACTCGCTCCGTTCATTGTGCAAAAAGACATGTTAGTGTCTTTGTTACCGAGTGGAATGATGGGCACCTTACAGTTAAATGCGGTCTTTCGAAATACTGCGGTGATAGTTGCCCATATCTGAAGGATCCCGATTACAAGAGTGAATTTGGAAGAACACCTAAGTATGAAGCAATCTAATGAAGTGGAAACTCTAGAAGGAAGGCCTCATCAGGGGGCCGGGGAAGGAAAAATCTATGGAGAAATTCTTGCTAGAAAAAATAGACGAGTGGGTACACAGGGGCCTAATCTCTCCCGAACAAGCAGACTCGCTTAGGCAAAACGAAACAGGACCTGAGGATATCCCGCGAGCTCACCGCGTGAAAACGGATGAAATCCTTGTTTATCTGGGGAGCCTCATCATCTTTCTGGCAATAGCCTTCTTGGTGGGTCTGAACTGGGAACCATTGGGGAGCACGGCTAGGATACTCTCGGTGGTGCTTCCTACAGTTTGCATGCTTGCGTTGGGTCAATGGCTGCGTGGTTCAACAAGCGCACGGCTGCAAAGAGGGGCACAAGCCTTGTGGCTAGGGGGCTGTCTGGTGAGTGGGGTTGCTTTCGGTGTAATCGTGTATGAACTAGCTCTCATCGATTGCTCAAAGCTTCACGAAATAGGACCCAGTCATCTGCTGTTCGTAATAAGCTGTCTGTTGGCAACTTGCCTAGCTGGGGCTGCCTTTATCTTGCTTAATACAGTCACTCAGAGTATCGTCTTCCACCTGTGTGGTAGTGCCACGTTGCTTATATTTGTCGGGTGGCTGGGCTACCAGCTCGTGTCTTTCTCCTCCTTCTATGGGAATTTAGTGTTTCTTGGGCTTGGCCTGGCAATCGCTGGGTTATGGCTGGCACTCTCAGAATGGCTACTATCAAGGGAAAGGAAGGATTTAATACGGGTATCTCGCATGTTCGGAGCCCTGACCGTGTTAGGATTTACCCTGGTCCTAGTTATGCAAGAATATGGGACGCTGTGGCAGGAAGTAGTGATGGCCAGCATAGCGTTCTTGGCCGATCTTTCCTTTACTATTGCCAGCGTGAGACGACAGTCGCAAACATTCTTGTACAGTGGCGCGGCCGGACTTCTTGTTCTGATAACCTATCTTACTGTCAAGCATTCTACGGGTAGAATTGCAATGCCCATTGCCCTTCTGATTATTGGGGCACTGTTTATCGGGTTGGGATTGGGAACGAAGCAACTGATAAAACGTGTACGTAAGTCCGGATAGGCGACACCATAGGAATCTGCGTCCGCGCGGGACCACTGGTTGATTCTTGAAAAAGCGAAATACCTACTGTCGACTCAGCTCGCCATACCGCACTTCTCGCGTAGTTCTTGCTCATTCTTTATAACGATTCGGAAACGGCTCTTGTCGAGAATTCCTTCGCGCGCAAAGCGATTAAGGGCAAGGGTTGTGTTCTCACGAGCTGAACCGATCATATCGGCAAGTTCTTTGTGAGTAAGTTGGAGTCTTATCAAGGTTCCATTCTTTGTTTTCACACCGTATTCGCTTGAAAGCTTCAGCAAGCGTCGAGAAAGGCGAGCCTGAATATCTCTAAACGCGAGGTCTTCCAGGGTATCTTCGCATTCCTGAAGCCGACGAGCGAAATGGGTAAGCATTGCTTGAAGAAATGGCAGATCGTTCTCGAGCGCCTCAATACACATTGCTTGACTCAGACAGCTGAGTAGTGTTTCCTCAACCGCAATTGCCAGGTGACGGTGGCTTTTTTCTCCAACAAGGCACATTTCACCGAATATGTCACCGCTATTAATGATAGCGGAAGTGAATGTCTTGCCGCTTTCGTCGAGGTAGGCTAATTTCACGAGTCCCTTCTCAACTAAGTAGATTGTATTACTAGGAGAATCGGGTTGATAGATTGTCTCCCCACGTTCGAACACAGCTACTCTTCCCTTATGTGTTAGCAGTTGACCAAAGTCAAGTCTCTTCTTAGTGGTGCTAGGCATTGTTTCCCCCTCCGCATATGCACTGGCTACACTTTAGTCAGGTTTTGAAGCAGTGAGAAGGAAGAAGAAGAACTTATTTGGTATAGTTCCCGTCCCAATTAGGTAACACACGTCACATAAATTATTGACAAAGACAGAACAAAAAGGAATAGCGTGGCGATATCACCGATGCTGGTCTGTTACTCCCTAAAAAGGAGGTGATCCAGCCGCAGGTTCTCCTACGGCTACCTTGTTACGACTTCACCCCTCTTACGAAGGTTACCTTAGGCGCTCTCAGAAGAACGACTTCAGGTACCCCCCACTCGATTGGTGTGACGGGCGGTGTGTACAAGGCCCGAGTACATATTCACCGCAGTATAGCTGACCTGCGATTACTAGCGATTCCAGCTTCATGAGGTCGAGTTACAGACCTCAATCCGAACTGAGGAAGGCTTTTTGAGATTAGCTTCACCTTACGGTTTCGCAACCCATTGTACCTCCCATTGTAGCATGTGTGTAGCCCTGGGCATAAGGGACATGATGACTTGACGTCGTCCCCTCCTTCCTCCGGCTATTCACCAGCAGTCTCGTCAGAGTCCCCGGCATTACCCGCTGGCAACTGACGACAGGGGTTGCGCGCGTTTCGGGACTTAACCCTACGTCCCACGACACGAGCTGACGACAGCCATGCATCACCTGTGCTAGCTCCTTCCCTCGAAAGGGAAGGTCGTCTCCGTTTCTGGTTCCTACTACTAGCATGTCAAACCCAGGTGAGGTTATTCGTTTATCATCGAATTGAACCACGTGCTCCACCGCTTGTGCGGGCCCCCGTCAATTCTCTTGAGTTTTAGCCTTGCGGCCGTACTCCCCAGGCGGTTCACTTAACGCGTTAGCTCCGGCACCGATCTGTATCAGCGACCGACACCAAGTGAACATCGTTTGCGGCGTGGACTACGGGGGTATCTAATCCCCTTTGCTCCCCACGCTTTCGCGCTTCAGCGTCGGTAGCAGGCCAGAGGGTTGCCTTCGCCATCGGGGTACCTCACAATATCTACGCATTCCACCGCTACTCTGTGAGTTCCACCCTCTTCTCCTGCACCCAAGTCAAGCAGTTTCATCCGGCATTCCGCGGTTAAGCCGCGAACTTTCACGGGTGACTTACCTGGCCGCCTAGACGCCCTTTACGCCCAATAATTCCGGATAACACTCGGATCCTTCGTCTTACCGCGGCTGCTGGCACGAAGTTAGCCGATCCTTATTCCTGGAGTACCGTCATCGGACGGGCATTCCCTCCCGACCTTATTCTTCCCCCAGAAAAGGGGTTTACAACCCGAAGGCATTCATCCCCCACGCGGTGTCGCTCCATCAGGCTTTCGCCCATTGTGAAATATTCCCCACTGCTGCCTCCCGTAGGAGTCTGGGCCGTATCTCAGTCCCAATGTGGCTGATCATCCTCTCAGACCAGCTACCCATCATTGCCTTGGTAGGCCATTACCTTACCAACAAGCTAATAGGACGCAGCCCCATCTTCTTGTGACGACTAGGCCGCCTTTGGCTGAAGATCCATCGATCTTCAGCAATATCGGGTATTAGCTATTCTTTCGAATAGTTATCCCCGTCAAGAAGGTAGGTTAACTACGTGTTACTCACCAGTCCGCCGCTCCGTCACCAGTCTGCACACCCCGAAAGGTGATTAGTCTGGCTCGATCGCACGACTTGCATGTGTTAGGCACACCGCCAGCGTTCATCCTGAGCTGGGATCAAACTCTCTAAATTTAAGCTTTCTACTTTTGCTCTTTATAATTCGGTGATACTGTTATTTCTCACAAAAAGAGAGAAAATAACGCATTACCACGCTATCCACTTTTCAATGACCAGCAGATCAAAAGTAAGTATACCTTCACAGCCAAGGTATGTCAAGTGGCAGAGTTGTCTCATCTAAACTAAAGTACTCAAAATCACTTGTGAGCGGAATCATCTCTGCTTTGTAGAGTACGTGGGATAAGGGCAAAGCTCTTGGCGGCCTAGAATAGGGTGCTTGTCTTAAGGTACTATCTAGGTTCTTCTTTTGGAGGAGCGAGAAACGCAATATGGAAAAAGAAGAGAGAGAACGAGCAGAGGAAGCTACGCTGAAAGCGTTTGAGGAGCTAACACCTCCAAGCATGTCTTTGTGGAGTATGCTTGGCCATTTTGGACCAGGATTGATCCTAATGATGACGGGGATAGGCACCAGCCATCTGATCTCTGCACCTACAGCCGGTGGACGATTTGCGTATGCCCTGCTTTGGTGCTTACCGGTTGCTTACATCTTTAAGTACTATGGCTTCGAAATGGCCTTTCGATTTACTGGTGCAACCGGGAGAAGTATGTTGGATGCTTATAGCACTGCGTGGAAAAAGTGGCCTCTTTGGTACATGTTAGTCACTACACTGATACAGTGCGTTGTAGGCCAGGCGGGAAGGGTGATTGCCGCTGCGGCGGTGCTATACTACCTTTTTACCATATCTGTAGGTATCCCAGTGCCTTTATGGGGATGGGCTTTGCTGCTGTCTGTAATTGCTTGTAGCATCATTTTGCTGGGGAAGTATGGCATATTTGAGATCCTTACCAAGGTGTTAGCAGGTCTGCTGGTTGTATCAGCTGTCAGTGTCTTTTTCTTGCGCCCGGCGCCACTATCTGCACTGGGGCATTTCTTTCTTGTTGAAATCCCTGATGGCTCGTGGTTACTCATAGCGGCATTCCTTGGCCTGTTGCCTACTGGAATCGATGTATCGCTACAGGCTTCCGAATGGGGACAGGCAAAACGCGTAGGTATGGGCAAGGTGAGGGAAATCCTCGAGAAGAATGGATCTATTAAGGCCTTTGACCCGTTTGACGGCAAGAGAGATGATTTACGGATTAGCGTATCCGAACTACCCGCAAATGCGCGAGAGTATGCGACAAGATGGTTCAAGGTATCTCTATGGGATTTTCGTGTTGGGCACATCATCTCGTTCATAATGGCTGGCATCTTTCTGTTGCTCGCCGCTGTATGGTTATATCCGAGTGCAGTTGAAGGACAGGCAGTCATTGGCGAGATAGCGAAGATCTTCACCGAGAGCGTTGGTTCGTGGATGATGACGGTATTCCTGCTCGGAGCTTTTGCGGCGACATTCTCTACAATGTTTAATTATTTTGATGGTTGGCCAAGGATTGTGGGGGCCTGCTGTAGAAATCTGTTCAAGCCTACGGCTAGAATGCAGGGTATCTCTAAGGATGAGCTTTCCGATGAACAGCGGAGGTCTTGGTGCTCAGAGTATAATATCTACCGAGCTACGATGATGTTCTCCTTAGTAGCCTCGGTAGCAGTGATTGCTGGTCTACCCAAGCCGGTGTGGCTGGTGCTCGTAGCTTCTGCTGCTGCTTTCTTTGTGGCTCCCGTAATCTATGCCATGAATCTGTACTTTTGCTTTAGGATAATAGACAAGGAAGATAAAGTGTTCTATCCCAGTCTTTTCGCACGATATTTTGGCTGGGGAAGCTTTGTAGTATTCAGCGGTCTTACTGTTATCGTCGTGTTGGCCCGTGTATTTAAGGTTGTAGTTTTCTAGCGAATCGTGGTGTATGTCTTCTACCTCAAGCCGAATCGCTCGCTGTCACAAGACCATAGGCTTGCTTACCAAGTGATGTAGCTACGGATGATGGCATGCTCTTGGCTATTCGTTGAGCCTGTTGAATTGGTTGGACTAGACGACGAAGACCACAACTCTTAAGGGTCTGATCAAGAGGTATGACAATGCAATCAAGAGGGCTGTACAGCAAAGAATCCCTCAACTGCAAGCGCTAGAACACTTACAGGGCGGCTTCCAGGAACAGATCCTTCTGCCTTTGTTGATCTTGCTAAGAGTACGTAGGTCGCTTTTCTAGATCCTTCGTTCTGCGAGACTAATCTCTATCAAGTCGGAAAGGTCTTCGGCACGATCAGAGATCTCGACCAATTCCTGCACGAATTCTCGCACCAGTATCTTTTCAGCCAGCGGGAGATCCATCAAGAATAACTCCCTAATAAACTTCCGCTCAATATGATCGATTTCGCTTTCCTGCTTCTCGATTGCCGTAGTATGCGCAGTTACTCCAGCTTTGCTCTTAAGCAGTAACCTGATCGCCTCTTTCAGATCTGAGAGCATAGCAACCGAGCGTTCGGTAATCTCGATGGCAAGAGGCTTCAGGCTGTCAGGGATTCTGATACATTGCAGAAGTGTGAAATCAAGGATTGCCTCAGCTGCATTTGCCAGCCGGTCTGTGTCCTCGATGATTCTCAGGATTTGGCGGCGAGAATGGGGAAGAAGTACCCCTTCCAGGAGCTCTATCTCCACCTGGCGTCGTGCGTCATCAGCTCTCCCTTCGATCTTGTGCACTTCAAACGCCAACTCACTTGCCTCCTTTGCATCACCTTTTTCTAGGTAGGCGAGTAGGCAATCGCGAAAGTGATTCAAACACTCTTCTACTAAGGCAAAGTGCTCGAACACTAGCTCCTCAATTCTGCTCTCCTTTTTCCATAACCTCACGCTTGTACCTCCTTTACCTATCTGTGAATGCATTATCGATCAGTTGTCTTCTAATCGCAAATTGTTGTTATACTTGTTATCGGTTGTTATACTGCGAAGGTATTCTGACATCCTCCAGGGGTGATAATTAATGGCGCAAGAAAAAAACATCTGTTTTATTGGGCACTCTGGTGCTGGTAAATCGACGCTTATTACTTCGTTGCTGCACAAAAGCGGCATTGAAGGGGAGATTGTGCTCGATTCCTCCGAAGAAGAAAAAATGCACGGTTATTCCATTGATATGGGGATTGCTGCGTGCACTTGGAATGGAAAACGAATTACGATGCTTGATACGCCTGGCGGGGATGAGTTCATTGAGGAAATGTATAAAGCTATCCCCGTTGCCGATCTTTGTGTGCTCACGGTAAATGGGGAAAAGGGCGTAGAGGTTACCACAGAGCGAGGATGGGATCTCAGCGGAGGAAAACAGCTCCCGACGATCGTTTTTGTCAATCACATGGACAAAGAAAATGCGAATTTCGATGTGTCATTATCTTCTTTGCGCGATGAACTTGAGGGGAAGTTTATTCCGATCCAGATTCCAATCCGACAGGAACAGGAATTTGTCGGCATTGTGGATGTGATAGCGAACCGTGCCGTCTACTTTGATGATAAGAGCAAGAAAACTGTTCCTGCTGATTTACAGAAAAAGGTTTCTGAGGTGAGAAACTCTCTAATAGAGGAAGTTTCCTCTATTGACGACGACCTAATGTTGAAATTCCTAGAAGATGAAGAAATTAGTATTTCTGAGCTTTCTGCTGGGCTACGCAAGGGTATCGCAGATGGGGCTGTGACGCCAGTTCTGTGTGGGGCAGCCTCAGAAGACAAGGGAGTCAAGCTACTGATGGATGCTCTCATTGAGCTTGCTCCGGAAACGAAGGAGAACAAGGAGGGTCCTTGTTCTGCGATTGTGTTCAATGTGAGCACTGATCCATATCTTGGTCGACTCAATTATGTGCGAATTCTACAGGGAACCCTTAAGGAAGGAGAGACTTATTACGATATTTCTAGGAAGGAGAAGATAGAAATTCGTGATTTGCATACATTCGATGGAATCAAACAGTCGCCAACTACGCAAGGAGAATCGGGTGAGATTGTTGCAATTGGGAAACTTGAGCGGCTTCGTGTAGGGACAACTATAGCAAGCGAAAAAGACACTGAGCCTTTTCATCTGGCGGACTTCCCTAAGCCGGTTTATTCGCGTACCCTTGTTCCTAAGAGTCAGGCTGATGTAGGGAAAATGAGTTCGGCAGTGAGGGAATTAACCACTAGCAAAGTTACGCTGAGATTGGAGCGCGACGCAGTAACTAAGGAAATGATTCTCTGGGGAATGGGTAGTATCCAATTATCGGTGTTCATGAGTAGGTTGAAGAACCGGTTTAACGTCTTACTGGATACAAGCCGGCCGCGCATTCCGTATAAAGAGACAATCACAAAGAAAGCAACTGCGAAGTACCGCCACAAGAAGCAGTCCGGTGGTAGAGGACAGTTCGGTGAGGTGGAGTTACGTATTGAACCAATGCAGCGCGGAAAAGGCTTTGAATTTGTAGACGAAATCAAGGGAGCAGCTATCCCTGGCCAGTACATCCCCGGCGTTGAGAAGGGAGTAGTAGAAGCAATGGAAGAAGGAAACGTGGCCAAGTATCCCGTAACTGACGTATTGGTGGCGGTCTACGATGGAAGTTTTCATCCCGTTGATTCCTCGGACCTAGCATTCAGACTTGCTGCGCGAAATGCCTTCCGTATGGCAATGGATCAGGCAAAACCATGTCTCCTTGAACCAATTATGAGCTTAGAAGTGCGTATTCCCGATGAGTACACGGGTGATGTGATCAGCGACTTGAACGGACGACGGGGGAAGATCCTAGGCATGGAACCAGTTGGTCGCGCTACCATTGTTCGAGCAGAGGTTCCGCTGATTGACTCGCAAAGCTATGCCCTTGACCTCAAATCAATTAGCCAGGGACGAGCAACGTTCCAAATGCAATTCTTGAAGTATCACCAGGTTCCACCAAATCTACAGGAGAAGATCATTAGCCAGAGCAAGGAAACTGAATGAACGTTGCGTGCTACATGAGACAAGATCCAATTACTGTTCTGGGTACTGCCCCTTTGAGTAAAGCCAGAGAAGTGATGGAAGAAAACGCTCTTGGCATCCTTCTGGTTGTCTCCGATGAGGGCGAACTGAAAGGCTTTATCACAAGAGGAGCACTGAAACAAGTGCAGGATTGGGAGTTGTCGGTAGAGAAAGCATGTTTTGAAGCGCGGTTTGCAGTTTCTAAGGATGATACCCTAGAAAAGGCCGCTCTGATCCTCTTAGAGAACCAGCTGGTGCTTCTTCCCGTTGTTGATGGCAAGCATTTAGTCGGCATCATTACTCAGGGAGATGTTCTTTTTGCGCTTGCGCGCGGATTGGGCATTGGACTTAAGGGGATTCGGTTTGTCGCGAAAGTGGCCCGTCTAGATGACTTGTATGGGATCATGAGAGTTCTACACGATAGCAATGTCCACTTGGTGAGCTTTATGCGTGGAAATAAGGAAGGAGCGTACCAAGATATTATCTTACGTGTTCAAGAAGTTGCGGATAAGGAAAGGTTACGAGCAAAGCTTGAAGAGGCGCTGCGCCAAGGCTAAATGCTTAGTATCAGTCTTATCTTGACACTGTCGAGAGCGTCTAGTACAATAAACGGCTGGTCGAGCCTAAGGCCAGCGTAGCTCAATTTGGCAGAGCAACTGATTTGTAATCAGTAGGTTGCCAGTTCAAGTCTGGCCGCTGGCTCTTAATGTGTTTGGAGGGGTACCGAAGTGGCCAAACGGGACGGACTGTAAATCCGTTGGCAGTCGCCTTCGGGGGTTCAAATCCCTCCCCCTCCAAAAGCTGGTAGATGGTAGGGTTTTGGTGTACACTTTTGAGGGCTATGTAAGCCCGTGTAGCTCAGGTGGTAGAGCACCCCCTTGGTAAGGGGGAGGTCATCGGTTCAAATCCGATTGCGGGCTCATAATGGTAGCAACGGTAGGTTAAAAGTACCTTTCTTTGACGATATTGTTATAATATAATGGATAAATAAGTATAGTACCACGTTAAGGAGGTTGCAGAAGTGGCTAAAGAGAAATTTGAGAGGACTAAGCCGCATGTAAATATAGGGACAATCGGGCACATCGATCATGGAAAGACAACGCTGACCTCGGCGATTACCAAAATACTTGCTGCGCAGGGGAAAAAGGCAAAGCCTCTGGAATTTGAGGATATTGATAATGCTCCTGAAGAGAAGGAGCGTGGGATTACAATTAATGTTCGGCATGTTGAATATGAAACCGACCATCGTCACTACGCGCACATTGACTGTCCAGGACACGCTGATTACATCAAGAACATGATTACTGGTGCTGCTCAAATGGATGGGGCAATTCTAGTTGTTGATGCTTCTGATGGTCCAATGCCTCAGACACGCGAACACCTTCTTCTTGCGCACCAAGTGAACGTTCCTGCGATTGTCGTGTATTTGAACAAGATTGACCAAGTTGACGATCCGGAATTGATAGATTTAGTCGAGATGGAGATTCGAGAGCTTCTTTCCGAGTATGAATTCCCAGGTAATGAGATTCCGATTATTCGTGGCTCGGCACTGAAAGCAATGGAAAGTGCCGATCCGAACGCAGAGGAATGTAAGTCGATTATTGAACTCATGGATGCCGTTGATTCCTATATTCCCTTGCCAGATCGTGAGGAAGACAAGCCTTTCTTGATGCCGGTCGAGGATATCTTCTCCATCAAGGGGCGTGGAACGGTGGCTACCGGGCGGGTTGAGCAAGGAAAGATTACACCAGGAATGGAAGTAGAAATCGTTGGCATTCATGATAAGGTTGACAAGACGGTTGCCACTAGTTTGGAGATGTTCAATAAGACGCTTGACTATGCAATAGCTGGCGATAACGTGGGAATCTTGTTGAGAGGAATTGACAAAGATGAGGTTGAGCGTGGACAGGTGGTTGCTGCGCCAAAAACAATCACCCCACACGCCAGATTCGAAGGGGAAGCCTATATCTTAACAAAGGACGAAGGAGGACGTCATTCTCCGTTCTTTGACGGTTACAAACCACAATTCTTCTTCCGGACAACTGATGTAACTGGAACAATTCACCTTCCAGAGGGAATCGAGATGGTAATGCCAGGCGATAATGTGAAGATTATCGGCGAACTGATTCACCATGTGGCAATGGATGAAGGGCTGCGATTTGCTATCCGCGAGGGCGGGAAAACGGTTGGAGCTGGCGTTGTCACCAAGGTTCTTGAATAAGTAGACACCATGGCAAAAAAGAGCGACGCGGTTATTCATGTAGCCTTGGCTTGTAGTGAGTGCAAACATCGTAACTACCACACGAAGCGAAACAAGCGAAACACTCGCGAGAAGCTAAGCCTTAACAGGTACTGTAAGTGGTGTAAGCGACATACACTTCACAAAGAGGTTTAACAAGTTACACTTGACTAGGCCCGTAGCTCAATTGGCAGAGCATCCGACTCCAAATCGGAAGGTTGGGGGTTCAACTCCTCCTGGGCCTGCTAGAGGAAAAGGAGAAGTTGGATGTTCGAGAGGATCACGGATTACCTTAAGGGGGTAAGGGGAGAAGTCAGTCGGGTAAGTTGGCCGACACGAAATGAGGTTATTTCTCTAACTGCTCTCATCTTACTGTTGGTACTTGTCTTAACGGTGTATATCTGGGGAGTCGACGCAGTTATCCAAGGAGTCCTCGGTTTCTTACTCCAGCTCTAATCTCATTATGCAAATGAAAAAATGGTATGCGATTCAGACCTATGCTGGTTCTGAACTAAAGGTAAAAGAAGACCTGAACGAGCGAGTTGAGAATCGCAACCTAGAAAGGAACTTTGAGGAATTCCACGAAAATGGTGTAGTGACCTTCTTTCTTGTTCCAGTTGAGGAGGTGATTACCTCGCGTAGCCGACGGGGAGGGGGCTTTGAGTATCGGATCCCTTACGAGTACGATCTAGTGGCTGAGCCAAACGAGCGAATTCAGCGAGGAAACGTAATTGCTCGCAAAGCTCCACGGCATATGGAGTGTGATGCGCGGGTGAGTGCGGTAGAGACATTGCAACGGGTAATTGTTGAGATGACCAATCGTAACGAACAAGAGTACCTTGTTCCGATGGACAAGCGGATCCGTCGAGATATCCGAGTGGGGGAGAAGATCAGAAACGGTGTTCCTTTGACATCAGATAAGGATGAACGGTTTATCGTTGCTAACAAGGGTGCGATCGTTTTGCGGGATAAGGTGAGAAGAACAACTTTTGAGTATCCTGACGGGAAAGAGAAGACTAGGCTGATCCCCGAGAAATGCATAGTAAAGCTGCGACAGGGGACACGACTTAGTCAGGGTGATCTGGTTGAGAAGAAAGACCAAATCATCAGTCGAGCTTCTGGGTTATTTAAGGTAAAAGAGTATAAGGACAAGCGAGTTGGTGGAATTCAACGTATAGAAAAACGCCGTCTTTTCCCAGGATACGTATTCACCCGGATGAACCTTAACGAGAAAGAGATGATGGCGCTTATCAACGGGATCAGAGGGGCTGTGCGCTATGTTGGCTCGCGTTTTCACCCAGTCCCAATTGAAGGCCCTGAAATGAAGTTAATCAAGCGAAAGGCAGGATTGTTAGAGACACCTCTAGCAACTACCTCTGGCGAGCCAAAGATCGAAATCGATTTCAACGTGGGAGAGGTAGTGGAAATTACGGAGGGGCCATTCGCTGATTTCACGGGTGAAGTCAAAGAGATAGATAAGGAAGCAGAGGAAGTAATCGTAATGGTCAAGATCTTTGGGCGGGAGACACCCGTACATCTTGGACTTGAGGGGATCGAAAAATTGTGACCCAAACAATGAGGAGACAACATGGCAAAAAACGCAATCGCGAAGATTAATCTTCAGATCCCAGCGGGACAAGCAACTCCAGCGCCACCAGTTGGTACAGCCCTGGGAGAGCATAAGTTGAACATTATGGAGTTCTGTAAGCGATTTAACGAGGCAACCAAAAAGGAAACACCTGGGGTGATCATCCCTGTTCTGATCTCGGTTTACATGGATCGTAGCTTCAGCTTCATCCTTAAACAACCACCAGCAGCAGAGTTGATTAAGATGGCAGCCGGTATAAAAACTGCTTCACCGATACCTAACCGTCTAAAGGTTGCTAAGATTTCAACCGAGCAAGTTAGACGAATTGCTGAGCGCAAGCTTCCTGATCTGAACACCTATAAGCTTGACTCAGCGATAAAGATTATTGAGGGTACGGCGAGAAACATGGGTATTGAGGTAGTTAGATCGTGACCCACAGTAAACGTTACAAAGAAACGCTATTGGTAACGAATGTGAAACAGACGTGCTCTATTGATGATGCAATTGAGAAGCTGAAAGCATCTGGTACTGCTGGGTTTGACGAAACGGCTGAAGTAGTATTCAATCTGGGAATCAAGCCAAACCAGGTAAGCATACGTGGAACTTGTAGCCTTCCACATGGAACAGGAAAGACCCTTCGCATCCTTGTTTTTGCCAAAGGAGAAGACGTGACCGAAGCAGAACAGGCAGGAGCAGATTATGTGGGAGGCGAGGACTTTGCGGCAAAGATCCGTGAGGGTTGGCTTGAGTTTGACAAGATTGTGGCAACTCCCGAGATGATGTCGGTTGTCGGTAAATTGGGAAAGATTCTCGGTCCGCGAGGACTGATGCCAAGTCCTAAGACGGGGACAGTTACCGCGAATGTAGGAGAAGCAGTTAGAGATCTAAAGAAGGGGATGGTTGAATTTCGTAATGACCGCCACGGTGTTGCTCATTGCATCTTTGGGAAGGTTTCGTTCGAGGCAAGCGCTCTCAAGGAGAATCTTATTGCTCTTGTCGAAAGTCTTGCTGAACAGAGGCCAGAAGAAGGGTTAAAGGGGCGATACATAAACAAAACAGCGATTGCTTCCACTATGGGACCAGGGATTGTTCTTGATCCCGAGGAAATCGCGATGGTGACAGAGCGGACGGATTAGGAGCAACAAGATGGCAACACAAGCAAAAAAAGAAGAGGTTTCTTATCTCAAAGACAAATTCGAACAAGCTGGTTCCTTTGTTCTTGCTGATTACCATGGACTAACAGCAAATCAAATGGTGAAACTGCGTGAAATATTCACCAAACAGGGACTTGAGTTTCGAGTTGTAAAGGATACGCTAGCCCGGATCGCAGCGAAACAAGCTGGCTTCCCTGAATTGATGGATATGTTCACCGGGCCAATTGGTATAGCAATCGGCTACGATGAGCCGGCATTAGCATTCAGGCTGAGTGAGGAGTGCCGTAAACTCTATACGCCGCATTACATACCAAAGGGTGGCGTATTTGAGGGAGTGATTGTACTTGAAGGGGAGATCAAGCGTTATGCGTCCCTGCTTTCGCGCGAAGAACTACTAGCAAAACTGGCGATGGTTTGTGCAAGTCCAATGCGTGCCTTGGCTGTTGTGTTGAAGGAAACAATCCGCGAACTAGCTACTGTCTTGAACAGGGTTTGTAAACAACTAGAAGAAGAACAGAATAAGGAGGAGCACGATGGATAAAGAGGCGATCCTTCAGGAAATAGAAAACATGCCCGTGAAGGACTTAGCTGAGTTAGTAGAGATGATTGAAGAACGGTTCAACGTTTCAGCAACGATGGTGGCGCCAACGGCTGTTGCGGTAGCTGGTAACGCGGAAGAAGAAGCTGCCGCAATCGAAACGTATAACGTTGTCATCACGAGTCCTGGACAGAAGAAAATCCAGGTTATCAAAGAGTTGAAGGAGCTGACAGGAAAGGGACTAAAAGACTGCAAGGCTCTCGTGGATAACCTCCCCGCGATCGTCAAAGAAGGAGTGGAGCCTGAAGAGGCAGCAAGTATCAAGGAAAAACTGGAGGCAGCAGGAGCAGAGGTCGAATTACGATAGCTGTAAATGGTCGATATTCTTTGCTATAGGTTGCCTTAGGGCAAATATTGCCTTAAGGCGGCCGCTATTTAGAGGGACAAGGTGAAACAGCGAGAAAGGAAGTTGTACGGACGAATCAAGGAGATTCTCCCTCCACCTTACCTATTGCAGGATGAGAGGGAATCATTTGATGCATTCGTAAAAACAGGAATCAAAGAAGCCTTCTCTAGTATATCTCCGATCAAGGGGCATAGAAAAGATGGGCTGGCTTTGGAGCTAATTGATCCCTACCTGGGAGAGCCGCGTAGTTCTGAACCGGAGTGTAAGGACAAAGATCTTACATACTCACGTCCATTGCGAGTAACTGCGCGTCTTCTGGAAGACGGGAAAACCCGACAGAAAACGGAGCTATACATCGGCGATTTGCCAATGATGACTGGTCGCGGTACATTCATTATTAATGGATCTGAGAATGCGCTTGTGAACGAACTGACGCGAGCGCCTGGTGTGTACTTCACGCGGGAAGATGAGAATCAGTACAAGGGACACATCCTTCCCGAGCTGGGAGCTTGGCTTGAAGTAATCCTTGATACCAGGCGGAGAATACTTAAGGCAAACCTCGATCGTAAGGGGAAAGTTCTTGCGACTGTACTTCTGAAGGCACTAGGGTTCAATGCAGAGAAGATTTGTTCTTATTACAGTTTTTCTCTCACTCCGGTAACCATTGAAGCCCTGGAGCCGTACCTTGGCTATCGGGCTGCTCTCCCAGTTGGGGAAGAGAAGAACATTATTCTGGTGGCTGGAGAGCAACTGCAAAAAGAGCATCTAGCTAAGCTCGAGCAAGCCAAGCTTGATTCGATCCGCCTTGTGAATCCCTATATCCAGAAAACACTGGAAGAGGATCAGATCATAACGCAAGAGGATGCATTACAAGTAGTGTACCATCATTTGCGTCCGTCCGATCACAGTTCACCAGCCCAGATGGCAGAGTATCTGGAAAACTTGTATTTCCACCCAAGAGGCTATCGTCTCTCCGAAGTGGGTCGGTTTAAGGTTAATCGGAAACTGGGAATGAAGCTGAAGCAACCGGTGCTTTACCTCGCTGACATTGTGCGAATGATCAAGTTTCTACTTGAGGTACCAGGTAATGCAAATCTGCTTGACGAAAAGGACCACCTAGCGAATAAACGCATCAGACTCCCAGGAGAACTGGCGGGGAACGCATTGCGGACAGGATTGGTAAGAATGGCGCGAATCGGACGCGATAAGCTATCTAAGTATGCATTAGATGAACAAGACACGATTCGTCGTCTTATCTCGACTCGCACTGTACAAGGAGCAATTAACCAGCTTTTCTACACCGGTCGTTTTTCTCAATTCCTTGAACAGACCAACCCGCTAACTGAGCTAACACACAAACGACGCCTAAATGCACTTGGTGGAGGTCTGACAAAGCGACGGGCAAAGATTGAAGTGAGAGACGTACACTCGTCTCACTATGCACGTATCTGTCCAATCGAAACTCCTGAAGGGCAAAATATCGGGCTAATTACCTCTCTTGCCTGCTATGCGCGGGTAAACAAGTATGGATTCCTGGTTGCCCCTTACAGACGTGTAGTAAATGGTATGGTGACTGATGATATCGTGTACTTGATGGCAGATGAAGAGGAAAACTACAAGATTACCCCTGCCACCACTCCGGTAGGGAAAGACGGGAGAATAATTGGAGAGCGCGTTGAGGTACGTACAGGACGTGAACAGGTGCGATTAGAGGAGCCAGAGAATGTTGATTTCATCGGAATTTCTCCGAAGGCGCTTGTTGGAGTTTCGTCGGGCTTGATTCCTTTCTTGGAGCATGATGATTCGAACCGAGCGCTTATGGGCGCAAACATGCAACGACAAGCAGTACCTCTCACACAAGCTGAAGCTCCCTTGGTGGGGACAGGATTGGAAAGACAAGCAGCTATGGATTCTGGGATGCTTCTTCTAGCGGAAGAAAGTGGGTCTGTCGTTGAAGTAGATGCTCGTCACATTACTGTAAAGAATGGGCGCAGGAAAAAGATATACCCCCTGGTCAACTTTGAGCGGTCAAACCAGGATACAATTCTGCACCAACGAGCAGTTGTCGATAAAGGTGATAAGGTAAGAAAAGGTGACCTACTTGCTGACGGGCCGTCAAGCGATCTTGGAGAGCTTGCGCTAGGACGAAACCTCTTAGTTGGGTTCATGCCATATGAAGGGTACAACTATGAGGATGCCGTTGTAGTCAGCGAGAGACTTGTGCGCGACGATATTCTCGACTCAATTCACATCCAGGAGTTTGAAGTTAAGGCAGAGGAGACGAAACTCGGTCCGGAAGAGATTACTGCCGATATTCCGAATATCTCAAAGGAAGACTTGAAGAATCTCTATGAGGACGGGATTATTCGTGAGGGGACAATGGTAAGTACGGGGGATATCTTGGTGGGCAAAATCACCCCGCGTGGTGAATCGGAGCCAACACCCGAAGAGAAAATTTTCCGCTCCATATTTGGAGAGCGAGCACGCAATGTGAAAAACACATCGTTGCGAATGCCTCCTGTCTCGGGAAAAGCAAAAGTAATCAAAGTGAAGAAATTCTCCCGTGAGCAAGGAGATGAATTGGATGCCGGAGTAAACCAGCTAGTAAAGGTCTTTGTTGCTCAGCGTAAGAAGATCTCGGTTGGGGATAAGCTTGCGGGTCGGCACGGGAACAAGGGTGTTATTTCAACAATCCGCCCGGTTGAAGAAATGCCATTTCTCCCAGACGGAACCCCGCTTGACGTTATCTTGAATCCAATGGGGGTTCCCTCTCGTATGAACTTGGGGCAAATATTCGAGGCAAACCTGGGATGGCTTGCCCATCTCACGGGTGAGGCTGTTGCCACACCGATTTTTGATGGAGCGAGTGAAGACGAAATCATGAACGAGCTTCATGATGAAAGGAAGAAAGCCGGGCTGGCCGAAGGGGACGACTACAATGGCAAGGTGATCTTGCGGGACGGTCGGACTGGTGAGCCGTTTCCTCGGCCAATTACCGCCGGATACATGTATGTGTTGAAACTAGAACACATTGCCGATGAGAAGATTCATGCTCGTTCCACCGGTCCATATGCTTTGATCACTCAACAACCTCTTGGAGGAAAGGCGCAATTTGGGGGTCAACGGCTGGGTGAAATGGAGGTCTGGGCGCTCGAAGCATACGGTGCCTCCGCGCTTTTGCAGGAGATGCTTACGGTGAAATCAGATGATACACGGGGGCGAGTACAGCTTTACAAGGCGATTCTAAAGGGAGAGGAGTTTCCCAAACCAGGATTACCTGAGTCGTTTCGGGTCTTGTTACGAGAGCTCCGCAGCCTCGGCCTTTACCCGCGAGTATTTGATCGTAACAATCACGAACTTGATATCAACTAGAGAAGAGAGTAAAGAGCACTCAGCTGGATTTGTTATTTACCATGAAGGGAAGGATGGGAAGCGAAATTACTTACTGCTTCGCCACCGTGCTGGTAGGCATTGGGGATTTCCGAAAGGAAGGGTTGATCCTGGTGAGGATGAAGAAGCAGCCGCACTACGTGAAACGGACGAGGAAACGGGCATCAAGCGGATTGAATGCATCCCTGAATTCCGTGCGGTAAGCTGCTATCACTTCCTACGAAACAACAAGCCTACTCGTAAAGAGGTTGCGTATTTTCTTGGACATACTGACAAGAAACACAAGCCTCGTCTTTCTGATGAACATACCGAAGGAAAGTGGTTGTCTTGCGCGAATGCGCAACAGATCTTAACCTACTCTGATGCGCGCGTGGTTCTGCGTAAAGCGGAGGAGTTCATTATTGGCAATAGCTAATGCGTGACGTTGCACTTGCGCCCTTATTGGTCTCCACAGTGATCTTTGTCTTGACCTATGTGGGGATCTTCTCTGAACGGGTACACCGAACCATTGTTAGCCTGGTTGGAGCAGTAGCGATGATCGCTCTTGGAAGCTGGTTTTCGTTCTATGATATGCACAAAGCGGTTGAGGCAATCGATTTCAACACGATTACGCTCTTACTAGGGATGATGATTGTGGTCGGGTTATTCAAAGAGACTGGCTTTTTTCAGTACATGGCGATAAGAGCAGCCAAACTTGCTGGGGGAAAACCGTGGCTTCTGCTGGTGTACCTTGGTGTTGTCACAAGCCTTGTGTCAATGGTGCTTGATAACGTCACGACAATCATCATCATGGTTCCGGTGACAATCTCCATAGCCGATATCCTGGGCATACCTGTTCTCCCATTCCTGGTGAGCGAGGTTCTGCTTTCCAATATTGGGGGAGTAGCAACGTTGATTGGGGATCCCCCGAACATCCTCATTGGCTCAGCTGCGGGGTTCAGTTTCACTGATTTCTTGACTCATCTGGCACCAGTTGTCGTTGTTGCTTGGATTATTGCTCAGGGGATCCTTCTCTTCCTTTTCCGATCCATCCTCGTGTGTAAGCCTGAGAACGTAGACCACCTCATGCGGATGGATGAATCACAGGCAATTGTTGATTCCCTCACGACGACGCGAATGCTTAAAGTGCTGGGAGTGACCGTCCTTCTCTATCTTGTTCACGAGCGAATCGGTCTCGAACCCGGTTTGGTCGCGTTGATCGGTGCGTGCCTTGGCCTCCTATGGATAAGACCAAAGCTTGAGAAACTCTTAAGCGAAATCCATTGGGAGGTTCTGCTTTTCTTTATGTCGCTGTTTGTCATTGTTGGAGGATTGGAGGCAGGAGGGATTATCACCTTAGCCGGGAGAGCAGTTGCTCAATTAGTTGAACATGGGATGCTCGTTGCCGCACTCGTGATTCTGTGGGTTAGTGCGATTGCTTCTGGTGTGCTTAGTAATGTACCATTCACGATCGCTATGTTGCCAATTCTGAAAGGGCTAGCAACTCAGGGGATTGCAGCGGGTCCACTTTGGTGGGCCCTTGCGCTTGGAGTAGGTTTTGGAGGCAACATGACACCTATCGGAGCGGCATCTAATGTGTTTGTCGTGTCCCTATCGAGCAGTATAGGAGAACCTCTCGGATTCAGACAGTGGTTGAGAACTGGTTCGCTTGTTGCTGTCGCGAGTTGTGCTGTTGGGAGCGTTGCGCTCATTATTGCCTTTGAGCTCGGGATTTAATGAGGAAGGTTAACGGTCGGTTACGGGCCTTAGTTACACAGCGACGTGGTGCAAGTATCGGCTTGGATCTCGTACAGGACGTAGGTGGGTGCTGATCTTGGGAGTTCGCTCGCTATCGCCGTCTAACTACAGTAGAATCTTCGCGAGGTGATAGATCAGCTATCCAGTTATCAATGGATACCTATTCGCTGGATAGAAAGGACGTTGATTGCACGTGTTCTTCTTCTTCTTCCCATAGATAAGTCCTTTGACTTTCTCGTTCCGGAAAAGTTAGCAGGCGACATAGCTGTTGGAAGACGAGTCAGCGTACGCTTTCGAAATAAGAAGCAGTGGGGAATTGTTGCAGCACTAGCGGAAAAGACTGAGTATCCAGGACCACTGGAGGAGATAATAGAGATCTCACGCGGCCCATCTTTCTCTTCTGAGGCTCTTGGGTTTTGCTCTCGCGTGGCCAATCAATACCTTGGACCAATTGGTTTGGTCGCCAACCGTATCCTTCCAACGCGAATAAGCAAGCGTGAAGAGCGTCTGTTAAGCATATCAGACAACCTAGAGGAGGTGCTGGCTTCTCTGGAGGAGCTCTGGAAACGCGCGCCGCGCCAAGCTGATCTGTTACGGTACATTCTTGCGCACGGTTCATGCCGAGAAAAGACGTTACGACAAGAGCTAGGCTCAATCCACGGAGCGGTGAACCGGCTGCTAGAAAAGGGACTATTGAAGCAGAGTAGCATATTGTCAGTACTGAGGCCAGACAACCGAACCGAAGAAACGCTGAAGAAGGCTTCGTTACTCAATCAACAACAATTGTGCGGGAAACGAGTTCTTCTCTTTTCTGCCAACCGTTGGCCGGACTATCTTCGTTTGATAGAAAGAAAGCTACCCATATCTCAAGATATTCTTATTCTTGCGCCGGAGATGTTCCTTGCACAACAGCTGCATTCTTACCTGCAAGAACACATTGGAATAGAGATAGGGCTTTATCATAGCGGGATTGCTGAGGGTCGGAGAGGAAGGGTTTGGGAGCGTGTGAGAAGTGGAGAATTGCGATTTGTCGTTGGTACTCGTTCTGCTCTTTTCCTTCCGTTT
The DNA here is from genome assembly GCA_030611415.1 of Candidatus Bipolaricaulota bacterium. Classification (GTDB taxonomy): domain Bacteria; phylum Bipolaricaulota; class Bipolaricaulia; order UBA7950; family UBA9294; genus JAUVYF01. Next base: position 27,236 of record JAUWPW010000010.1, read on the forward strand.
TCGAATCTGGGTCTGATTATTGTGGATGAAGAACAAGATGCAAGTTACAAGCAACAAGAGATGCTTCCTTACTACCATGCACGCCTTGTAGCACTTGAGAGAGCTAAGAATAGCCAGGCTATATTGGGATCGTCTGCCCCCTCGTTGGAAACATTTCGCGCAGCAAAACGGGGACAGTTTAAACTTATTCGTCCCAAAAAAAGTAACGGAGAAATCAACGTATGTATTGTCGACATGAACAAAGAGCACGGAGTGTTAAGCAAACCACTCACCCAAGCAATTGAGCAAGCTATCTCCTTGGGTAAAGGATGTCTCTTGGGAGTTAACCGTCGTGGTTATTTTCAGGCTGTTTTGTGTAAGAAATGTGGCCACCCACTTCGTTGCGTACACTGCGGAGTAGCGTTAACTTATCATGTAAAGAGGGCTCAATTTGTCTGCCATAATTGTGGAGGAAGCTCTGAGAGTATGGTCTGTCCAAATTGCGGCTCACATGCCCTTCGTTTTGTTGGCGTAGGAAGTGAACGACTGGAGAACGAAGTAAGGAATTTGTTCCCGCAAGCATCCGTTTCTCGGTTTGATCGAGATACGTTGCATCCGCATGAATACACACGGGCCATTCAACAAATGGCGAGCGGGGAGATTGATATCCTGGTTGGAACCCCTGTAATCGCCAAAGGTCCAGTTATCCCTTCTCTGGGATTGGTAGGAGCAGTTGGAGTCGATCGGCTGTTGGCATTTCCTGATTTCCGTGCCGCTGAGAGGACTTATCAATACCTTTCGAATCTAATCGGCCGCGTGGAAAAGGGAAGCGCCATTATTCAGACGCACTACCCTGATCATTATGCAGTAGTAGCAGCAGCAAGAAGGGACTATGACGCCTTCTACGAATCAGAAATCGCTGATAGAGAAAGCTTGTTTTACCCTCCATTTTCCCATCTGGCACGCGTGATTCTGCAAAGTAGTGCCTCTGAAGCACTAGTTGAAGTCATGCATCGTTTTAAGGTAGAGGCTCTTGGGCCCGCCCCATTTCCAGGCAAGCGAGGCAAAACCTATTTTCTGATCAAAGGCAAAGAGGGCAAGAGTGTGCGAACGGCTTGCTTAGCTGCTCGTAAGGCTATTCCCGGCCTAGAGATTGACCTTAACCCGGCATGATTTAGGTGAGGTGGATTTCTATTATGTCCTTGTCCTGCAGTAGATGATCAGATGGAACCTTTTGCCCATCAAACTTCCCTGATCCCCAAATACGCACGTATCTAAGTTTGTCCACAAATTCTCGGTGAACTAGCTCAACTGCGTCGATAACAGTGCTGCCCAACTCTAAGGTATACGGCTCCTTCATATCTGGGGGCTTTCCAGGAAGCTTTGTATAGATGCGCACGATATTAAGGGTAGCAAATACCATCTTTCGCAGCTCATCCAATCCATGAGAAGTTAGCGTTGAAGTAGATACAGTTGTAAAGAAAGACGAGCTCTTCTGAAGAACTGCGCTGTGATCGACCAGGTCTCCCTTTGTGAGAACAATTCGCCCTAGGATTTCACGATGAACAGCTGTGTCTACTACTTCGCCTCGCGTCTTGGATTCAACAAGGAGAATGTGTCTCTCCTCCAGTAAGGAAAGGATCTCTTGGATTGCCTTGGTGAAGTGTTGTGAATTACTTCCATCGAATACAAGCAGGCAGAGGTCGGTTTGGTGAATTAGGTTATACATCCACGGCTCATCATAGTCGCTAGTCATTGGGGGCAGGTCAATGAGTTGAATAGAGACATCTTGAAAACTCATCATTCCTGGAACAGGAAAAACAGTTGAATAGGGATAGTCGGCAATCTCAGGGTGGGCATTAGAAAGGGCAACAAGTAAGCTTGATTTGCCGCTGTTTGGTGGACCAAGAAGTACGGCTTGCCCTGACCCTTCTCGTTGAATGTTATGCAAGGAGAACCCCTTCCCGTGTCTTACCTGTGGCTGGGGGTCACGCAGTTTGGCGATCCGCCGGGTGAGATCTGCTCGCATCTTATCCGTCCCTTTGTGCTTGGGGATGGTCGTGAGCATTTCTTCTAGAGCGGCAAGCTTGTCTTGTCTGCTTTGTGCGACCCGAAACCGCTCTCGAGCCTTTTTAAACTCCGGAGTCAGGTTTGCTGGCATGATTGTGCATCAATGTTAGGTGTAATTGTTGTTGGTTGCAATAATATCGGACAACTACTCGTTGTGAGGAATCTTTACGGTGCTTCCCCCAATAAACTCACGGACCATTGCGTCCCCTGGAATGAGATCGAACCCTTCAACAGCAGAGCGACTTAAGCCTGAGATCGACTGCAAAAGCTTCTCCACCCGGGCATGGCGAATGTGCGTATCAAGTAACGAAGGGTACTGAACGAGGTCTCTACTATGTGGCCAAAATGTTTGGCTTCCGGAGAAGAATGGTTTTAGCGCGGGGAGATCGAATGGCATTCCTCCATTCACTATGTGATCGGCGAGACCCTTGAGTGGGATGATGCTAAACAGCTCACCCATACGGACATAGTGCCAATGCAGGATTGTAGAAAGAGGAGGATGATGACGGTGTCTGATATCGCGTAGCATCCGGCGTAAGAGGCGGACATCTTCAAATCTGGTCAATCGATGAGCTGTGCCATCTCCTTCGTACAGAGGGTTCATTGCCTCAATGTACAAGCGAAACATCACCTTTGGGTCGATATGTTCTGTTATCGGTGGGTAAAAACCGTGCAGACAGTCAAGGAGTAATACTTCGCCTGGTTCACGCTGGATCCTCTTTGTGTTACTACGTCTTCCTTCCTTAAAGCTATAAACTGGCTTGTCAATGGCTTCTCCATCAAGCAGCGCCCTTAAGTGTTCGTTCAAGAGCTGAATATCAAGCGCCTCAGGTGTTTCGTAGTTGCGGTCGTTTATCCAATCAGTTGGGTGCTCTGTCAATGGCCAGAAGTAATCATCAAGATTGAGCATAAGGAACCGTAGCCCGCGCTTTTCCAAGCGCTTGGTCAACTTGACTGTTGTTGTTGTCTTTCCTGAGGATGAGGGACCGCTGATCCAAATCATCTTGATATCATTGCCAGCATTGATGCGGGCCATTACTTTGTCTGCTGCCTCATCGAGCGACGCCTCGTAGTAGGCAAGAGCATCTTCTATTAGGTGTTTTATCTTTCCAGCTTGAACGACCTCGTTCAAATGTGTTGTAGTGTCGCAGTTGTGCTGCTTGTTCCATGCCAACAAGAGACTCAAGTACTCGGGGGGGTAACCATTTCTCACAAACTGGTCCTCGGTTATGCTGCCTTCGCGCAGCCAGTGATGTCCCCAGCGAAAACAACTGTAAGCATCTGCGGTAATATCGAAGCCATAGCTTCTTAGAACATGTAAAACCGTATCCTGGATTTCCTCTATGGTTGGAGGAAAGTTCGATACGAGCCGGTGTGGTTCAGCATTCAGACAGATTACAATTAGATCGGAGAGAAACTCCGCAATCGCGCTATCTGCTCCAGTTGCAGCAAATATGGGATCGTTTATTCCTGGCAGGTAATCCTGATGAAAGCCACCGATTGAATCCGCTGCTCGTCGTAGAGCACGAACGATTCGCTCCTGGTCGAAGTTAGCCAGCGCATGATTACGCCTCATAACTTTGCCAATCTTGTTCACAACGGCCATTGTTACGTAATTATACCGTGAGCAGCCTTAAATACCCAAGAACGCTTCACAACATGAATAGAAGAATTCCTTGAAACCAACTATCCCTGTAAGAAGATTGAGGGACCATCCGAGACTCTAGGCTGTCTCTTAACTAGAACCTTAACACGAAGCCTAGTCCCGTGTAGAACTTCCAGTAGTAGGCTGTGGGGTCTGCTATGGGGATGAAGATGGCTCCTTCTCCTAAGAGATAGATGTTTGGTGTTAGGTTCACTCGCGCGCCAGCGAACGTTTCTATCAAATAGGTCGTTGTTATGCCCTCCATTTTCATGTGTCCACCGAAGCCCAGATAAGGCACAAATTGAGCATCCTTGCTAGCAAGGTACCACTTGCCTCTTAGGCCAATTGAAGTGGATGATGTCTGCGTTGCGCCAATGCCTGCGAGGCTTGTCTCAACGACGAAGGCCATACTCATGCTCGGCGAAAGATCCGCCTCAGCCTGGAAAGCAAACGACAGGTTCGAAGAACTATCTATGCCAACTTTGGTCTCAAGGCTGGTTGCCTGTCCCACCAAGACCGGCAACAGAAGCAGTGAACAAAGGATAATCAAATACACAACTTTTCTCATCTAAACTACCTCCTTCTCGTTGACTCGTACTGTTCTCCTTATAGAAGACTATACTACGTAGGGCACATAGAACACAAATGCACTGCGACTGGTTCACCTGTAACAATTGGGCGCATAGTAAGAGACACAATGCCTGGTTTTGCCTTACCTATCTCCCTTGCTTCTTCTGAATCTTAGCCCATGTGTCACGTAGGGTAACGGTGCGATTGAATATAAGTTTTTCCGGCTTTGAGTCAAGATCCACGCAGAAATAGCCCTTGCGCTCAAATTGGTAATGCATACCTGGTTCTGCTCCGGCAAGGCTTGGTTCCACTTTGCATTCGCTAAGAACAGCAAGCGAGTTTGGGTTCAGGTTATCCAGCCAATCTTGATTTTCCTGAGTCTCGTAAGGATTCTCTTTTGCGAACAGATGTTCATAGACTCGAACCTCAGCATCAATTGCCTGTTTGGCTGAAACCCAATGAAGTGTTGCTCTCACCTTGCGGCCGTCAGGGGCGTCGCCACCACGCGTTGCCGGATCATAGGTGCAATGAAGTTCTACTATGTTACCTTTTCTATCCTTTACTACATCCGTGCAGGTGATAAAGTATGCGTAGCGGAGCCGTACCTCGCGGCCTTGTGCAAGTCGATAGAACTTCTTTGGTGGTTTCTCCATGAAGTCCTCACGCTCAATGTAGAGCACTTTTGAAAAGGGCACTTTGCGTGTACCAGCACTCTCGTCTTCAGGATTATTGATGGCGGTGAGTTGTTCAACCTTGTTGTCGGGGTAGTTGGTGATGACCACTTTCAGGGGGTCAAGGACTCCCATAACGCGTGGAGCGCGGCTGTTCAAATCCTGGCGCAAGCAATGCTCAAAGAATGAATACTCAACAGTACTTTCTGCCTTGGATACACCTATGCGTTTGGCGAACTCGCGGATCGCTTCCGGAGTAAACCCACGTCGCCTCAGGCCGGCAATGGTTGGCATGCGCGGGTCATCCCACCCTTGCACGTGTCCCCCCTTAACCAGCTGCAAGAGCATCCGTTTGCTCATCATAGTGTAGGTTAGATCCAGGCGAGCGAACTCAATCTGGCGAGGATGATAAACAGCAAGTTGATCTAGGTACCAATCGTAGAGTGGACGATGATTCTCGAACTCAAGAGTGCAAATAGAATGCGTGATTCCTTCGATTGAATCGGATTGACCATGCGCCCAATCGTACATCGGATAGATACACCACTTGTTTCCAGCACGATGATGTGAAGCATGCAGGATACGATACATAATTGGATCACGCATGTTTAGATTAGGATGGGCCATGTCAATCTTAGCTCGCAAGGTCTTGGCGCCATCCGGAAACGCACCATCGCGCATGCGGCGGAAGAGATCGAAATTCTCCTTGACAGACCGGTCACGGTATGGACTATCCTTCCCTGAAGGTGTGATGACTTTGCCTTCACTCTGAATTGCTTTCCCACGATATTCGCTTATCTGCTCGGACGAAAGATCGCATACGTATGCCTTGCCGTCTTTGATCAGTTTACATGCCCACTC
>JAUWPW010000067.1 GCA_030611415.1 Candidatus Bipolaricaulota bacterium
ACAAATCCTGCCAATCCTCTGGATGCCCCCGTATCAAGTACGGGGCAGGCCCCATAGAAGTATAACTACTAAACTCACTTCACGGGGCAGGCTTATCAAGTCCGGCATGACGAAATGCACCGTCATTCTGGCTAACACCATACCGTCATTCCGGCGGACCCTGGATCGGGGTCCAGGGCAGGGCCCGGTATCCAGCGTAGCCGCCAACACCGCAGGAAGGGTCAGATTATTCATCATGAAAAACAACGTCGCACATAAAGTACGACGCTACACAAGAACACGTAGACCGTTTGTGGCGTCGGAACCTGTGTCCGACGTTAAGGATAAGAACGCGTAGACCGTCCGTAGCGTCGGGTCTTGTGCCCGACGTTAAAGATGTATCCACCGTCATTCCGGCGCACGCCGGAATCCAGTGCCTTTCCTACTCAACCATTCAACCATTTAACTGGTTTCGACTCCTGACTCCCGACTGGTTTTTCTAAGCTCCTTTGCTCTTGTAATGGCTTCCTCAGTAGTTGTGATCTCACCAGCAAGAATGTGGTCATGAAGCTGCTCGAGAACATCACCCAGCCTGGGCCCTGGCTTCATACCCATCTCTAGAAGCGTATTCCCATCGATCAGTTTCCTGGCATTTCTCAAGTCACAAACGTGATCGATGTGCTCTATAATTTCCAAGGTTTCCCTTAGGATTGGCGCCCATCCAGAAGAACGATGAGCGCTTGCTTCGCAATCAGCAACAAGAACCTGCAACAGATCAAAAAACAGTGGAAAACGGTCCCTAGGTGCTTCTACTCCGGAGACTTCGCCCTCACTCACGAAGCGAACCTGTTTCCCTCGCCCCATCTTGGGCAAGTCAGCAAGTCGCATATGGTTTCTTACAAGGAAATCCACACGGGAAATCTCATCCTTACTGAATCGCAGCCTACGACCGATTTTTCTGACCATACGCGCCCCAATAGCATCATGCCCACCCATATTCACTCCGCCATTCCGCTTCAGAGCACAAGGCTTGCCGATATCGTGCAGCAAGATAGCTAGCTTTACCAACGGATCCTGAACGAATCCATCAGCAACGCGGAGCGCCGCAATTGTGTGCACGTATACATCGCCTTCAGGGTGATACTTCTCTGGCTGGCAAACACCCTTTAAAGAAGTTAGCTCGGGAAGAATATGTCTCAACAATCCATAGCTGTCAAATAGACTAATCCCACGAGCCGCATCATTAGTTCTCAGGATACCAAGAAGCTCATCTCGGATTCGCTCCCAAGAGATAGAAGTAATCTTTGCCGCATTTTCCCGGATTGCCTCTGCTGTAATCGCCTCAATCTCACCCTTGATCTGGCACGTGAACCGAACTGTTCGCAGCATGCGCAGGTAATCCTCAGAAAAACGAACCCGCGGATCACCAATCGCCCGAATACGATGTGCTACAAGATCCTTGATTCCACCAACTAGATCAATTACTTCACCATCGATCGTAGCGGCAAGTCCGTTTACGGTTAGGTCACGTCGCATAATGTCCCCTTCTAGGCTACGCACCAGTTCAACTTTCCCCGGCCAGCGACCGCCGTATTCCCCCTCCGTGCGAAAGGTTGCTACCTCATACGTATGACCGTCTGGCGACCCAAGCACTAATACACCGAACTCTTCTCCTACGCCAACAATCGAGTAGTTAGGAAAGAGCCGGCGAATCTCTGTGGGAAGGGCCGAAGTAGCAATGTCAACTTCCTCAGGGGAAAAAGAGCAGTCAGCTTCCAACAGTTCCCGTACCCCATCGCGCACTACTCCGCCAACCAGGACGGCCTGATAGCCTGCCGCAATCAACCGCGCGAGGATCTCCTTAACACAAGGATGCAGAAGGAAGATCTTCTCGGCATCAATCTTGTAACTCATTAGTCTCCTTGCCGCCCTACCAAGGACCTACTTACTGACATATTCATCTCTCGCCCGTTCGTTCCAGTCACTCAAGACGCTAAGCTCGCGAAGAAAAGCAGAAATATGCGTTTTAAAAGCACACGCATCTTACCGCGGTTAAGCAGTATTCTACCACGAAGGATACATACCTAGCACCTTTGTTTTCAGCCTGTTTCTTGCTTTCCTTGGCGTTCTCTCCGTCTCTGCGAGAGGCTAAGCTTGCAAGTCTTTCCCTGGCTTACCTTACCTTGGCTATGAGGAACCCAAACCCCAAACCCATATTGTGCAATGCGCTCAAGGATATCAAGTGGAAAATCACTTGCTAAACATTGACCAGGCTCAGATTTGGATTCAGATCTTTTGTTATCTCTATTCTCCTCCTTTCTCCGTCAAACACAAGGCCTATCTGGGAAGATAACAAATCCCCCCTATCGACACGACCCTGTTATCCGGAATGTCTTCCCCCTGGGACACCGGGCATCATCGCTTTTGTGGCTTTGTGGTTGGACGCGCGACTCCGCCCGATGCCATCAGGGATGTACTATTTCTTCTACCAGTCGATCTCCCACCTCCTGTTATCGGGAATGCCTTTTCCCTGGGACACCGGGCATCATCGCTTTGTTGTAGCTTTGTGGTTGGACGCGCGACTCCGCCCGATGCCATCAGGGATGTACTATTTCTTCTACCAGTCAATTTCCCATCCTCCTGTGAATTCCCAGTGTGGAGCTTCTGCCCGGAAGGTCAGCTTTATGGAGACTTCTACTTGCTCGGCTAGGGCGGTCTCCAGCTTGAATATGGTCATCCCCCAACCAAGTAAGCTAGACTCGCTCGATTGGAAATAGGTGGCGATCTGCCACTTTCCGGGGGAACCACAGCAAGGTAAAGTTGGCCCTGAAAGCATCAACTTTGTGGAGTAATCAGAGTACCCGGTGGCTGAAGAATTCTTGTTCTCCGCAAACGAGATACCGATGTCAACCTGGATATCTTCGGAGAGCTGCGTCTTTATCATTAAGCCGTAAAGCGAGATGCCCTCGATACTCAGATCATCATCCTCAGCTGTCACCAGTTCGCAGAGGATCTTGAAACACTCGAACCAATTCGATCGCAATGTGAGAGTCGGTTTGACTGCCTTGCTTGTGGTGGTAAACGTCGCATCAAGCCGCAGGGTGATAGCGAAAATATCGCCCTCATCCATGCCTAGGATTGGAATATCAAGCGCCGAAAGTGAGAACTTGTCGAAACCTTCTTCGGATTTGATACTCAGCTTCGCATCGAGGGAAAGATCACATTCTGACCACTTCCAGCGCGCTCTGAACTCCTGTTTTTCGAAGGCAAGGTTCTCTCCCGCAAGGTTTGTGGTACTAGTTAAAGAAACATCCTCTACACGTGCCTGAGCAACGAGCCGGTTATAAGATGAATTGAGGTTCTTCGGCAGGTAGAAGGTATGAGTAAAGCGAATGTCAGAGAAGCTGAAGGTCGTAGTGGTTCGCCAGTACTTGAAGGGAGACGCATTATCCGGATCAAAAGCGAGAGCGGATCTTACTGTCATTACTTCCCCAAGCGGGAAGCTACTGTCTAGACGTAGAGAGGAGAACGAGTCGTCCCTCCACGTAGCAATCGTTTGAGCTTTGAAGTCACCTAATTCATACACTACTCCTAAAGTAGACGTAAGGGCACTGATCTCGAAAGGCTGCCCTCTAGCGCTGATTGAGGTATCCCATGTCCCTGTAAGTGTCCCAGTCTCTCGAGCAGATACGCCGATCGGAATCTTGGCCATATCGAACGCGCCAAACCGATCTGTGACAGAAAACGTGATGGAGTCCGTTCCTGTGAATTGCGGTTCCGGCGTATAGGTTACCTCTACTGATGCTGTGTCAGGTAATGTGTAGGTAACTGCGGTCAAATCACCGCTTAGTTCACCATGTGCTGGCCCATCGACGATCTTGAAGACAAGCGCGTATCCACCAACAACAGAGGGATCTACATCCACATCCGTAGCTTTCAGGGTAAAGGATACAGGGGTACCTTGTGTTGTGACCACCGCTTCAACCACAGCGATGGGCGCATCATTGACAGAGATGACCGTTACTGTCACGTTGGCGGTACCAGTTTCAGTCCCGTTGGTTACAGTATAGGAAAAGGAATCCGTGCCATAGAAATTAGCATCGGATGTGTAGCGGACTTTACTCCATTCGATAGAGGTAGTTCCATGCTTGGCGACAGATACCGAGGCTATTGTGAGCAGCTGTCCATCCGGATCAGTGTCATTTGCTAGTACATCGATCAGAACAGAGGTATCCTCGTCAATCGTTACAAGATTGTCTCTGGCTATTGGCCTCGCGCCAAAGGCAGCAGAGGAAAACAGAACAAGCGCAGCCACAAACAAAGCAATAAAGACATAACAACGTCTCGCGTCCACCACAATAGTAACTTAGCACACTTACATATGCCTTGTATGTAACAAAAATGACAGACACACAAGACCTGTATGAGTGATGAGTGTCTGGTTCATGGGGTCCGTTGGGTCGTTGAGTTCGTTGAGAGAAGGGGAAAAGATAGTCGAGAATCAAGAGTCGGGAGTCGAAAAATAGTGATGAGTGAAAGCGCCGGTGAAAACTGGCATGGAGGTGGTGGTGAAAGTCCACTACGTAGTAAGGCATAGCAAGCCACTACGGCCCCGAGTTATGCGTCGGCTACCCGTAAGGGAGCGGCGAAGCGTTAGCGCGGGGTTGCGTAGGCGAGGTATTGAGCTCCGAAATCATGGCTCTGGTGCGTCGACCTTGTACTCTTATGGGGAAGACAACACGGTACGTAGCTGTTAGGCAAGGTGTGTATCGGCCCACGGAGTCGAAGACCCTCTGCATGCGTAAAAGCTCCATGTACGGGAACCGGGAGAGCCTGGAAGTGACTGAGCGGGTTCCTAGTTCAGTCCGACTGGGGAAGGTCAGTGACCATAAACCCAGTATGTACGCGACCGGGCAGTCGGACAGGCCCATAGTACCATAGAAGCC
>JAUWPW010000037.1 GCA_030611415.1 Candidatus Bipolaricaulota bacterium
TAATTGTCTATTCCCAATGCACCTAAGAAGCGAAGGTTAAAGGTGCTTCGCTCTAGCGCTTACGCGCCGCTTGTGGCCTGACTGTAAAGGTTCTTACTCAGGTAGGGGTGAGTATAGGATGACACTTTGTGTCTAGCTGCAATCTTTCTCTTCTTTCTGCGCTTCCAGTGCTTAATGTCACTTACATGCTTAAGGTCCTCTGCTTCAAGGGCCTGTGTGTTGACCAGGTTTTGTAGGTGGTGCTGCTTCTGCCTACGGATGATCGCTAGCGCTTGGGTTGAGGCCGGTCGAGCCATCCGCCGAGTACCTTCCTCCACCAGGAGTATCACCCCAAGTTTGTAATACTTTAGGAGCCTATCCCACTCGCTGGTAGGATCATGTAATACTCCCCAATGATCCTCATAGGGTCGTTGGTAGATGAGCTGGCGCGGGTTGTCTCTCCACTTTCCCCTACACATGCGCCTTCTCCCTGGGCCAGTCTATCACCAGTTCCCGGCCGTCCACTCTGAGCTCCGGAACCTCATTGGCTTCACCATGTATTATTTTGATCCCCTGTTCCAGGCAGGTAAGGCGGCAGACATCCACAAGATCATTTCTCGGATCACCCTCTATGTACACCTGGGTACAGCCCTTATCACGCAACTCATTGATTAGCCCTTGTGCCCTGTGCCTGGTTTCCCGGTAAATCTGCATTGACTCCTGAAGATAGCGCTGAGTTAGCATGGCCTTTGCCGCAAAGCCTTCCGGAGTGAGAAGATATCGCCAGCGCCATTGACCGATCCGTTTAACCTTAACATATCCCTTGCTTACTAAACGCTTGATTAACCAATTGGCTGTTCCTGCCGCCAACCCAAGCCTGCTGGCTAGATCGACCTGGCGCAGTTCCGGCTGTTGCTGCAAAGCTTCGAGAACCTTGAGCTCTCTTGCCTGGTCTGAATTCATTCTTTTGTTTGTCATCGCCTAGTATTCAGTATTTGAATTCAATAAATGAATTATAGCGGGCGGACGGGTAAAGTCAAATGGTAAGTGGTAGGTGGTGGGTAGTGGGTGGTAGGTGGTGGGTAGGAAATGGTAAGTGGTGAGTGGTGAGTGGTAGGTAGATAAATCACTGTCGAGACCCCTGATAGCGGATGAAGCTGGACGTTCGTTTAGCCAAGGAGGTGAGTCTTTCGCGGAGTTCAGCAACTCCGTCCTTGGAACTGTACTCCAACTCGGCCGATAGGTAGAGCAGAGTGTCCAATTCGTACAGAGATCCAAGTGCGATTTGCGCAAACCGTGCCATTTCCTTGGGCGTTCCTCGGCCTAATCCCTCGGCTAAGTTCGCAGGTACAGACACGGCAGCACGACGGGCTTGGCTTATCAGCCCATACAGCTCATCCTTCGGCCACGTCCGGGTTAGTCCATATGTGGCCTTTACAACATCCACCCCTTCATTCCATATCTCTAAATCTCGAACGCTGCTGGGCCCGGTCTCCATTCTTGTTTCTCCTCCTACACACCACATACCACTTACCACATACTACCCACCACCCACTACTTACCACTTACCGCAACATCAGCGTATCCATAGCTTGTTCGACCGTTTCGGTGGGGACAACGTCGATTTTCTTCCGCGTCGGTGGCTTGGACACAGCGGGGACAATCACGCGTTTGTACCCTAGCTTCTCCGCCTCGGTGATTCGTTCGCGCAGCCTCTTCACCCGCCGTAGCTCACCAGATAAGCCAACCTCACCAACAATAACGGTACGACCGGTCACTGGACGGTTGCACAGACTAGAGACAACCGCAGTGATTACCCCAAGATCGGTAGCTCTCTCGCGGGTTTCCAATCCGCCGGCGATGCTTAAATAGACGTCCGCGTCACTGGTATGGATCCCCAATCGACGCTCAATTACAGCAAGAAGCACCACTATACGATTGTAGTCCAGCCCGCTTGAGCGGCGTTGCGGAGCCCTGTATCCACCGGTTGGAGAAACAAGCGCCTGCAGCTCCACTAGAATCGGTCGTGTTCCCTCCAGTATGGGAACGATAACCGTACCAGCGCCGGGTTCTTGCCGTTGTTCTTCCAAGAAGAACCGTGATGGATTTGTTATCTCTTGCAAGCCATCTGCTCTCATTTGAAAAACAGCGACCTCGTCTGTCCTACCAAAGCGGTTCTTTACCGAGCGTAGGATACGCGTATCCTCTCCACGATGTCCCTCTAGATAGATTGCAACATCAACCAGGTGTTCCACTGCTTTTGGCCCGGCAAACGCGCCTTCCTTGGTGATATGTCCAACAAGAAAGGTCGTCATCTTGCGTGACTTCGTGATACGCGTTAGCTCAGCGCTTGTTTCACGTAGCTGCCGCACACTGCCCGCTTCACCAAGGGCACCATCAGAAACGGTCGCTTGTATCGAGTCAACAATCAAAACACAAGGGTTTACCTGTTTGACCGACGCAATAATGTGAGAGAGTGACTGCTCAGATAACACATATAGGTGCTTGTCATTGACTCCGAGGCGGCTTGCTCGTAGCTTGATCTGCGCGGCAGACTCCTCGCCGGAGATGTAAAGCACGTTCCCGTTCTTTTGCGCCACTGATTGTGCAAGCTGTAACAGCAGAGTAGATTTGCCAATCCCCGGCTCTCCACCAAACAGGATCACTGCGCCAGGGATCAGTCCTCCGCCTAAGATACGATCGACCTCTCCGATTCCGGACTTGAGTCGCTTTACCTCCCCAAGATCGATCTCGTCGATCGGGCACAGTTTTTCCCCAATCCAAGAGAAAGCAGACTCCTCCTCGGCCTTTGTTTTTGCTTCTTGTACAAAGGAATCCCATGTCCCACAACTTGGGCAACGACCCAGCCATTTGATTGACCGGTATCCACAGCTGCCACAGGAGTAGGCCATTCTACTTCCCTCGCGTAAAACTCATCTCCTCCCCATCCACCGAGGCATTGATAACGGAACCATCGGCAAATGTCCCTTCTAGGATCAGTTCGGAAATCGGGTTCTCAATCATGCGCTCGATCGCGCGCCGCATTGGCCGCGCACCATAGTCAGGATCGTATCCTCGCTCAACCAGAAGGTCGGTAGCTTTCTTGTCTAAACTAAGCCTAATGCTGTGTTCTTCATCCAACCTTTGTTTGAGCTCACTGAGCATCAAGTCAGCAATCTGTCGCACTTGTTCACGCGTCAATTGGTGGAAAACGATAAGATCATCCAGCCTATTCAAGAACTCCGGTCGAAATACCTTATGAACCTCGCCAGTCAGGCGGTCTTTCATGTCCTGGTAAGACTCCTCAGAATCGATGTTCTGGTCACTAAACCCAAGTGTACCACGGTTGGTAATCATGTCGCTTCCCACATTGGAAGTCATAATGAGAACTGCGTTACGAAAATCGACACGTCGTCCTTGAGAGTCGGTAAGTATTCCGTCCTCCATTACTTGTAACAGAATATTGAAGACATCCCGGTGCGCCTTCTCAATTTCATCAAAGAGTATTACTGAATACGGCCGGCGCCTGACCTTTTCGGTGAGCTCTCCAGCCTCTTCGTAGCCAACGTACCCTGGAGGAGCACCAGTAAGACGAGAAACGGAAAAGCGCTCCATGTATTCAGACATATCAACGCGGATCAGCGCATCCTCATCGCCAAACAAGAACTTGGCTAAGGTCTTAGATAGCTCAGTTTTCCCCACTCCGGTTGGGCCAAGAAACATGAACGCGCCAACTGGCCGACGCGGGTTTTTCACCCCAGCATACGCTCGACGGATAGAGCGAGAAATAGCCCTTACCGCCTCATCTTGACCAATCAACCTCTCATGGATCTTCTTCTCCATTCCTACTAGTCTAGCCATTTCCTCTTCCTGCATATGCCCAATAGGAACACCAGTCCACAGAGAGATCACTTGAGCAACATCGCGTCCGGTTACCTGTAGCTTGGTTGTCTTGCCTGAGGTCTCACTTAGCTTCTCAATCTCATCGGTAATCTCTTCCTTGCGATCGCGCAACCCTGCCGCAGACTCGTAATCCTGCAAAGAAACAGCCTTGCTCTCTTGCTCATCTAGCTCATCCATTTTCTCTACCAGTTCGCGCACTTCGGGGGGGAGCATCGAACCCTGCAATTTGATCTTGGCCGCGGTCTCATCCAGCAGGTCTATCGCCTTATCCGGCAGGAACTGATCGGTAACATAACGATCCGAAAGACGAGCAGCTTGCCGCAAAGCCTCATCGGTAATCTTGACGCCATGGTGCTTCTCGTAGTGTGGTCGAAGGCCCTCTAAGATCCTAACCGTCTCTTCTACTCCGGGTGCCTCGACCATTATTGTCTTGAAGCGCCGTTTTAGCGCGGGATCCTTCTCAATTGATCGACGGTATTCGTCGGAAGTGGCCGTTCCAATGCACTGGATCGCCCCAGAGGCAAGTGGGGGCTTCAAGATGGAAGAAGCATCAATTGCTCCTTCCGCGCCACCCGCGCCGACGACAGTTTGCATCTCGTCGAGGAACAGAATGATGTTGTCGGATTCCATTACTTGGTTGATCAAAGACTTCAGTCGTTGCTCAAACTCACCGCGATACTTCGTTCCGGCAACGATTGATGCCATGTCCAGCTCCATGATCTCCTTAGAACGCAACATCGGAGGAACATCCCCAGCCGCAATCCGTTGCGCCAATCCTTCAACGATAGCGGTTTTGCCAACGCCCGATTCACCGATCAATGCAGGATTATTCTTCCTGCGTCGGGTGAGGGTTTGAATGATGCGGGAAATCTCGCCATCCCTCCCAATTACTGGATCAAGTCGGCCGACTGCTGCCTCTTCCACCAGGTTGCGGCCAAATTCTGAAAGATCTCCTCTGCGTTGCTTGCGGTGAGAGGAACGGATCGCCAGGCCGATTCCCGCGGAAGGAACAAAGTAAGCGCGTGTCTTGGCAAGGTCAATCCCTGACTGACTGAGAATTGCCGCCCCAGTACCTTCTCCTTCACGTAGTACTCCCATCAATAGGTGCTCGGGACGAATTATGTTGGATCCTCCGCGGCGTGCCTCATCGAAACTGATCTTCATCACCCGTTTCAGTCGAGGGGTTGGCTCAAGATCCTCAGCCGAAATCTCTACCTTGCCACGGCCTTTCTCCTCTGCCAGAATGGCAGCAACTTTCTCGTAGTCCACTCCATTCGAGCCAAGGAAACGGTATACATCACTGCCTTTGGCCCTTAGAAAAGCAAGCAGAAGGTGCTCGGTGCCTACATGGCTGTGTCGCCATCCCTCTGCCTCGTCTTGGGAGATTGCTATTATCTCCATCGATTCTCGCGAAAATCTGTCGTACATTAACATCTCCAAGCAAAATATTATTTATGCTTTACTAATCCTAATTATAGCTCTGGCCTCGCGCGCTTCAACTCATACGTTTTGCGCAAGTTAACAGCAATACGTAGGCTGTCTGTGGCGTCGGAAGATTAGGAACACGGTATGTAGTTTGTGGCAAGTAGTGAGTGGTTATAGATCATTTACCGTGAAAGACAACGTCGCCGACCACAGTGAAATAGCATTGCACGGGGCAGGCAAAGTACGACGCTACACAAGGTTTCAGTCCTCAGTTTTCAGTAGTCAGTTTGCCTTTCCCATTCAACCATTCAACTATTCAACTCGCTTTTCTCGGCTCCCGACTGGTTCTTGTCACTGTTCACTGTTCGTCGGGATCTGGATGCCGGATCAAGTCCGGCATGACGGTATGCATCGTCATTCCGGCGAACCCTGGATCGGGGTCCAGGGCAGGGCCCGGGAATCCAGCGCAATGGTTGTTCTATGTTCTGATTCAATTATCAGCTGGCGATTCCTTACTTAACCAATCGACCAATCTCCTACTCAACTGCTTCACCCAACGAACCCAACGAACTCAATGAACTCAATGAACCCTACGAACCCTTGTTACCATTCAACCATTCAACTGGCCTTTCACCCATTACTCATCACTCATTACCCATCACTGTTCTTCCGTTCACCACCCACCACTTACCACTCACAGTTTCTCGACTCTGGACTGGTCTTAATTGAACTTATTCATAACGGTGTTGATATCAGACAAACGAAATGTATCAATGGCTTCTACGGCTCGTCGTAAAGCCGGGAACAGTTCCTTCCATTCATCCGGGGTAAATCTTCCCAGAACGTAGTCTATCGTGTCTGGCGGCCGAATGGGGCCGCTGATACCAATTCGTATCCTAGGAATTTCCTCGCTTTTCAGGCAGGTAACGACAGATGCCATTCCTTTGTGTGTACCCGCTCCTCCCTTAGAAAGGATTTTCATCTTGGCAAATGGAAGATCCAGATCATCGTAAACGATCAGAGCATCCGCATAGTCGATCTGAAATCGCTCCAATACAGCCTTGACCCCATCTCCGCTTGCATTCATATGGGTCATCGGTTTCACGAGGAGTAAGTCTTCTGTGCGGTAAACCAGAGAAAGACAGGTGCGTACCGCACGAGTCCTGGTTCGGTTGATCTTCCGGTAAAGACCAATTACCTGAAAACCAACGTTATGACGAGTCAAAACATATTTGAGCCCAGGGTTTCCTAGTCCGAATACAGCCTTCAATCATTCCCCTTCGGCAGGTGGCTCCTCTTCTCCCTCGGCAGCCTTTGTTCCAGCAGTCTCTTCTCCGACTAGTTCCTCACCCTCTTCTTCAACTGCTTCTACAACCTCTTCCTCTAATCGTCGTGGAGCCATTACGGTAACCAGGGCTTGCTCTTGGGCCATAAACGGTTCTACATTCCCAAAATCAACATCACGCACACGAACTGCATCCCCTATCGCAAGGTTACTCACATCAATCGTTATCAGGTGAGGAATGTCCTTAGGCAGTCCATGTACTCGCACCCTCCGAAACAAGACGTTTAGCATACCCCCTTCTTTGATTCCTGGGGCTTCGCCAATGATCTTTATCGGAACGTACAACTTAAGCGGACTACCAATGTTTGGATGATAAAAATCGACATGAATTGGCCGATCCGTAATAGCGTCGTACTGAATCGACTTCACAAATACATCCAGTTTCTTCCCTTTACTGTGATCCTTGATCGATAAATTGATACGTGAACTACGTGTAATCTGCGAAAACAGCTCCTGAAGATCCTTACGATCGATGACCAGCGGGGTGTTTTCAACAGTTGGGCCGTAGACTACCGCAGGAACCCAGCCTTGTCTACGCAAGGCACCCGCCTTTCCCTTTAAGCGTAACCTTGCCTTCAATGTATGCATGTTTACTCCTGAATTAGTAATGTGGGAAGAGATGGCTCACCGATTTGTTGTCAAAAATGCGCTTTATCGTCTGTGCCAGTGGCTTTCCCACTGAGATATACTCGACCTTCTTACTCTTTGTTGCTTGTTGATGAAAAATGGTATTAGTTACGGCAATCATTTTCAAGGGAGAGACCTCTAGTCGCTCAAGTGCGGTATCTGAAAACACCCCGTGCGTACAGCAGGCGCGAACCTCTGTTGCTCCACACTCTAGTAGGGCCTGAGTTGCTCTGATCAGGGTCGAGCCCGAAGCAACGATGTCATCCACAAGAACCACCCGGTGTCCATCAACATCTCCGATGACATTCACCACCTTGGTATCCGTTCCTTCGGGATCTCGCCGCTTTTCCAGCACTGCAAGCGGAAAGTTAAGCTGCTCGGCAAGTAAACGAGCACGGGCCGTTGCCCCAGCATCTGGAGAAACGATCACTGTGCTATTGACGCCTCCAGACACTTCACGACAGCGCTGCATAAATACCGGATCGGCTCGCAGATTATCCACCGGGATGTTGAAGAAACCCTGAATCTGCCCAACGTGAAGATCTATGGTGAGAACACGATCCGCACCAGCGGTTTCGATCATATTAGCTACAAGACGTGCTGTGATCGGGACACGCCCCGTATGTTTCCTATCCTGACGCGCATACCCATAGTAAGGAATGACCGCAATTACCTTGCGCACCGAAGCACGACGCAGGGCATCAATAATAATAAGAAGCTCCATCAAATTATCGTTCACAGGCGGACACGTCGGCTGAATCACAAAAACATCTGCCCCACGAACCGTCTCACGGATGCGTACTCGGATTTCCCCATCGTTGAACCGGTCGACCGCGGTAGGGCATAGCTCTACGCCCAATTCGCCAGCAATTTCATTGGCCAATCCCTTGTTGGCATTCCCGCTGATCAACTTGAGTTCCCTTCCGATCATTCAACTTCCTCCTTTTTATGTTTGTTCACTTGTCGGGCGCGTCCTATCGCAAGGGTTCCAGGCGGAACATCTTCGGTAATGGTTGATCCAGCGCCAATGACCGCTCTTTCCCCGATTGTAACCGGAGCAACAATTGACGTATTGCTTCCAATAAAGACTCCATCCTTAATGATAGTGCGGTGTTTTGCTTTTCCATCGTAGTTACATGTAATCGTCCCTGCACCAATGTTCACATTCTCTCCTACCTCGGAATCACCGATATAGGTAAGGTGGCCAGCTTTTACTCCGCGCCTTAGTCGCGCAGCCTTCACTTCCACAAAATTGCCGATCCGCGCCCCTGGCCCTACATCCGCTCCAGGGCGCAGATGACTATAGGGACCAATTGTAGTGCCTGTACGAACACGTGCCGATTCTATCACGGAGTAACGAATACCAACCTCATCCTCCACCTTTGAGGCGTCGATCCACGTCTCTGGGCCAAGCGTACAGTCCGATCCTACTGTTGTGCCACTAGATAGATGTGTTCCGGGAAGGATCACTGTATCGGGGCCAATCATTACATTAGGCTCAATATAGGTGCTCTCCGGATCAACTATCGTTACACCGCTACCCATAAGCTCGCGAGCTTTGCGCAGACGCATGCTGCGGTCGGCTATAGCAAGCTCGCTACGAGAATTGACCCCCATTACTTGCTGCGGATCGGCCGCCTTAATCGCTGTTACATGTTTCCCCGCGCAGTGATAGTGTTCAACTAGATCAGTGAGATAGTATTCACCTTGAGCATTTCCAGCGTTAAGCGACCGAAGAGCTAGCCATAGAAACTCATCGTTACGCACACAGTAAATCCCGCTATTAACCTCAACAATATCAAGTTCCTCGTCAGTTGCATCGCGCTCTTCTACGATCTTAACAGGATGTCCACCTATGTCTCGCTTCAACCGGCCATATGCGCCCGGTGTAGCAGGAACCATGCTGAGAACCGAGAGATCGGCCTCTTGTTCATTATGACAGCTGATAAAACGAGAGAGCACCTGTGAAGTAAGAAGAGGGAGGTCACCAGGAACAATAAGCAGAAAGTCTCCGGAAACGTGGCCATAGGCTTGGAAAACAGCATGACCGGTACCTAACCGCTCGCGTTGTTCGATAAACTCCACCGGCCACTTTGAGAACTCTTTTCGCACTGCCTGAGCTCCATTTCCCACTACAACAAGGAATCTAGAGGGAGCCAGTTCTGTTGTGGCCTGCAAAACATACCAAAGAATGGGCCAGCCATTGACACAGTGTAAGACCTTTGCCCGCTTAGATTTCATACGGGTTCCTTTGCCAGCAGCCAGGATTATGGCGGTGAAATTATCCTTCATTGAACACCCATCAAGAATCATACGCTACTTGCTACTGAGGGATCAACTTCCTTGAGCGCGACTGTAAGATATGCGTATACTTTTGTTGCAAGATTCGCCTTGTGCTCGAACACACGATCAATGCAGGGAGGCAATTATGGTACAACGAGTCTTTTCCGGGATACAGCCAACCGGCACACTACACATTGGTAACTACTTTGGAGCGATTCGCAATTGGGCCTCCTTACAAGAGGATCACGATTGCGTCTACTGCATTGTAGACTACCATGCAATAACAACTGAGATTGACCCAAAGGTGTTGCGCGCCGCTTCCCGCTCGATGGCACTCGATCTGATTGCTTGCGGAATCGATCCACAGCGCACAATCTTATTCACGCAATCCGCTGTTCCTGAACATACCGAGCTTGCCTGGATCTTTGGCTGCGTGACCGGCTACAGCGATCTGGCGCGGATGACCCAGTTCAAGAACAAATCTGCCGGAAAAAAGTTTGTCTCCGCTGGGTTATTCATCTATCCGGTCCTACAGGCAGCAGACATTCTCCTATACCGTGCCACCGGGGTTCCGGTCGGTGAGGATCAAGTGCAGCACGTGGAGCTCTCCCGACGGATCGCGCGCCGGTTCAATGCCCGTTTTGGGGAGTTCTTCCCCGAACCTGAGCCTATCGTAGGAAAAGGAGCGCGTGTTATGTCCCTCGCCGATCCAGCGATCAAGATGAGTAAAACCGCGGGAGAGGCCCACTACATCGGGGTAATGGAGGACGAACGCTCAATCCACAGCAAGATCCGTTCCGCTGTCACCGATACCGGACTTAAGCCGGGGGCAACCATGTCTCTCGGTGTAGCCAATCTCTTCGAGGTCCTTGACCTATCTGGTGGGCTATTGGGCGATCGATCAGCGGCCGCGGAACTACGCACGGAATTCGAGTCAGGGAAGCTCATGTACTCTCGCCTGAAGGACACCGTATTTGAGAACCTGATGGAGGTTCTTCGCCCAATAAGACAGCGGCGGCGCGAACTTGAAGCATCGGGGATTGTGGAAGATATTCTAAGAGAAGGGGCTAATAAAGCGCGTGTTATTGCTAGGGAGAACATGACAAAAGTACGAGAGATGGCTGGATTGGTGATAAGATAGAAGGAGGCCAAGGTCCAAAGTCCAGAAACGGTGAGTGGTAAGTGGTAGGTGGTGGGTGGTGAACGGAAGAACAGTGATGGGTAATGAGTGATGAGTGATCAGACAGGATTAACGATCCAGGAGTAAGGGAAAAGACATGACCCCCCAGTCGGGAGTCGAGAGCCGAAAAACAGTGATGGGTGATGGGTAATGAGTGATGAGTAACGTAAACCCACTACTGCACTGGATTCCGGCTTTCGCCGGAATGACGAATGGGAAGGTATGACACGCTGGATTCCCGGGCCCTGCCCTGGACCCCGATCCAGGGTTCGCCGGAATGAGGGTGCAT
>JAUWPW010000040.1 GCA_030611415.1 Candidatus Bipolaricaulota bacterium
AAAGCGTCTTTTCCCCGGGCTGGTTGATTTCGTAATGAGCCGTGACATAAGAAAGGCACAGGGCGGCAAATCATGAAGAAGCAGCGCGCTTGGGTCTTTAAGGCATAAGCTGGCATCAACTGGACCGACGCACAATCGCAGCTATGCGCATTCTCATTGATCTGGCGAATGTCATCAACTGCCCAGGTATATTCAACAAACAGTAAAACTGTTCAATATCCGTAGATACACGATTCCAGCTTGCTTGATTCTGGGTAGTTATGGCTCCTTTCCTCTTGCCTGAGTGCGAATGCGGAATTTGGAAGGAGTACAACTGAGTTCCCTACTTGGGAAGTCAAAATAAGCGCTGCTTTTTATCAATCGAATCCGCCCAAGGTGTAACAGGCGTGAATCTGCTTGCACTGGTTTTAATTACCTGAGGGAAATTAAACGGAGAATATCTAATATACAAGCTTTATTCGCTCAAAAGGCAACTGGGTTATTGTAAGCTTGACCTTAGCTTGGCATTGTTCCTCCCTCTCTTCTCTTTTTGTCCCCCCTACAACTATCATTGGCAGTTCAATTCCTTCACTTTCAAGCAGTGGTTTATAATCTGGCTTAACTCCGCCTATTCCAGCCTTGATTTCTATCTCGACAGGAATAGGAATCTTAGCCTTTGCTTTAACCCCCAATATATCCATTTTCAATTCTATCCAAGCTACGCAATCGGGGCGTCCTTTTTTACTGCCAAAACCTCGCCTCACCGGAGTAATTTCCCCTATTTCAAATTCGTCCCCCCACAGGGTTCGTAAATATAGCTTCCCTTTGACACATCGTTCCAAGGCACGGAAGGCCTCTCTTTCTTCCACAGACATCGTGGTTATCCTCCTCGGGTTGAGATTCTTATGCTTAGCAATCTGTCCTCTTCGCTAAGCGAGACAATATTATTTAAATCTTCAGGTCTAAGCTTACCAAGCTTTTACTTAAGGTCTTTCAACAGAACTTCTTCTTTTTCTGCCTCAAGTTCTATAAGCTTGCCCAATATTTGGAGCTTTCCCTCTGACAGACTCTGCTTCAGGATATCTTTTATCCCCTCAATAATTCTTTTTAAATCCAGTTGCTTATTGGTTATCTCACCGATTGTGTTGGAGTGAGCACTCAACCCCTGGAGGTCAGAAAGTTCTTGTTCTAGCCTAGTAAGTAGCTCCAAACTCCGCCGCTGACAAATATCTATCCAGGGTTTTGTTTCGTCCACTCGGGTTCTCACTTCTTCAAGCTCACCTAGCCATTGGTCATAGACCGTACCTAAAACGTTTAACCCTTTCAAATATTCCTTAAGCGATAACTTTGTAGGTAGGTTTAAAGCATCTGAGTGGATAGAGGCAAGCTTATCTAACAATGCCTTCAAATCAGACATCTTGGAATTCTCACTCAAGCTATCTAAAGATGACCGATCAGCCTCAATGTTTTCCAAGGTGTTTTCAACTTTTATAATCTCCCCTGCTGTCTCTGTAAGCTCTTCAAGCAAAGTGTTTATTTGTTCTAATTTTTTCACTTTCCAGCTTGCCACTTCGTTAACCAAAAGTGATTTTGCGTGCTCTGAACGCTTATCATACTGACCGGCGGTAACCGGACATCTGAGCTTCAACTTAGTCCACTGCCCGTAGATATTTTCCTGTAACGCTTCCCAAAATTCCGTCACATTGTCGAACCCTTCACCCTTCGCGAACTTACGGTCATGTAGGCTGTCCACCAGAATGTCAAATTTCTCAACCACCTCCTTTACTGGTGTCTTACCAAAGCTCTCATCGGTTTGCTCTTTGTTTATAGTGTTCCAAGCATTTAAAAGGTCTGAGCCTTGCAAAAAGGCTTTTTCAGCCTTTTCTATCCACTCCGCAAGGTTATTCACTACAGTCTTGTCCCGTTTTGTAAGCTCAACGAGTTCATTTTTCACCACCGTTTTTGTTTGGTTCAATATAGAATCTTTAAGACATTTTGAAAGTTCAGCCACCTTCACAACTTTATCTTTTAGCTCGGCTATCTGGACTCTATCCGCACCTTTATTGACTATTGCATAATTACTGGAACACCCCCAGATGTTTTAAAGAACTAACCCTGCTGTTTGGAAAAAGGATCGAAGAAGCTGTGTTTGCTTTCGAGTATTGCTGATAGAGGCACCGACCAGGTGGTCAAGTTGTTCGATGTCTTCGGGTGCCAGGTTGACCAAGTCGGCATACTTGCTGTGATTCCAAACCTGTTCAACTGGATTAAGGTCAGGCGCATCCTTCAGCAGAAGGAGGCAACCATTCAACACGGACGGTCTTGGGGTGGGCTTCCAAGTATTTCCACAGTGTTTTTGCCCTATGGACACTCCATCGATCCATGATGAGCAATATCCCGCGAGGGATATTTCGGGAGAGGGAGCGCAGGAAGGCGACCACATCATCGGCACAGATATTTTCTCGTTGAATGCTCCAGTAAAGTCCAATCCGGCATCGATGGGGGGCAAGGGTAATCCTTCCGAAGAAGGACTGATGACAGAGAGTCGATCATGACGACTCCGTCCTTCATCTGAAGGACGGAGTATCGGTGTCTGCCCTCGGGGTGCCCATGTCCGCCGCACCAAAGGCTGGAGCATGAATCCACTCTCATCCAGAAAGACGATGCTTCGGTTTTCCTTTTTAGCGTTTTTTTATATGTGGCCATCTTTCGTTACGCCAAGCCTGAATCTGCTCCTCATCCCTTTCCTTACCCCACCGCTGTGGCTTTTGGCAACTCCAACCACAAGCGTGGAGAATCTTCCAGACATGGGCCGGATGATACCTTACACCAAAACGACCCTCGATTACCCTGGCTATCCGTGGCAGTGTCCACAATTGATTTGCATACCCATGAGCCAGAGGCCCTTCGAGAAGTAATCCCAGAAGTTCCTCTCTCTGTTCGGGAGACAAGCGGGAAGGCCGGCCGGGGTGAGGCTTCGCCATCAACGCTCCTTTTTCTCCTTTCTCTATCACCTCCTTCCAGCGTTTCACAGAGGATGGCGATGCTCCTACCTGCCGGGCTACTTCTCGAATGCCCGAACCTCTCTCCAACAGGGTTGCCGCTCGTTGCCTTCGAGCTTCCAGTGCTTTTGCACTTCCCTTTGGTCTCATGTATTACAATATAGTCTTGCCTCATTAGAAATGCAAGGGTCAATAAGATCAACAGGGAGCGGATGAACCAACTGTCAGAAGGTGACAGTGGTGTCTTGCCACTTGCAGGTGGACGGCTCACAAGGACGAAATGCCCTGTGGAAGTTGGGTCCCCCAGATCCCGTTGAACCACAAGAGCCACTATCATGGTTGCATAAAAAGATGGCGGTAGGTATAATTTGTAATAAGGTTGCACGAGCGGTGGAGAGATTCCATTTTGCCTCATGACTTAGCTTATCTTTGATATGCTACAATTAGTAGGACAATGCGTATTTTGTAAGGAGGTTCAAGATGTGGAAGACCGAAGCCGGCGGGGTCGCGCATGTGGAGATGGCGGTAGAGCAATGTCTCCCACCCTGTCAGATAAAATGCCCCATAAATGAGGATATTCAGCGGACAAATGTGCTTGTATCCCTGCTCCCGAATGACCCAGATTTGGCAAGGGCTGGAATAATCCAGATTTGTGATTACCTCTACGACCAAAACCCTCTTTTCAACATCTGCGGTTACATCTGCGGCCTCTGTGAGCTGGAATGTAACTACAAGACCAAGGGTGGAGCAATCAGGAGGAGGCTGATCAAAAGGTTCTTGTCCGATTTCTACACCGATCATCTGAACGAGAAAGAGGATTTAGATATCGTCAGAGACAAGGAAAATGTGGCTGTCATAGGCGGCGGGCCTGGCGGCCTCATGTGTGCTTACCATCTGAGTAAGAAGGGATACCGAGTGACGATATTCGAAGCCTCTGACCGACTTGGTGGAGCACTATGGCTAGTACCAGACTACCGCCTGCCAAAAGAGATCTTGCAAACTACAGTTGACAATCTTGTGAGGATTGCTGGCATAGATGTCAAGTACGACTTCAGGCTCGGTTCAGGGAAGTTGACACTGGAGAGGTTGAAGAATGAGGGCTACAAGGCGGTGTTTCTGGCAACAGGGTCGCCATATCCCAGAGTCCTAACCTTTGAGGGGCAGGTTGTGGATGGGGACGATCTTTTGGGCGTGATGTATGGCCATACCTATCTTTACGAGGTTAGCCATAACAATATCGCGCTGAACTACTTCACGTGTAAGAGCGTCATAGTCATAGGCGGCGGGAATGTGGCCTTCGATGTTGCCAGGTCAGCGAAGAGGCACGGTGCGGATGTAACCGTAGTCGCCCTGGAATGTGAGGACAAGGATCACAGGGACGGCATACCGGCTGACGAAGAGGAAATCCAGGGAGCCTGGGAGGAAGGCGTAAAGGTAATCTATTCCCGCGGAGTGAGGATGATCATCGGAGAGGCTGGCAAATTCAAGGGGATTAACTGTCCTAGATGTGTTAGCGTATTTGATGAAAACGGTTTCAACCCCAAGCATGATTGTACTGATTGCATAGATTTGGAAGGAGATGTACTGATAATCACAGTTGGCCAGGTCCCTGATAGGCCTCTACTCGAAAAAGAAGGGCTTCTGGATGAAAGGGGTAGAATGGCTATAGATCATCTCACGTTGCAGAGCTTAACTATGAACTGTGTGTTTGCAGGCGGTGATGTGAGAGGGATCGGCTTCATGATAGAAGCTATGGGGGAAGGGCTTGTGGCCGCAGAGTCCATTGACAGGTATTTGAGGGGCGTGAATATGAGGGAGGGGCGTAAGAGAGATTACGTGGCATATGAGATCCCGATACGGAGAGACTACAAGCTTGAACCTGCAGTTCTCTGGATACGACCTGAGGAAAGGACACACTTCCAACTCTTTGAGAAAGGCTTTACGCTAAGTGAAGCGATAGAGGAGGCGAAACGGTGTCTTACTTGCGGCCCCTGCCTATCCTGCAAAGCCTGCGTATCCATCGGTTTCCAGAAGTCTCTTAGCCCAGTCGAGGTGGATACGGAGAAGTGCAGCGGCTGTGGCATATGCGTTTACGCCTGTAACTACCATGCCGCCGGGTTGGTCAACCTTAACGGTAGAATTATATCCAAAACAGACATGTTCAGGTGCAAGTCCTGTGGTATGTGTGTTGTCGCTTGTCCCTCCGAAGCAAGAAGAATGGTTGATGATGACACAGCGGAGAAGATATCACAGGTATACGCATCATTATAGTAGATGCCCAAAGTACTGTACGTAAGGAGGATGACATTGACCGAATATAAGCCTAAAGTGGTATGCTTCTCGTGCAAGTTTGGCTGGGGCTATCTGACAGATGAAGCCAACCTGTCCACTCAGATAGAAAACTGGATACCCATCATCTGCACGGGGAAAATCGACGCCACACATATGCTCAATGCGTTTAAACATGGAGCCGATGGAGTCTTGATACTTGGCTGTCCCGAAGGGGACTGCCACTATCAAGACGGCAACTACGAGGCAAGAAAGAAAGTTTATCTCCTCCGGAGGCTACTGGAGTTGCACGGCATAGAGAAGGAAAGGCTCAGGATAGAGCTATCCACCGATCCTGATGGCAGCAGGGTCCCTCAGCTAGTGAAAGAGATGAGCAGGGACATAGCGAAATTAGGTCCCTTGAAAAGGGACGCGGTCACAAGCAGAGTGTCAATAGAGACAACTGAAGCTAAAGGAGTAAAGTAATATGCCAGTGAAGCCAAAAGTTGCCATTTGCTGGCTCGGGTCTTGCGGTGGCTGTGATGAGGCAGTTGTCGATATCAACGAAGTACTTTTGCGTGTGGCAGACAATGTTGACTTTGTACTGTGGCCGGTCGCTTTGGATTTCAAGTACCACCACGTCAAATCTATGAAGGATGGGGAAATCCTATTAAGTGTGGTAAATGGACATGTCAGAAACTCCGAGCAGGAGGAGATAGCAAGGCTACTCAGGGAAAAATCCCAACTGGTTCTGGCATTTGGTGCCTGTGCCTGCTTTGGCGGAACGCCTGGGTTAGCCAACCTCACCACGAAAGAGGACATCTTCAACTGGGTTTATCGTGACGCCCCAACTGTTGTCAATCCAAATGGAAACTACCCTCAGACGAGGAGTCATGTCAATGGAAAGGAGCTCATTCTTCCTGAATTCTATGACCAGGTCTATGCATTGAATCAGATAATTGATGTTGACTACTACCTGCCTGGATGCCCTCCACCCCCATACCTGGTGATGTCAGCCATGAGTGCAGTCATTGAGGGTAAGCTCCCTCCTAAAGGTTCAACCTTGGCACCCCACAGGGCCTTATGTGATACCTGCAAACGAAACAACTCGAAGCCCGAAAGGCTAGCAATAAAGGAGATAAAGAGAATCCACGAAGTAGAGGCAGATCCTGATATTTGTTTCTTGGCTCAAGGGATAATCTGCCTTGGCCCCGTCACCCGTGGAGGCTGTGGTGAATCTTGTATAGATATCAACATCCCCTGCCGGGGATGTTTTGGCCCTGTGGAAGGGGTGGCAGACGCTGGAGCTAAGTTTGTCTCTGCCTTGGCATCAATTCTAGATGCGCAGTATGAAGAAGAGCTAGCGCGGGTCATAGACCAGATAGTTGACCCCGTGGGATACCTAGACCGGTTCTCGCTGCCGGTTTCGACATTTAGGAACAAGTGGTCCAAGGAATCAAGTTAGCTAGAGGTGCGATGTGACTAAGAAGATAACGATAAATCCGATAACTAGGCTTGAGGGACACGGTAAAATTGAAATTTTCCTCGACGACAAGGGCAACGTGGACGATGCCTACTGGCAAGTAGTGGAGCTCAGGGGTTTCGAGTTGTTCTGCCTTGGCAGGCCTGTGGAGGAGTTGCCACGGATAGTCTCTAACATCTGCGGTGTTTGTCCGACAGCGCACAATATGGCATCTGTGAAAGCTTTAGACGACCTTTACGGAGTGGAGCCGACACCCACCGCTAAGCTGATAAGACAACTCCATTACAACGCGTTTATGTTGGAAGACCATTATTTCCACTTTTTCTTCCTTAGTGCACCAGACTTTGTGCTTGGACCAGATGCTGATCCCGCGGTACGGAACATTCTGGGCGTGGTCGAGAAACTGGGATTGGACATTGGTACCCAGGTGATAGAGGTAAGGAAAAGGTGCCGTGAGATAATCCGGCATATCGGTAGTAAGCCCGCCCATCCTGAAGGCGGCTTACCTGGAGGGGTGCCTAGGGGGATCACTGAGGAGGACAGACAATGGATAAGGGAGACTGCCGACTTCAGTGTTATATTTGGCCGGTTCGCTTTAGAATTGTTCAAGGAGATAGTCCTGGACAACAAGGAATACCTGAATCTTGTACTCGACGACGCTTACAAGCTCAACACCTACTATATGGGACTAGTGGATGACAGTAACAGGGTAAATTTCTATGAAGGGAAGTTGAGGGTGGTTGATCCCAAAGGTGACGAATACGCCTTATTTGATTACCGCGACTATATTAGCCATATAGCAGAGTGGGTCGAACCCTGGACATACGTAAAGCTAACTTATCTGAGGAACATAGGATGGAATGGTTTGAACGAGGGTGAGGCAACTTCATTGTACCGCGTAGGACCCCTTGGCAGGCTCAATGCTGCTGAAGGTATGTTGACACCGCTGGCGCAAAAGGAATACGATAACATGTTTGAGACACTTGGCGGCAAGCCAAGTCACCATACCTTGGCTTACCATTGGGCAAGATTGATCGAAGCTCTCCAAGCTGCGGAGCATATGCAGAGAATCTCTAATGATCCCTTATTGACCAGTAAAGACATACGTAACATGAATCTCAAATTAAACAAGATCGGGATAGGTTGTGTCGAAGCAGCGCGTGGAACGTTAATTCACCATTATGAGACTGATAGTGATGGAATAACAACAAAGGTGAACCTTATCGTGGCGACCCAGCACAACGCGGCTCCTATATGCCTATCTGTTAAGAAAGCGGCTATGGGGTTCATCAAAGGACTGGAGGTGAAAGAAGGTTTACTGAATATGGTGGAAATGGCTTTTAGAGCCTACGACCCATGTCTCGCCTGTGCAACCCATTCTTTGCGAGGCGAGATGCCCCTTATGGTGAACATAAGGGATCGGGATGGCCACTTACTACGAACTGTGCAAAGGCCATAACCTCAGGTCATCCCAGGTGAAGGAACTGCACTAGACCTGGCGGAGAGTGACCGTCTCGCTAAGGGAGGCAGGGTAGCTGTAGCACGAGGCAGTGTACGGCAGCATGAAGGTTTAAATAGTTCTTTGACTGTAATCTGGGCAAAGGCCGTTTTATCAAACTACTATACTCGCATACATAGCACTGTCATAGGAACTTAAGCCAGCAGACCATCAGCGCAAAATATTAATCAGATGAATAATGTCTCCCCAAACAAGCAAGATGTGACCGAGTACACTCCTGAGGAGAGAGTATTAGTCCTGCGGCTCAGGGTGTGGGTCAATTTGAGATGGCTTGTCATTTTCGGCATCATTGTTGCGACCTTAGTAGCATCCAAGGTATTCGATATTGGGTTCCCAACCATCCCGGTGTACGTCACTTGTGCTGTTATCGCTTTGTATAATCTATTCCTATTTCGCCAGATACAAAGTCTGAAAACAGAAAAAGCCGGCGCAGTAGTCAGAAAGGCTGAGACTTATGGTAACATCCAAATTCTCCTCGACTTGGTGGCGATCACTGTGCTTCTACACTTCACTGGGGGAATAGAAAACCCATTTATATTCTTCTACCTAGCCCACACCACTGTAGCTGGTATAGTGCTTCCAAAAAGGAGGGCGTATGAACTAGCTACTTTAGCGATCTTGATGTGTGCGTCGCTGCTGTTATTAGAGTATGCTAATGTAATACCTCATGTTAATCTAGAGGGATTTGTGCTTCCCTCTCGATACCAACAATTAAGCCGTGTCCTTGGTGTTCTAGTCGCTTTGGCAGCTTTGGTCTACACCTGCACCTACGTGACCACTATTATTTGGGAGGAGCTAAGGAGGCGCCAGCGGGAAGTCGTAAGATTGAGGGACCAGCTTCTTGAGACAAGAAAGAGAGATCTGGAACAGATGTCTAGTGAGGTAGCCAAATTAGAAGCGGAAAGGCGCCGCTTTGTCCAGTTTCTTGGCGTCGTTGCTCATGACCTCCAGTCTCCTCTTGTTGCTACCCAGAGTATCATGTCCTATATTCTAGATGGATATACCGGCGAGATCACCGAGGGGCAAAGAGATTTGCTGGATAGAGGTATGCGGAGAATCGATGGGCTTCTGACATTGATTGCCGACCTATTGGACATACCTCGTATCGAAACCGGTCAAATCACGCGTGAAATGCGGGAGATCTCATTAAATGGAGTGGTCCAAAGTGCTGTGGATGGTCTAGATAACGTGTCGAAACAGAAGGGTATAGCACTAAAAGTGGAACTACCTCAAAGTCCAACCAAGATCCACGGGTCGAGCCGCAGGCTGCAGCAGGTGATAACTAATCTGGTAAGTAATGCCCTCAATTATACGGGGGAGGGTATGGTGTTGATCAGGCTGACCGATTGTGACAAAGAGGTACGGGTTGAAGTAATAGACAGCGGAATTGGCATCTCACCTGAGGACTTACCCCAGATCTTCGATGACTTCTTCCGCGGCAGTAAGGTATTAGAAACGAAGGGAACAGGCTTGGGACTATCTATATCAAAGAGAATAATCGAAGCTCATGGGGGTACAATCTGGGCTGAAAGCCCATGCCCTGAAACTAACAAGGGAAGCAAATTCACGTTTATCCTGCCTAAAAAGCGAACGACTGTGCAGCAAGGGATTCGAGAACAGCCCTAGGTAAGGTTACAAGAAGTAAATATAAGGAGGTAAGGCGAAATGAAACGGACACCGAAGATTCTGCTGGTTGACGATGACGTTGACCTTGTGGTAGTAATGAGAGGAGCTTTGGAAAGCAAGGCTTACGAGGTGATCGTAGCATATAATGGAAAAGAGGGACTAGAAAAGGCAAGAAAGGAACAGCCTGATCTAGTCGTATTGGACATATTGATGCCAGTAGCGGATGGTTTTTACTTTGCTGAGCAATTCCGTAAAGACACATCGCTTGCCAACATCCCGGTCCTAGCACTAACTAGCTTCTCTGAGTCACTGGGACAGCCGTTTCCATTTGAAGTTTCTGAGTATATTCGAAAGCCTATTAAACCCAAGGACTTAGTGGCCAAAGTTGAGGAGTTTCTTAAGAGGAGAGGCTTCTAGACATTGAAATGTGCGCTTGCCACTTAGTGTGATAAAGTAAGAGGATCTAATGTAGTAGTGGGTTCGCATAAAGTGTCTGCTGTTGATGAGCGGGGCATCCTTAAGGAAGCCAACTGCGTCATACCCACTAATTAAAATCACAACAGAGCCTGTTGCATAAACCCCTTCCCTAGGTTAAATGGTATGGTAAGATAGAGTTACCGATTGAAGGGGGCAAGGATGTCATACAACTTGATTGAGTGCAATAGGGAGCAGATGTACCTGATGC
>JAUWPW010000050.1 GCA_030611415.1 Candidatus Bipolaricaulota bacterium
GTATTTAATAAGAAAATACAAAGAATAAATATAAAAGATGCGAATTAATCAGTCGCTCATCCCTCGTAGGACGGGCGTCTCGCCTGTCTATTTCGGGTTGCAAGATGCAAGTTTTAAAATAAATAGTTAGAAGTATAAAAAAATTTATAGGTCATAATGTGTTTGCATTTTTCATACCAGATACGAGATACGAATGAGGCAATTGAGGCAATTCGGGACTTGACTCCTCTTTATTTTTGTGCTATATGTAATAAGTGAGCTATTCGTCTGGGTTTGATGTAGTATACTGTAGGACGAAGGTCCTGATAGGAAAGCTGACATCGCAACCATTATACCTCGCGTAAGACGCATTTCTCATCAAAGTTTCCTTTTCCACCAATCGACGCAATCGAACAGAAGATGGTGTTAGAGCACGCAAACCCAAGTAGGGTAGTAGGGATCGCCATCGCACGAAGCGTTGACGGTACGGTGGCGAAGGGAGTCAAGAAACAATGCGTGACCCCAGCAAGAGTCAAACTGATCCGTCCGTAAAGCAATCCGCGGCAAAAGGGAGCGTCGCGATGAACCGTATCAGTTGGATCTGCTTGGTTGGGCTTATCGGCTTAATTGCATTTGTGGGAGTGCTCACGATCCACAGTGGAGTCCTCGTCGCTGCGAAGGAAGGAACCTCTTCTCAGCAGGAGGAGGCGCAGTGGCAAATAGGGCGAAAGCTGTGTCCCAAAGTGAGACTTGCCGAACAATGTGCCCTGATCGCCGGGAACACCGAGTTCGCTTTTGATCTGTTTCAAACCCTTTGGAATCCAGAAGACAACCTTTTCTTTTCGCCCCACAGCATTTCGCTCTGCCTTGTCATGATGTACGGAGGTGCCCGAGGAACAACCGAGGAGCAAATAGCGAGCGCGCTTCATTTCATGCTTTCCCAGGAACGTCTCCATATCGCCTTTAACGCGCTGGATCTTGAGCTTGCCAGACGTGGGGAAAGGCTTGCTGTCACAGAAGACGAAAAGTTCCAACTGCACCTTGCAAACTCGTTATGGGTGGAGAGCGAATACAAATTGCTCGAGAGTTACCGTAAGCTTCTAGTCGTGAACTACGGTGCAGCCGCCGAACTGCTTGATTTCGCCAATGCTCCGGAAGCCTCACATCAAACAATCAACAAATGGGTATCCCAAGAAACCGAAAAGAAGATCAGGGAACTTTTGCCAGAGGGGTCAATCACGTCCTTGACGCGGCTTGTGCTCGCCAACGCGATCACTTTCAACGCAACCTGGAAACACAGATTCAACGAGGCCTTCACCCACAACAGCCCCTTCTACCTGCTCGACGACCGTCAAGTGGCTGTGCCCATGATGCATCAGATAACCCCATTCGCCTACACCGCGACCAGCGGCGTCCAAGCGGTCGAATTGC
Organism: Candidatus Bipolaricaulota bacterium; assembly: GCA_030611415.1. Taxonomy (GTDB): domain Bacteria; phylum Bipolaricaulota; class Bipolaricaulia; order UBA7950; family UBA9294; genus JAUVYF01. Next base: position 1,411 of record JAUWPW010000050.1, read on the forward strand.
CGTATATCGGCGATGAATTCTCGATGGTCATCCTGCTCCCGGCACCCGGTCAGTTTGAGACATTCGCAAAGTTGCTCACCGCCGATCGCGTAATCTCCATCTTGGGGCACCTAAGCAAAGAGATGGTTCAAGTCTACATGCCGAGGTTCGAGTTTCGGTCGTCGTTCAGACTATCTTCCGCCTTGAAGGACTTGGGCATAACAGATGCGTTCATCCTCGGTCAAGCGGACTTCACCGGCATGACAAAAAGCCGCGATCTCTTCCTCGACGATGTCTACCACCAGAGCATTGTTTCCGTCGACGAAAACGGAACGTTTGCCGCAGCAGGCACCGCGGCGGACATGCCCATGCCCATCGTGCCAACCGTAAAACTCAATCGCCCGTTCATCTTCCTGATTCGCGACATCGAAACCGGGATCATCTTGTTCATCGGGCAGGTGATGGATCCGAGTGTGCGGTGAGATGGAGTTGATTGAAGCTACAGGAATTGATGAGAGGAGTGAAAGATCAAAAAGCAAGCTTTTGACCCCACAGATTGTCGATGCGATTGAGCAAAAGGAGGTGGGTAGAGCGCGTACGTTCAGGACGATACAGAGGATCTTGCCCTACAGGATGGTGGCGGCGTAGCACTCGGGGAACGTATTAGACGCAGAAAAGTCAAGGAACAAGATCTGATTCTAAGTATAAAGTATGGAAAAGGTCGATGAAATATCAACACCATGGCTAATCTTCTAACGGTGAATATTTGAAAATATCAGGAGGTTTTGCAAATGAAATTTAATGGTAATCTGAAGTTGTTTATCGGCGTTTTATTGTTCCTAGGCCTCGCTTGTACTACGGGTAACGCCTGGCCTAAGACTGATAGATGCTGTATAGATACTTATATTTTACGGTTCGAACTTGAGGAGCCTGATGCCACTTTCTTGGCAAGGCTTGCGAACGCTCCTCTTCTTATTGGACCGGGGCCTTACGGTATCGAGTCCGATACTCCGCAAGGGCAGTTAGTCTACCAAGCGTTTGCCGATTATTGGGGCGAACCACCTAAGACTCCCAAGGTGATAGAGGATTACTTCAGCGAACCCGCGGTTGCCCTTTTAGCGCTGGAGAGTGGAGAGGCCAATGTTGCTTGCGGCAAATTCCGTCCAGAGGATGTCTCCCGACTGGAGGAGCAGGGATTCACGGCGCTGCAGGGTCCGGGTCTCGCTGTTTACAGTCTTGTCTTTAATGTTACTGTCCCCCCTTTTAATGATGTCTTGGTCAGGAGAGGGATTTCCTATGCCGTTGACAGGGAGTTTCTAAGTAAACTTCCTTCTGGCTACGATGCGCCTTTGTATACTTTGGTTCCCACAGGGGTTTGGAGTCACACCGCTGTCTTTCCTGAACTGGATCTAGAGAAAGCCAGGGATCTATTGATGCAAGCTGGCTACTCTACAACGTACCCCCTCGACATTACCCTCGGGTATTCTCTGGCCTACGGAGCCAAGGTAAGAGAGACTGCTCAGGTGTTGCAGAGCACGCTTGAACAAACCGGTGTCGTACGGGTTAATCTCGTAGAGTTGGGATGGTCAGCGTATATCTCGCAGATAAGAGATGGCCAGCTTGGCGTCTTCATTCGCGATTGGACTGTTGAGATCATTGATCCAGCCGAGTTCCTTTCAGCATGGGTGGTGGATTACCCTGAGTGGTTGGGAACCTACTTGAACCAAGCCGTGTCAGATAGAGACCAGGTGCTTTACCACCAATTGTGTGAACTATTTGATACAGGAAAGCAAACTGTTGATCGTGACGAGCGAACGCAGATATATGAAGAAGTACAACGCCTTCTCGCTGATAGTGCTGTCTTGATCCCCTTGTGGCAACGTTCCTCATGTTCTGTCATTGCCCAACCGTCTGTCGGAGGAATTGTCTTTGATACTCCAGTCGGACTGTGTAACTGGCTCCTTTCCGATGACGGATCTAGGGACGTTTTGAGGATTGCAACTACGTACTCACCAGAAGATCTTAACTGGCAACAGCATGTCCTCCATCAAATCAGTAGAGGCTTAGTCACTGTCTCGCTCGAGACAGGCAAGATCGAACCCTCCTTAGCAGAAAGTTACGAGATCTCGGATGATGGATTGGAGTATACATTCTTCTTACAAAAGGATGTCATGTTCTCAGATGGAACGATCGTTCACTGCGCTTGGCAAGATGACTTATGCAAAGCAGCAGGACTCCTGAGCCCTTGTGTGAGGAAGTGCTGTGAAGCATATAAGAAGTGCCTTGACAACGCCGAAGACAAGTTCGATATAGCTACATGTGTTGCATGTATGACCATATGCGGTGCGAAATGCCTTATTCCACTCGGTTGTCGGGTCAGACCTCAGAAAGAGTGCGAAGAAGTCGGCTTTCATTGCTTCAAAGGGCCGGATTACTTTGCAAACCTATCCCAAGAGTGAGAGGTGACTAGCCCCGTGGCGTCCGCTGATGGCCAAAGAAAACCTAGAGGACCACCATTGGATTTATGGGTGAAGACCAGGACTCGAGTTGGTAGCATGTGTGTACGGCAGGGCTGTCTGGGCATGAAAGACGCGTTCATCCTCGGCAGGGCGAACTTCCGGGGGATGGCTCTGACCCGCGAGCTTTTCCTCGGCGATCTTTACCACCAGAGCATTGTTTCCGTCGACGAAAACGGAACGTTTGCCGCAGCAGGCACCGCGGCGGACATGCCTATGCCCATCGTGCCAACCGTAAAACTCAATCGTCCGTTCATCTTCCTGATCCGCGACATCGAAACCGGGATCATCTTGTTCATCGGGCAGGTGATGGATCCGAGTGTGCGGTGAGATAGAGTTGACTAAAGCTACAGGAATTGATGAGAGGAGTGAAAGATCAAAAAGCAAGTCTGACCCTGCGGATTCCGTATGGTATGGGTGAGTGATATCTTGACAACCAATAGGTATCGAGGAGGTGCAAAATGAAAACCCGTTACATGTTATTGACGTTGGCTTTAGCCTTAGTTTTGGGGCTAACCATCAGCATCGGATCCCAAGCTCAAGGTAAGTTTAATGTCTTATTACCTGAGTTGATGAAGGGCCTTTATTACTCAGCTCCCGTTCAAGAAGTTATAGGTGATATCGGAGAAGAGGGTATCGTCGTGGAAGAGAAGTTTCTTTCATGTTCTGAAGTGATCATGGATTACATACGCGGGGGTAGGGAACTCGATCTTGCAGTCCTGAAGGAAGACATGGTTTGGATCTTGGAAGGAGAAAAGCTAATTGACCCATTTGGGATTTCTCCTGAGTCCGTGCCTCGTCCCATCGTGATAGATGGGGCGGTTTACGGTATGTCTCCACTAGTTGGGGTTACACTTGCCCTTCCTTCCAAACACGGATATCAAGGTAATTCCACTGATGTCGCTTTGCGCCTGGGTGAAGCACTTCAGACGGCGGGCTTGAATACCTTCCTTCCCGAATGGATAGCTGAAGGATGGGATATTCTTATCCAATCAGATATCGATTCAGAAACTGTTGCTGTATACGATACCCCCCCAGCTGAAGTGGTGGTGAGCTATGCTCGCGTGTGGCAGTCAGGCAACGGATTGATTTCAGAGCTTGTATTTATGTTCCAGAGCGAAGCAGATGCTGAACTGGCTTACGACTATGTCGTGAATGGATTGCGGAACGAACGCCAGGATGAAGAAGATCTCGGTTCGGCATGTGTCTCGTCGACAGGCCCGCTTGGACTTAAGGTTTACATCCTACGACGAGGAAGATTCTTGGTGCAAGCTCTTTCAGGAATAACCGCTAGCCCAGACATACAACTGAGTAACGATCCCGGCGAACTTACTGAACAGCTGCGAGCCCTGGCTCCTGACACAAGTCTGGTCAGACAAGTAGTGAAGGAATCAGATTCTCTCCTTCAGTGGTTTACAGGAAGTATAATTACACCTGCGAGAGGAGAACAGTTAGCCCAGAACAATCCCGAAGGAATTCAGCGGTCGACCCAAAGCACTATACCTCCTTGTGCGGCACCTCGCGAACCTAGCACCATACCCAACTACTCAAGTCTAGCCCACGCTATCCATTTCATGCCAGTCTCAGGACCGAGTTCATCCTTCCTTAATGTGCCACCCGTAGTACTTGCTCAAGCTGGAAGGTCGAAGGTAACAAGGGGAAATGCAACAATGCCACTTTACCTGGGAAGCAAAGAGAATGGAAGCATCACGATTCGCGTAAAAGCAGTCCGGCTTGGGAATCAGGTAGTGTTTAACGTTTACCTGAAAAGCCTTAAGATCGGGGATGAAGATGGTGACGATTGGATAAGGGGTGATGGGGATCCATTCGTTGCAGGAAGAGTCAACATCGGCATCGATGGGATGGACGGTACCTTCGGAATCGACTTTCGGACAGGAGAGCTGGGAAGCTTTGGTCCTGGGACACTCATGACTTGGGGAGGCGACGGGAAGTTCATTAACAGTGTAACGCCTAAGATCTCAATTCCTATCGGGAAAGTCGCCACTTTTTCAATCAACCTCCTGGTACGGGACAACGACACAAGTGATGGCCTAGATAAAATGAAGTGCGTATTCGGCATACTAAGCGTCATACCTGGGAAAGTCGGCAAAGTAGGTAAAGTCGGAGCTGCAGGCGTCCAGAACCTTAAGAAAGCAACCACAAGGCTCAAACCACGCACTACACCTGCGCACCCCATCACAGATGCCAAGCAAATCTCAGGAGACAATATAGGAGGAGGGACTGCTGTGAAAGATATGACCCTTCCCTGATGAAATTGGTAGGTCCGTACTATGTCTGAGTTACCAGGAGCTACAATCATATTTTTTGGTGAAAAACACTGCCCCTCCGTCTCTTGTCGAGAGGCGGAGAGGGTTGTATCTAGTTACCAACGCAGATGATGAGTTGCTCGGAAAACCATCGAGAAGAAGAAACATCAAGAAACAAGCCCCACTGGCCTGTTGTTACAACCTGACGTGGTTAGCTAATCACAGAAGGAGGTAGTTACAAATGACAAGAAAAACAAACAAGATCTACGCTGAAATCCACGAAGTTTATCAAGATATTGTAACGTCGAAGTTAAGAGGAAAGAAAGGAATGAAAACGCGAAACACTAAGCAGAGATTTCTATCTAGAGTTGGATGTTTTCTAATCCTATTACTGTTTTTGCTAGGAGCTTCGGTTACCGCAACAACACTTAGGGTAGCCATTCCTATGGGGAGTAAGACAGAGTGGAGTGCGGTTGTAGAGAAATACGCTAAGGCTCATCCGATCGTAGACGTTCAGTTGCTCGAGTTTTCACCTTCGGAACTCCGCAACCGCATCATGATTGATTGCGCGGCTGCAGCAGGTCAGTTTGACCTCGTAGTGATACACCGCAAGTGGGTAAGCGACTTAGCGCATTGTCTACAAGATCTTTCCGGATCGGGAGGGAAACTTGAAATCGCAAGAAGTGTACCCGTCTTGTGTGACAGAAAGGTCCTAGGGGGTGAATGGCCTAACAAGAGCGATTGGGTGGTGTGTGTTTCCAAGCAGAGCAAGAATCTGGACCGTGCAGTTGCATTATTGTTAGCTGCGACGCAGGGAACTACACTATCCGTCAGGTTCCTCACACAGAACGTGCAGCTTTTGCCCAACTTTTCACCGGCTATAGATGAGCGTGTTCCCTGCATTATTGATCTAATAAGCGGGTATCACATCATCGGACTACAAGAAGTTTTCGATGCTAATAGCCAAGATAGAATCATCAAAACTTGGTACAACAAGATTGCAAAGACGCCAAAGTGTATCTCGCTTAAGATAGGAATCTTGGAGCGCGAAAAAAAGGATCTCGCCCAATTGAAGGCAATTGATGCTAGGCCAAATAAGGAGAAGGCCCAGATAGTGTACGATGAGTATTTCGTCATGGGCCCTGATCATAAGGAGAAGCCTCAATTTCTAAATGGTGGTCTGACTATCCTGTCCACATACCCCATCATAGCTGCTAGCGGTTTTGTATATAGCAAATCGCGGCTACCAGATTTGCTTACAAACAAGGGTGCCCTCTACGCACGTATAAACTTAGCCCCCGCGAGCAAAAGAGAGGACTGCTATATCCATGTGTTCGTTACACATGCGCAAGCTACACGGAAGTACGATCCTGCAGGATGCGCGCAAGCTCGGAAGGAACAGTTTGAAGAACTTCGAAAGTTTATCCAAAAGGCCACTGCTGGTAAAGATGGGAAATATGATGGATATCCAATCGTTTTAATGGGTGACTTCAATGTCATTGCAGACAAAGCGGCAAATTCAGAATATAGAGATATGCTAGATGAGTTGCGTGGTTTATCGGATGTGTGGGACAAGCTTAACCCCCAATTGCCTGGCCACACTTGGATTGGTACGGACCAGAAGACGAAAGCACCCTCGCCTTGGGGCAATTTAGGCAATACGTTGGCAATGGAGCCCGGCATGCCGCAGAGGATCGACTACTTCTTCTACTATTACGGTAACAGGTTAATACTCGATCCTAAGTCCATCGAGCTTGTGCCTTCCAAACAGGGCACGCTCTACTGCTTTGACAAGCAAAGCGCGCGCCCAACGGCCTGCAGGACGATCCCTCCACAAGTTGGATGTAAATTGAAAAGCTATACAGTGTCAGATCACCTTGGTTTGCAGATGACCTGTGAAGTGACTCTCCCCTGAGCCCTAAGCGGCCCCTACCCTTATCGAATGGGGCTTGATCGCGCTGGGAGTGCCCCTGGGTAGTTCTCTTGTCAAGAGGAGATTGGCGCGTCGACTCTTCCCTCTGGATGAGTAGGGTTCACGATTAGGTTCAAAGAGAAGGTGGTCTTCATTTTCGATGCTCTTTGAGTCTTGCGATGTCATGGCAAGACTATTGCGATTGGAATATGAAGGAGCCCTCTACCACGTCACCAGCCGTGGAAATGCGCGAGAAGACATCTTTCTCGACGACAAGGACACGTAGAGCTTCTTGCCGTCCGGGGTGATTTGGATGCGGTCGGCGCCGCCCTCCGGCTTCGGATAGACGTTCTCCCAGAGCTTCTCTTCCGTGATCAGGTCCATACAGGCCAGCTTGGTATTGCCGTGGGCGTAGTACAGCTTGTCGGTCACCGG
>JAUWPW010000064.1 GCA_030611415.1 Candidatus Bipolaricaulota bacterium
AAGGTTGTCGGTGAGCGCAAGCAGGGAGACAGAGATTTCCAGCTCGAAACGCTGCTCGCTCTACCAGCCTAAGGTGTGCGAGATCTATCCTAACAGCGTCCCGAGCAGCTCCGCCATGTTTCGACAACCTGCTGCTGTATCCATCGCCTTACGATCCGCTAGTTGCCCCTGGCCTTCTCGGCCTTCTTGGCTTTCTTGGCAGCGCGCTTCTCTTTGATGGATCTCTGCGCTTTCTTCTTCTCACTCGTCCGTTTCTTGTCCTGTGCTTTTGCCATAGCAAACCTCCTGGTCGTGCATGAGAATCATATTCGCCACAACTAGCCATGGTACAGCAAGCCGCTCGATGTGTCGAATCGTCCCACTGCTGAGACTCGCAAGACAGAGTGAGATCTGTCGTTCAATTCAGGGGTCGTCAACTAGATGAGGTCGCGCCGTGAGAGGACAACCGCCAAGGCAGTAGATCGATTGAGCGGGGGCTGTTCTAGTTGTGGGATTGCAGAGCAGGGAATCGGGGGACGCCGGCCAAGCCTTGTCTCTCGCCCGTTCGTTTCACTCACTCAAGTGCGCCAAGATCGCAGAGAGAAGAAAGAGGATTCTCGTATCTTTGTCCCCGCGTTACTACAATGCCAGAGCAAGCCGTAGACCAGCGTCAACTTTGTTCATCTGTGCTTGAGCGAGTTGGCCTACCTTCTCCGTCAGAAACCCACGATCTAAGGTGATTACCTGCGACACGTTGACGACAGACTCCCTGGCAAGGTTGGTTTGCTGTTGTGTTAGACGCACATTGCCGGGCGCCTCGGCAAGATGTAGATTCGAGATAATTACAGCAACAACAACTGTTCCAATCCGGCTACTGTTGAACGAGTCCGCCTGAATCACCAGGACTGGCCTACGAAACCCAGGCTCAGAGCCACGCGGCTCAGGCAAGGTTGCCCACCAGAGTTCCCCCCGCTTGATTACCACTGTTCCTGCTCAAGGGAAGCAAACTGCATCTGAAGCAAAATCGGGTCCAAATGATCTTCGACCGCTTGCTCATCGTAGACCTCGTTCAGCGTATCTGTGACAAGCTTGTCGTTGTTGCGCTGGAGAAAAGCGCCAATCGCGCGACGGTACAACTCGCTCCTGGAGAGGCCCAACCGCTTAGCTGTCTGCTCCGCGATGAGAAACAGATCGTCAGGAATGGAGATCGCCGTCTTCATGCCCATAGTATAACTCTGGTTATACCGAGTGTCAAGGATACACATTCATTTCGTCGGTTTCGGGTTAGCCAAGAACTCAAACCAAGAATTATCTCTTGCACCAGCAAAAATACTTCATAGTTGTACAACCTAACTTTGGTCCATCTAACGGATTAGCGCTGACTCACGGGCGCCGGAGGCGACCGTCGGGTTGAGCGGCATGTTAGGAGGCCGTTTCAAACACTAGCCGGTTGTCGCTACGCGTATCAGCTTCTCCAGCGCTTCGCGGTGGTTGTCTGGCAACGACCTTGTGGGAGTAGACATGCTGGGTGGGTAGTATCCGACAGACGGATAATGATGACATCCTATTCAATGGACACCTTCAAAAGACCGCCGATCTCTACTTACCGGTAGTAGAAACGTAAAAGGCAGGCCAGGTCCACTGTATATTCACTCTTATGCCTAACGCACCGCAACAACCCCCTGCCAAAGAAACGCAGCGGATTTACCGGTCCAAGTCGATGCAGTTGTCATGCCATTTACTATCCACTGAGTTTGGACTTTTCAATTACTTTAAGTAAATCGCTTGCAACCACAATTCTTTCAAAGGCTGATATGAAATCCATCTCTACATCTCTATGAGAGCACGGATTCTTGTAATACCCAAAAGAGCCAGCAATATAGTTACAGAAAGCTTCCCGTTCTGCTTTTGGCAGAGCATAATCTGTTAAGGGACCACTTTCCGGATGGAAAGCCTTTCTAATTAGCTTCACTCCAACAATTTCTGGATCTGCGCTAATTTTTTCACGTATTCTTGTCTCTATAGTTTTGAAAGCCTGCAATACGGCACTTTCAAACTGACCAACGTTCAGCAATTTAAAACATTTCCTGACAATTAGCGGATGTACATAGGTCTCTGGCATCACGGCGTATTCTTTAACAACTCTTCTGAATTCACGTTCAAGAAATCTAAAACCTGTCTTAGTTGGAAAGTATTTGTCTTCGCCTTCATCATCGTAGCCTCTCTGGAATTTTCTTATATCTATGTGTGTATCTGGGCTAGCTTTATACTTTACTCGGGTAAATCTTATCGGCTGGTAACCACCAGAATTTGCTTCGCCGAGGACCTCCTGATATTCAATCTTTGCTTCAATTTCTCTCTTCTTTGCTTCAATTTCTCTCTTCATTGAGCTGTCACCTTCTTGGCATAACGCCCAGCTAAGACGCGGGAAACCTGTCAGGGCTTTCCCGTCGATCCTTCATCAACTTGTTGAGAGTATCCATTTTCAGTTTGGTAACGTTTTTGTATGAATTCCATTTGCCTAAGAATATCAGATGCCTTCTTTTCTAGCACTTTGCGTTGTTCCCGTCCCAAGTATAGAAACATCACGCCTACTATGAAGATCACTACTGCTATTGCCCAAGCAATGATTAGTTTCGAAGAAAGAATCTCCGGATCGGGACTTGGGAATGTCCCAGTGAAAATAGCACTGAGCGTTGAAAGGCAGGCACCAAGCAAAACACAACCTATTGAATGGTGAACATTTGGTCTCTCGGTAATTGTACCAACATTGGTTTTTAAATAATCCCATTCTTCGCAAAGGATAGGATATGCTTGCCCGGTTTTAGGAGGAAGCATGTCATAGCCTTGCGACATCTGGATGGAGGAGTTTTCAGCCATTTTTCTCCTCCTTTTCCGATTTGGCAATGCCAGCTGTTATCGCATTTATAAGAATGGTATTTCCACAATTTCCACATGTTATAGGAATTATGGGGATAATCGGCGTGCCTCCTAGCACCAAACTACCCCCACGAAACTCTCTCAACTCGAAAACCTTATCTTGAACTGACCATTTTCCAACATGACACATAGGGCAGGTACTTCCTTGCCATTTTTCATTCAAAAAACTTATGAGTGTTTCGGACTCCTTTTTATCCATACGATCTCCTATATAGTGAGTTTATGTCTAGGTCTCCCTTCTAACCGCTATTCGAGTACACCAGCATACTAGCTCGTTCAGTGTGTAGCGTCAAGGATGTTGAGTTCTTGAGGGTTTCGGGCGGCGATCTTGTGAGAGTAGGCATCCTGAGCTGTTATTATCGGCAGACGCATAATGATGACATAGCGCCGGAGGAGCTTCAAGCCTCCCGCCGGCCCCCTCACTTCAATCCTCTCCCACCAGGGGAGAGGAGACCACTTATCAGAACGTAGTCGATGCGTTTTCCTGCAGGAGACCTCCCATCCTCGAAGACGAAGGGGCATCAACTTCTATTGCCCTGAAGAATTTACCACTAGGACGCCAGAAAGACGAAAACGCCTTGAACGGATCAGTTGCTTCTTGCCTTGCCCGAGCCACTCGCGACCCTTCACGTTCCGGTCCTGACGCATAGCGATGATGAGTGTGCAAATCAGCCGTACAGCACAAGCGTGCTCTCATTATCGCAATTGCTAACTCACGCATAGTCTGCCTCAGGAATTGGGTATGTGTCATCATTTGTCAGAGTGATGGCAAGAGACACGATCTGGCCTCTGCCTGTCGCAGCAGTCGAGCCCGCTCGCTTTCAACCATGAGCGTGGTCAGATTCAGAAAAGCACGGAAGTCGAAGACCCCGAGCACTGTGGTTTTGGTAACGAAATCTGTTTCGTTACCACCCTTCCTCGAAATGGCCAACTTCAGTGGTTTAAGGCGTTTCCCGCGCAGAACCTCGTACCCGTTTCCGCGCAGTTCATCGCCAAATTTCTCAATGTAGTTGTCCACCGTGCGAGGCGTCACCTTAAAAAAGGAAGCTGCCTGCTCCTTCAGAACCACACTGCGCCCTTCGAAAGAGATCCCCTAAATTTGGGTTGCCTTCTCAATCTCCTCCAATGCGTAGGGGTTGTCAAGGATATTTTGGCGGTGAATGGATGAATTGGTGAGGGCTTTACTCATGACTCTTCCCCCCAAACACGCGCCAGTGTAGCCTGGATCTTCTTCTCGAACCGTGCGATCAGCTCACGGTTGGCGGCGACGAGGGTTCGCTCGGCTTCGATCTCTGCAATGATGTGTTGCTGAGTTTCGAGGGGTGGGAGAGGAATCCTGACGTTTCGAACAAGTTCGCTGTTCAGGTTATTGACTACTCCACCCGTCGCAGCTCGTTCAAACTGCTGTAGCACCACGTCAGATCCAAGGATGTTGTACAAATAGTCTCTGTCTAGGTCGTTTGAGGTGTCGCGCAGTAATAACCATCCGTCGTGGATGCAGCCCTCGATGGCCATGATGTACGGTCTGCCAAAGCTCATCGAGTTCGAAAGGATTAAATCACCCGGTTTGACGCGCCTGGACTTGGCGGCCCCTTCCGCGGTGATTCGCTCCTTGCTTTGCGTGATGTACTTTGCGCCAACTTCGGCGTCGCCGATCTTGATCCAGTTAATACCGTCCGGTGCATCGATTATGAAAGCATGGATCGGACGTGGTGATGCTCCCCTCTCTACGACACATAACTCCCTAATGGTCACCATCGGCCAGTCGGGATCTATGGCGATGTGGGGGTGGTAGTTGTCGATGACAGTACGGGCACCGTCAATGACCTTCTGGTAGCCCTCGATCTCCGCAACGATCTCCTTCTGCACATCCAGCGGCGGCAGGGGAATTTCATATCGCTTTAGCTTTGAGAAATGTCGCTGATACCCGCTGCTTTCCAGAGGCCTGATTCGCAGCACGTAATACAGAAATGTTGGATCAAGTGCGCTTACTGTGCGGAGGATCTTGATCCCATCCGCACCCTGAGCGAACGGCGTCTCCATCAATTTCACGGCGCATGTGTGATCCCCGAAGACTACAAGTGGCTGACTCGGTTGTATGAGAGCTGATTCGTCATCGGTCCAACCTGCAATATCGTTCTGTGATTGATCGATGATTGGAAATCGGCCAGATTTTCCAAAGGCCGTTTTCTGAATCTTGATAGGCGGCGCAATTGTTTCAACAAGCGCCTTGAGCTTGGTCATAGGGTAGGCCGTAGATTGAGTCACATTCTCCCGATACCGCTCTCCACTCAGGTCGTACTCCCCATTCGCGGCAATCTTCTCCTTCAGCATGACAAGAGCCAAACCCTGTTCTATAAGGGAATTGAACATGGATGAATAGAACTTGGAGGATTCTTCTTTCTCATCCTGCCTATCCTGTCTATCCATGTAGAGCCATTCCTTGATCGCCGCAGCAACCTGCGGGAGGTCGTTCTTCTCGATCGATCGGCGTTGGGCACCGAGGCCGAAGCCATCGTTCTCAACTTTGAAGAAGGCGATCGTGCTGCTCTGCTTGGCCAGCGACTTATCGAGGATCAAGATCGAGGTCTTAA
>JAUWPW010000001.1 GCA_030611415.1 Candidatus Bipolaricaulota bacterium
ATGCCATCACCATCTGCATCGTACTGATTCAGGTAGAGGCATGTCCCATCCATCTGTCCTGGTGCGTGTGCTGTGCTTCCCGTGCCAAACCGGTTACCGGCAAAGGCTGCTAGCCCGACCACCAGAATACTCACTGCCAGAATACTGATAACCACTATTTTCATTTTGTTCATTATGTCCTCCTTATGGACTTGAGATTGATAGAATAGTAACTCGCACGTATGGAGCGTGGGTGAAGAACTCTTGCGGAAGCTGTGTGGATGCCGACAGACAAGTGAATGCACGAGAAGGCTACTCTATTATTTCTAGCATGTATCTATCTCCACCATCGAGGAAGATACTTGTCGGGCAGTTCGCCGGTTCGTCAGATGATACAGCGCGCCTTCAAACTCGATTCGGAGTGGCCATGTCATAATAGCAGTATGGAGGAGTATTTAGGAAGTCACTATGCAATAAACAAGGTAAACTGTATGCTTCGCCTTCCGGGAACAAGCGTTCAACCGGTGCTCTACGAGAGCATGTATATGCACAATCTACGAGAGATGGTACTACTAGATGTGGAAAACCAGAGCTCTCCCTGTTCGCAGATCTTGCCAGTGCATCGACTTTCATTGCAGAAAAATAGCATTTATGTTATACTTCAGTTATGAAATGGGAGCAATTTCTCGATCGCTTTGGTGATCTCCCGCTCATCGAACCACCGGTAGTCTATGCCGGGCAGACGAATACGACTTCGCTGCAAGCCCAGCTCAGTCGGTGGGTGGGTACTGGCCGCCTGATTAAGCTCGCACGCGGGAAGTACATCTTGGCAAACCCGTATCGTAGGATCGATCCCCCGGTTGAGTACCTTGCCAACAAGCTGGTGTATCCTTCGTACGTCAGCCTCGAGCGGCTGCTTTCTTGGCACGGACTCATCCCGGAAGCAGTGCCAGTGGTTACTTCCGTCACTACAGACCGACCAAGCACTTATGATACGACATTGGGGACATTCACCTATCGCCACATCGCGCGCCGCCTCTTTTGGGGATACGAATCGGTAACGATGCACAGCACTGAGTGTGCAATGGCCCTTCCCGAGAAGGCATTACTAGACCTGTTCCATTTTTGGCGTGGAGCGGTGACCCGCGCTCGAATCGAAGAGATGCGCTTTCAGAACACAGACCAATTGGATGCCGAGCGGCTGCGGGCATTTGCGAAGCGCGCTGGTGGAGGCAAACTTACAAGCAGCATTGAACAGTTCTTAGTGTACTGTGCAAAGGGCTAGAGAGAAGTGATTTGACATGAAAGACCGCGCACTGCAACTTGCTCGTCACGGAACACCTGCGCAGAAAGTAAACACCCTCCGTGAGTATGTCCAGGCACATGTGCTATTCTCCCTGCAATCCAAACGTGCGTTTGAGCGCCTAGCCTTCGTGGGGGGAACCGCCCTTCACTTCGTCTACGGGTTGCGTCGGTTCTCCGAAGATCTCGACTTCTCACTCGAACATAAAGAGGGCTACACCTTTCATGGATTGCTCACCAGGATTGAAGCGGACCTCACAGCAGCCGGGTTCGAGGTTACGATACACCTACACGAGGCCGCACCGGTGACTTCGGCGTTCATCCGCCTACCCGGCCTGCTCTACGAAGCAGGGGTAACTCCCCATCGCACTCAGAAGCTCTCGATCAAGATCGAAATCGACACAAACCCGCCCGCAGGCGCTGGTATGGAGACAACGCTGATCGACCGACACTTCCTCCTCTCGCTGTGGCATCATGATCTCCCTTCGCTGATGGCGGGAAAGATACACGCCCTCTTGACACGGCCATACACCAAGGGGCGGGATGTGTATGATCTGATTTGGTACCTGACGCGCCCCGAGCCGATTAAACCAAACGTAAACATGTTGCGCAATGCCCTCGAACAGACAGGCGGGGACGGACCTTCGATAAAGCCCGCAATGTGGAAAGCCCTCATCTGGAAAAAACTAATGACAATGGATTTTGCTCAGGTGAGGGAAGATGTAGCCCCGTTCCTGGAGCTGCCAGAGGAACGAGCACTGCTTACCCGGGAAACGATACGGTCACTGCTCGAGAAGCACCAACTACAAACGGGCATGGGGCACACGTCGTAGTTCTTGGTCTTCCTTCACTTCCCCTGTCTCATGACCCACGTATCCCTCGTCTGTTGGTTGAAAACGGTAGCTGTATACTAGCCCAAAGTTCCTAGCCTGGTAGAAAAAGGGGACAAGCTACTTTTTTACTAACCTACTTGACAATCAATACAGTATCTGTCGCGTTTGAAGTCGATGGAGGATATGTCCCTCGATTCAGAACTCATTCTACCTAGATTAGCCTCTTTCTCTGCAGGGGAATAGAGAGGATTTCCATCCAGGTGCCGCAAGAGCCTCGGCAAGTTTGATGGCAGCGGTTCCTGGCTCGACAACGGGGACAGCAAGCTTGTTGGCAAGTGCCCCAGCAATCGGCCCCATCACAGTGCAACCTAAGACGATCACCTCTGCTCCATCATCTTCAACAGCGATACGGGCTTCTTGAGCAACCGCGGCCAGTGTCTGTTTATAGTTATCGAGATCTAACACATGGACGTTAACCGCCCGGACAGAAGCCATGCGCTCCCACAGTCCCATCTGCCGGATCTTAGCTATCATAGGACTGATGCTCCCGGGGATAGGCACGATAACGGAGAAGCGTTCTCCAAGTAGGAGAGCAAGGGAGAGCGCTGACTCCCCTGCTCCTACTACTGGGATAGAACTTGCTTGTTTAGCTGCCTTAAGTCCTGGCTCTAAAGTACAATCAATGGTCACAGCATCGAACCCTTCTTTCTTCGCATTGAGGACTTCAGAGAAGATTTCTGGAGCAGCTATCAGTTCATCCTTTTCTCCTTCAGTCGATGGGGGACATCCCTTTGGAGCCACGATCACAATCTCAGTCTCGGGAGCTAGGGACTCCTTCCGGTTGGCAAGCTGACTTTGGACAAGTTCCTGTGAAGAACTCGCTAAAACAACCTTGATCTTCATGGAAGTTGCCCTCCTTGTCTACTGCTTAACAAGCGTCTCAATTGGAGTGTAGTCAATTTCATAACCGAAGTGCCGTGGACCAAGGATATCAATGCCTTTTGGTGAACGGAACTGTTCGACCGCACGCAGGCCAATGACCGCTACATGCTGTCCTTCCGCAATGTCGAAATTAGCAAACGGTTCCCCTGTCTCTCTATTAACGACGACCAGCATGTCTGGACTAGTCACATAGGGCTTCCCATTGAACCAGGAGACATGGTTCTCATTCTTAAACCAAATCTTAAACTCCGCTCCTTTGAAGTCGTCCAGTCCGGCAATGGTATGTGTCCCCCAATAATAGCCTTCCTTGTCTTCCCATTCTTTTTTTGACACTTCTCCCTCAAATAGGAGCCAACCATCGAGCTCTTTAATTATCTCCCTTACTGGATCCCGGCCAGTCTCCCTTAATTCTCTAATGGAACGCCCAATTTCCAAGCACTTGGTAAGTGTTCCGGGTATGACAACTCGTTTCATGTCGCTTCCTTTAAACAAGAACCCAGCCTGACCCGCAAGACCAAAGGACGCAGCTGCAATGAACTTTCCGATCCGTTCCGCCATCTCGTAGCCTGTGCTCTCCTTGATCACAGCAAGGTTGCCGTATTTATCCACACTAGAGATGGGCCAGAGGGGAAGATCGTTCAGGTAGGGAGTGGTCTGAGGGATCTCGGGAATGGCGCGGCCGGTATAGTCACCGTCGACTGCAGGAATCCCCAATCTCGATGCAGCTGCTACAGCTCCGGCGGTATTGGAACCTCCAAGTTCAATCGCTACAATAGCACCTACTTTTACACCCATGTACTCCTCTAACAAGCGCACAGATTCCGCTTGGATACTCTTGTAGGCATCCTTTGTCAGCCCCAACCGTCGCATTTTCTTCTTTGTTTCTTCGGTTAAAGGGGCAATCGAGCCCATAAGGAATGGACAAACGGTCCAAACATCATCCTCGATCTCTGTGTGATTGACCCAAGCAATCTCCTTTCCCTCGTCGCGCGCTGCTTTAAGCCATGCAATACCATCCCTGGGATCGCCACCGCCGCCTGTTCCCATAAATGTGCAGCCCCGGGCAAAATCCTGAATCTCCTGGTCTGATCTAATCGCTAGCATCCTACTACCTCCTTTTTATTTTGTTTCTCGCCTCTTTCGCGGAGTCCACTAGGTGAATTTTTCTAGTGTTTGCGGATAAGGCGTCAATAGCGATGTGACAACGAACAAAATGACCTGCCATGACTTCCGCAAGATCCGGAAGTTTCTGGGCGCAAACCTGCTTTGCTAAACTACAACGAGGATGAAAAGCACAGCCGCTTGGTGGATTTATGGGGCTGGGAATCTCCCCTCCGTGGCTCTGCTTTTTCGGTTTCATCTGTCGTTCCTCTGCGGATACGACAGGAACTGCTGAGATCAACGTTCTCGTATAGGGATGGAGTGGATTTGTAAAGAGGTCCTCGGTTGCAGCAAGTTCGTAGATTCGCCCCAGGTACATCACGGCAGTCCTACTGGCGATCGTGCGCATTAAACTAAGGTCATGAGAGATGAAGAGGTACGCCATTTGACGTTCAGCTTGGAGCCGCTGGAGAAGTCGGATAACCTTAGCCTGGACGGATACATCCAACGCAGAGGTCGGCTCATCGAGAACAATGAAAGAGGGGTCGAGTGCTAAGGCACGCGCGATCGCCACCCGTTGGCGTTGCCCCCCGCTCAACATGGATGGGTACTTGTACATGTAGTTCGGTGAGAGTTCCACCATAGCCAGGCGATCCGCCACGATCTTCTTGCGAGCGCCTCCATTCTTGGCGACCTTATGCACGATGAGCGATTCCTCAATCGTGCTTTTGATGGTCCGCCGGGGATTCAGGGAGGACTTGGGGTCTTGAAAGACCATTTGGGCTTGCTGTCTAAAGAACCGCAACGTCTCCTTCGTTAGCTTCGTAACATCCCTTCCTTTGAACTGAATGGTCCCTTTTGTTGGCTTGTAGATTCTAAGGAGCGTTTTCCCCACCGTGGACTTCCCGGAACCTGACTCTCCCACCAGACCGAAGATCTCGCTACTTTTGATGTCAAAGCTAACGCTTTCAACAGCCTTCACTTCGCCAACCTGTCGATGGAAGGTCCTAGCTCGAACGGGAAAGCGTTTTACCAGACCCTCAACAACGAGAAGAGATTCACTCATTCTGCATCTCCCTCTTTCGCGTAAAGCCAGCATCCAACTAGGTGATCGGGCTCAACTAGGAGAAGTGGTGGTTTTTTCTGCGAGCAGATGGGCAAGGCATGATCGCAGCGTGGATGAAACCGGCACCCTGATGGCACCGCCGTATAGTCCGGCACCATTCCACGGATTCCCTCAGCAATCTCGCCCCCGGTGAGGCGAGGCACAGAGGCGAGAAGCCCTTGTGAATAGGGATGCTTGGGGTTCTCGAACAAGAGAGCAGTGGGTGCTGTCTCAGCAACCTGCCCCGCGTACATGATATTGACGCGTTCCGTCGTCTCTTGGATCACTCCAAGGTTATGCGTGATGAGCAATACGGATATCCCCTTTGTTCTGACAAGTTCACTCAATAGGTCCAGGATCTGGGCACCGATCGTTACATCAAGGGCAGTCTGAGGCTCATCCGCGATGAGAAAACTCGGCCCGTTAACAAGCGCCATAGCGATCAACACACGCTGACGCATCCCCCCACTGAGCTCAAGAGGATAGCTGTTCAAGATCCGCTTAATATCAGGAAGCCTCACCTCATCTAATGCTGTAATGGCTCTATTAAGGATCTCCTTTTTGGACAGTTTACCTCCGTTGCTGGTGTGCCGGTTAGAAAAGCGAATGACATCAAAAAGCTGGGTCCCTACCGCAAAAACAGGATTAAGCGCATTCATGGGATCTTGAAAGATCATCGAGACCTTCGTCCCCTTCATCTGAAGGAGCTGCTTCGCCGACATCTTCAGGACGTTTTGACCGTCCAAAATTACCTCGCCTTTTGGAATGATCGCAGGAGGAATCCTCAACGCGCCCATCACTGTCTTCATGGTCACTGTCTTGCCACAGCCGGTCTCTCCTGCCAGTCCAACTCGCTCCCCTTTGCAAACATCCAGCGAGACTCCATCTAGCACGCGAGAGATTCCCTCATACACTCGGAAATAAACGTAAAGATCGCGTATTTCAAGCATATATTGGTCCACCATCTACACCCCTTCTGCCTCAACATCGAGCATGTCGCGCAGACCATCCCCCAGGAGGTTGAATCCCAGAATGAGAAAGAAGATGGCAAAGCTTGGGAAAACGGTCAGCCACCACTTCATCGGCAGATGTTGCGATCCGTAGGATATCATGGTCCCAAGGCCGGGCTTTGGAGGCTGCACACCCAATCCTAAGAAACTAAGACCTGCCCCAACCAGAATCACAAACCCAGCGTCGAGTGTTATCTTAACCATGATCGCAGAGGCACAATTTGGCAGGATGTCCTTAAACAGTATCCTGAGATGACTCGACCCGATGACCTGGCTCGCCTGTACGAACTCCTCTGTCTTGATTGACCGAGTGATGCTGTTGATCAGCCGACAGTGCCAGGTCCACCAAATTGCAGCCACGGCCAGCATCGCCTTTTCGATGGTCGGAGTGAATGCTGAGCAGATCGCCAGCGCCATGACAAGAGGTGGGAGTGCTAAGAATATATCCGTAACGCGCATGATGATCGTCTCAATCCATCCACCAAAATAACCAGCGACTAGCCCGAGGAAGATCCCGAAAGGAACGCTGATTCCCAATACAACTGCTGCCATCATTAACGAGACGCGATAACCGAAGATGACACGGGTGAACACATCTCTTCCAACCTCATCGGTTCCAAACCAATGCGATTGGCTGGGCGGCTGGAACGCGCTCAAAAAATCTGTAAATGACCCAGCGTGTCGGGGATACGGGGTGACGTACGGAGCCAAAATCGCTAACACGATGACCAGAAGAACCATCGAGCCCCCAGCAAGCGAAATCGGGTTACGACTAAATCTGTACCAGCTACGTCCAACTTGGTCTTTGAACGAAGCCCATCGAGTGACAGTAATCTCTGAACCAACTGATGAGAAGGTGCTCTCGTCAGCCGTCATCAGCTTTCCTCCTGGATACGAATACGCGGGTCGACGTATCCGGCCAGCACATCCACGATGAAGTTCACCGCGACGAAGGCTAAACCAATAATCAGAATAACCCCCATAACGGCATTAAAATCCTTCCGCAGGATGGCCTGGATTCCGTATTTTGCCATTCCAGGCCATGAGAAAACCTGTTCAACAAGGAACGCATTGCCAAGCTCTGAGGCAAATGTAAGACCGAGAATCGTCAATGGCGGTATGAAGGATGGCTTTAGCATGTATTTAAAGGTCACGTAACGGTTGGGTATCCCAAATGCCCGTGCTGCTTCAATGTAATCCTTACCGAGGACATCACTCACACTGCCCCGCGTAAGGCGGGTAATCTGGCCGATCCCCGTCATAGCAATAGCCAACGAAGGAAGGAGAATATGGCTTAAGGCATCTCCAAAAGCACTGAAGTTGCCCGCAATTAAGCTGTCCAGAATGAGGAGCCCAGTCCTGGCGGGTGGCATAGGCGTTAGTAAACTCAAGCGCCCAGTGGTCGGCAGAATGCCAAGACCATAGGAGAAGATCAATTGGCCAATGAGTCCAACGACAAACGGTGGGACCGCCACCCCGACAAACGCCACCACCCTGCTTATGTTATCGAGCCAGCTGTCTTTATAGCGACCTGCCAGAACACCGAACGGAACCCCAATGATCAACACCCAGATGATCGCCACCAAAACCAGCTCAAAAGTGGCCGGCAGATAATGCGCTATGTCGAGAGAAACACTCCGCCTAGTCTGAAACGAGAGGCCGAGGTCTCCATGAAAGATACCCCCAACGTAAGCCACATACTGAAGATATAGCGGCTGGTCCATTCCCATCCGGTGGCGAAGCCGCGCAACCATCTCTTGGGATGCGAACGGACCCAAAGCAAGGCGTGCAGGATCGCCCGGCAATATACGAGCGATTATGAATATCAGAACCGAAAGGCCGACTAAAACCAGAATGGAATACAATAACCTCCTGATGAAGAAATAAATGAATTTCATGCCAAATCAAGAGGGGAAAGGAGATCTACGCCTTCCCCCTCTTGCCTCCTGGTCCTACTTCTCGTACCACCAATCGTGATAGTAGTAGTAGAAGCTCATTACCGGTCTTGGTGTGAAGCCCTTCAGGTAATCCTGGATCGCGGCGCGCAGTGGCATGACGTAGACGTACACGTCCGGACAACGTTCAACGATGATGTGTTGAAGGACGTTCATGATATGCGCGCGCTCTTCCGGATCGAGGGTGACCCTCTCCTGCTCGATCAATTGGTCGACCAACGGATCCTGCAGCCACTCCGTGGACATCCAGGTTCCGACAGCTTTTGAATGGTACATGCAGTAGAGGTAGGTATCTGGATCAGGATAGTTAGCCGATACAGAGGTTATCATAATGTTCGGGGTGGTTTCGGGCGTGGTCGCCAGGTCGGTCATCCGCCCCCACAGTTCCATGCTGATGTTCAGCGTAACGCCAAGTGTTGCTAAGTTCTCCTGAAGCCGCAACGCCATCTTACGGCGGTTCTCCAGCCCGGTGGGGGCAACAGCTAGGATAGGAGGAATGTTGGGGTAGTACTTGCTTTGCTCCATCTCCTCTCGAGCCTTATCCAGGTCCATATAGTAGCTGAAGACCCTCGGGTTATGTCCTGGAATGACGTTCGGTACCGGGCCCCGCGTCTTGCCAGACCCAGGCTCAATAATGTTAAGGACGGCGTCGTAGTCCATCGCCCAAGCGAGCATCCTGCGGATGTGAATACAGTCGGTGGGTGCTCTCTTGGTGTTTATTTTGAAGCTGAGTTCCTCAGGAGACATGAACGAGATGACATGACCGTTCGGATAGCTATCCATCTCCTCATAGTCGGAGTACGTTCGCCAGTGCTCGACAATAGTCATCTCCCCTTTTTTGAACATGGTTCTGACCGTTGCATTTTCGCGTATTAGGAGCACATGGACCTCGTCTATCGACTTATCACTCTGTGGCCAACCTTCAAAGTAGTCTCCGAAGCGCGCAAAGACAATCTCGCGGCCGCGATCCCACGCCTTCAGCGTGTATGGACCGGAACCGACATCTTCGGTGGTGGTCACGCTGAGCCACTCCGCTCCATAATCGCCATATTCAGGAGAATCTCCTGGCTTCTTGTTGGCCAGGCAGAGATCCTTGTTGGCAACAAACAGCCAAGCGAGGGTGGATAAAAACGGTGCAAACGGCTTGTTCAAACGGAAGGTAACTGTGTTGCCTTCAACGGTAACCTCCTCCACAACGTCTGCCCACAACCACGAATAGCCCTCCTTAAGAGCAAGCGCTCGCTCCATAGTGAACTTCACGTCTTCAGCGGTTACCTCAGAGCCATCGTGAAACTTCACGCCCTCTCTAACTGTGAAAGTGTAGATCAACCCGTCTGGAGTAGCGTCCCAAGCTGTCGCGAGCTTAGGCTCCATATCACCGGCCGTGTTCGGGAAGACCAGCGCATCGTAGACATTGACCATCGCCATAGACTCGGTCCAGTCGTTGCCTCGTTGGGGATCGATCGTCCCAAACTCCTGATTACAGGACATAGTCAAGATGTTCGGCCCTGCAGCTAGAGTAAAGCAAGCAAATCCCAACACCAAGGCCAAAACAGCAATTATCACAGTACTTCTTCGTTTCATCTTAGTCCCTCCTTGTTCCTAAAAAGTATTTCCAAACAAGTTTCTTGATTTGAATTCCCCGCGTTACCACCTCCTCTTGAGAAATTGTTTTTTGGATCGATGAATAAATACTACGACGTGTACTCCACCACCTATTTGTCATCAGAGAATCTATCTAAGAGAATAGAGGACTGAATCAAAAGGACGACAGAAATTGGGAAAACGCTTGCACAAAGAATTTGAGTATTCCCGTCCTCACACAAATACTTTAGCAATGTATTGCCTCCAGTTGCTTACTGACATCCATTATAATCGTAGGCTTCCTTCTGTCAACGACAGACAGGAATTATGTACATCCGTGAGGATGGTCGCTCTGCGAAGTAGACGAGAACAACCGGATGAGCTTTCATCACCTTTAAGCAAGCGTTCAATCGTCGACATGAACGAACAGGGCATGTTCTGCAGGGACGCTTCAAGGTGATCCTTCGATTCGTGCGACAAGGAACAAGGGATCGATGTATGGAAAGGGTTGCCCTCGAGTGTCTCCTATAGGACAACCAGCAATGAGCGGATCCATCAAGCCGTACGAGTCCATCACCATACGTTCAGAGAAGTGGGAGACTTCCTGAGGTTGTACTTCTCAACCATCGGTGTTATCGCCAAACGTATTGCCAAGATGAAGGGATACCAAGAATGTAGGTTTGACCCTACAGCTCCAGCCAATACCATCTTTCGTCAATGTTCTTGTTCGATCGTCCTCTGCTGCAGAAGTGTATCCACGGCATTAAGGAGGGCATCGAGTTCTTCTTCAATGACGCCCCACACGACGCGGTCGTCAATGGTGTCATAGCCGTGGATAAGGATGTTCCTAAAGGAGATGATATTACGGTGCTCGGGGATTTGCTGCAAGAGTTCAGGCTCGTCGCGTTTGATCCTATTAAGGGACTCTCCGATAATCTCGAGTTTCCGTTCCACCCCGCTTCGAAGCAGTTCGTCAGAGGAGTAATCCTCGAATGTGCATCCGGCGACAAAAGCCTTGATGGCCCTTCCAGATCGAAGGATGTCGTCCAAGTAGGCAAGAAAGTTATCCTTCATAAATGGGAATCCTCTCCTTCAAGACGCGCTCCCTAAAGTATGGGTTCCGGAGACTGGCGGTAGTAAGTAGGTCGACCTTACACCCCAAGGTGTCTTCCAGTTGATGGAGAAGGCCGAAGAACCGTCTCGCAGGGGTACGATCCGGATCCCTGAACTCGACCAGCAAGTCAACGTCGCTTGTGCCACTTGCGGCGTCACGAGCGGT
This sequence comes from Candidatus Bipolaricaulota bacterium, assembly GCA_030611415.1. GTDB lineage: Bacteria > Bipolaricaulota > Bipolaricaulia > UBA7950 > UBA9294 > JAUVYF01. The sequence continues at coordinate 11,091 of JAUWPW010000001.1, forward strand.
TGAGCCAAACACATCAAGTCGCCTGACATCGAACTTGCGACACGCGGGCAATGAAGCCTTCCTTATGTCTTCAGTATTCATATTTAGATTATTGCGTTTTCGGAGTTGCTCATCAAGGCAGATTGGACGTACAGGCCCACCGCGGTCCTCACTGTGACACGGGGAATGGGTAATTGAGCGACACATATACCTTATTTCCCTGCCAAGCGGTCTCTCTGTCCGTGTGTGCCGGCGCACATCCTGTATAACATCGGGATCTTGTCCCAGAAGCCCTCTGCAATCGTCCACTTCTTCAAGCAGGGGTAATCTTCGAGTCAATGGATCAGCGTCCGTTCGCCCGATCATCCATGGGAGTCGCGCTCGCTGCACCGCTGGCCCAGCAACCGCCCCCTACCGGATTGCCAGTCCGTTCACGATCGGTCCGAAGCCGCCAACCCGTGGCACAGCTCCTCGACGATCGCTCGTCCCTGGTCGCGGGAGTAGAAGTTACGAATCTGCGGGGTGACTTCAGAGCGAGCGATTCGTCCCTGCTTGAGGTCCTCACGTCGGGCCTCAAAGATCGCCTGCGCCCGCATGGGTCGGGGTCCCCAATGAAACCGCTCCTCGAAGTTCTCGTCGAGAAAAACGACGATCGGGATAGCCCGACCGCCATGGGTGAGGTAGCGATCAATCAACTCCGGGTTCTGATCGCGCAGGACTACCCTGATCTCACCATTTCCCGCCTCTTGGAACAGCTCGATACCATCTTGAACAACTTATCCTGACTTATCCTGATGAAAGCGGTGGTCGAAGTAGTGCTGGGTTAACACAACAGGCCGGGATCGCCATACTGCACGTGAGGCCAGGCTCCTCGGCAGAGCTCTTTGTGTCATTGATCGAAACCAGAAAGTGCAAGGCGAATGCTTGGAGTATACGATAAATGGTCATATAATGACCAGAGGAGGTGAGAGAGAATGGGAATTAGTAGGCATGCGAGGTTGGTCAGAGGCAAGCTGTTAACAATTCTGGTGGTGACGTTAGTAGCCGCCTTGTGTCTTGTCGCTTTGCCAGCATGTGCGCAGAGCGTGAATGAAGCAATTGTCAAGGTATACGCAGTCTATGACGAGCCTGACTACTACAATCCATGGCAGATGTACGGCTCACAGGCTCGCTCTGGTTCGGGATGTGTCATCGAGGGAAACCGAATCTTGACTAGTGCTCATGTCGTGGCTGATCAGGTCTTCGTTCAAGTGAAGCGGGCCGGTCAGCCGAGAAAGTACATAGCAGCCGTGGAAATCGTTGCTCACGAGTGCGACCTCGCCATCCTTGAGGTCTCGGATGACTCGTTCTTCCTGGGTGTTGAACCCCTCCGGATCGGTCAGCTGCCAACACTCAGGGATAAGGTAGTCGTGTACGGTTTTCCGCAGGGTGGCGATGAGTTGTGCATTACCGAGGGTGTCGTATCAAGGGTTGAACATCAATACTATGCACATAGCCAAGAATACCTGCTGACGTGTCAGATCGACGCGGCGATAAATCCTGGTAGCAGCGGGGGACCGGTGATAAAGGACGGCGAAATAGCTGGGGTGGCATTTCAGGCGGGTGGCGGAGAAAACATTGGCTACATGGTTCCAGCGCCCGTGATCGAGCGTTTCCTAGAAGATATAGAAGACGGTGAGTACGACGGAATGCCTGGTATCGGGATACGGTGGCAGAAGATGGAGAATCCCGATCTCAGGCACAGATACGGGATGACTACAGAGCAGACAGGGATATTGATCAACCAGATCTACCCCGGTTTCCCCGCCGACGGTGTGCTTCAACCACAGGACGTGATACTCTCGATTGATAACGCAAATATAGAGAACGATGGGACGATCGAGTTTAGAGCAGGGGAACGAACATCCTTTAGCTATCTGATCCAGAGCAAGTTCATCGGGGATATTGTTGGGCTTAGCATTCTGCGCGACGGAGTAGTGAAAGACCTTAAGATCAGATTTACCAGTCCATTGAGCGAGTTTCAGCTTGTGCCCAATGAGCAGTACGACACAACCCCTCGCTACTACATTGTAGGAGGCCTGGTGTTTGAGCCGCTGACACTGAACCTCCTAAAGATGTGGGGAGCAAACTGGTACGGGGATGCGCCACGGAATCTGGTGAACTACTATTTCCGCGGAGAACCGACGAAAGACCGAAGTGAGCTCGTCGTATTGGTGCGGGTCCTTGCAGATGAGGTCAACGTTGGCTATCAGAACCGCCGCTATGAGGTCATCACCAAAGTGAACGGCAAAAGCATTGGGGACATAACCGATTTGATTCACGCATTTGAGGACAACACGGATCTGCATCACGTCATCATCAACGAGCGGGGGGAAAGAATCATCCTCAACAGGGCCAAGGTCGAGGAGAGCGGAGAGCGAATTCTGCGCAAATACAGCATATCTACCCAGTGAATCGGCCACCATAGTACCCTATCAGTCTCGCGCGGATCCGAGGAGCCGAGGTCTACCATTGTATTTTACACAGGTGACGAGCCCCATGAAGTAGAAGGATTGGACTCACTTCACGGGGCAGGCCTTGCAGAAGTATAACTACTAAACTCACTTCACAGGGCAGGCATGCCCCTGTTGTGTAGACTATCTATCTAGCGGGGGTGTGGCTCACGGGGTCCTCAGGCCTGTAATAAGGTACTGCTCGGCTGCGAACTGCCGCCCCCCCCGCATTCTGTTTCATCCAGTGCATCTGTAGCAGTGATGCGCATCCGTGAGGATAGTCGCTCTGCGAAGTAGACAAGAACAACCGGATGAGGTTTCATTACTCTCCAAGGAGGTTACAGAGATTGACCAAGAGGTTCGTGTCGGTATTGATGTTGCTTGCAAGGTACGACTGGATCTGTCATCCCTATTACCTTATGACAAACCACTATCACCTCTTGATCGAGACACCCAACACCAATCTCTCGCGGGGGGTGCGTCAACTCAACGGTGTCTACACGCAGTGGTTCAATCATAAGTACAGGTGAATCGGGGGACATGTACCTTATTTCCCTGGCAAGCGGTTTCCCTGTCCGTATGTGCCGGCACACATCCTGTATCACATCGGGATCTTACTTCAGAAGGCCTCTGTAATCATCCACCTCTTCAAGTAGGGGCGATCTTCGAGTCAATAGATCAGAGTCACGAGACTGATCATCCATTGGGTACCCGACCATGAAACGCACAATCAACAAGTTACTTCCATGTCCATTGAAAGAGAGAAATCATAGGTCGCTTTCTCCAGATCATCGTTATTGCTCTGCCCATTTTCCTGTACTCCTTATCTTTCCCATGATTCCCAATAATCCAACGATTCATGGCTTTGATTACTCTCCCTTTCTCAGTCTATCCATGACCTCCAGAGCAAGGTTGTCAACGCACCCTCTCCCCATGAATGTTGCGGGTACGACCAGCTGGAAACTTCCGCATAATGACTTCACATACCTCTTTCAACTCCACCCACCGCCGGCCTCCGGGCATTACTCATCTCTCTTTCTTGAGATCCTGCTGGGCCTTACTGAGGATCTGCTCGAACAGTTCAAGAGGATCATGGGAGTCCACTACTTCACGGAAGGCCTCAAGCCACTTTCGGACCGTATCGAGGTGCAAGTTCAAGCGTTGGCGAATGAGAATGGCTTCTACGTCCTCTAAGTCGCGCGGACGTCCGGCAACGCACTTGTGGATGACCAAATCTTCCGCGCCGATCAGCCGCAGCGTTCCAACCCCGGGAAAGTTCACTCGCACCGCTCGCTTCAGCGCCTCCTCTTCGTAACCAGGACGGTAATGTCCACATCCCGCGTCATCCGTGGCTCGCCCCAGTGCTGAAGCGCCAAGCCCCCGATGACGTAGTGGGGGACATTATGAATATCGAGAAAACGACTTACCTCCGCAGCAGCAAGGAGCAAGGTCATGGTTTCTGGCTTTCCTTTCCCGCTTTCCGGGCCAAAGCCTGGCGTATCGCCATAAGAAGTGGAGAAGGCCAAGCGGTTTGCACTCTCTCACCCTGATCCCACAAATCGAGATAGATCTGCAGCGACCGTTCTGGCGTAAGGGTGAGCAGGAATCGTACCCGCTCATCGTCGATCCGTACGGCTGCAGCCTGTTGGTCGGAAACCCAGTCCTTCACCGCCTGCTTATCCAGCAGTTGACGCATCGGAATTTCCTCCTTCTCCGTCCAAGATCTCGCTTGGCTCTTCCACGATACTCAAGATCTCACGCTTCCCTGAGCATAATAGGCCAGCCTTAACACCTCCTACGCTGAACCAAAAGCGGTTCTACATCGGGCAACGTAGGAAACGCTGTAATTGTACTGTCTTCGACAACCTATTGGCAAAATCTTAAGGCCACCTATCAGGTCAGTCCAATCCCTGCTCACCGGGCGATGGTGCCTCATGATGTGAGATATGGCCACGAGGGCCATGAAATAGGAAAGTCTTGTACGAGTTTCTTGCGTCCGATCAGCTTAGCTACCCTGCTTCCCGAAGTGCTCTGAGGACGCGGCGAAGACTCATGCGCTGCCCGTACATCAGTAGCCCCGCTCGGACGACCCGCGCCGATCCCCACACCACCACGATGCCCCCAATAAAGGTCACAATCAAACTAGCAATGATCTCCACAAGCGGGACGTCCATGGCACCTATACGGAGCATCATCGTAATGGGGGCAGTGAACGGAATAAACGACAGGATTTGTGCCAGCAACCCGGATGGATTGCTGACAATGAACACGAATAACCATATCGGAACCAAGACCGCCGGCATGAGAAAGAGCATGGAGACCTGCGAGCCCTGGCGATAGGAGGTCGTTGCTGCGCCGATTCCAGCATTGCTCACCGCAAAAACGAAGTAGCCTACCAGGAAAAAGGCGGCCACCCAGACCAACAGAACGGGATCGATCGTCAACTGGTCAAGGTTAGGAAAATTCTCCATGATGCGGGGACCAATGAATACCATTGAAGCAGCCCAGATTGTAACCTGCAGCAAGCCAGCAAGCCCCAGCGCGACCACTTTGCCGACCATCAACCCTAGAGGCGAGACAGAAGTCAGGACAACCTCGATCATCCGGCTCTCCTTCTCCTCAGACACGCTCTGTAGCAGGTATCCACTTCCGCTCATGACAGCTATCATTAACAAGATAGAGAAGATATAGGATACGGATATCACTTTGACTTCTTTAGCGCCTTCCTCTGTAGAGCCACCCTCATCCACGACAATGGATTCAAACCAGGCAGGCCATAGGAATCGTGCCTTCAGCTCAGGTCGTAAGGCATCCTCAACCAGCGCCGCTCGCAGCCATGACTGGATTTGTCTGGTGTCCCCCTCACTGGACAGCACCGCGCTAACCGAAGAGCCGGTGTGCAGCCACTGCACTCGCCCGGTCTCTAGGTAGTCTCGCGAAATAACGAACAGAGATGTGATCTCATTGGCCAGTAAGGCGGCCACTCCGGTTTCTCGTTCCGGAAATACACGATAGTCTGGTTGCACGGCTTCTTCCGTCAACAGCTCGCCAGATAAGTCGATAACCCCTATTCGCCCGGCCTCGATCCTATCTTCCTTGTCATCGGATGTAGGGCCGCGTACCAGCGGTACCACGATAAGCAGCACCAAGAAGATGACCGGCACTGCCAGCGTCACCACTCGGTACCAGATTCGGTGCGTGGCGCGCCGGAATTCCTCACCAAAAACCGTCCTGACCTCAGTCCAAGTACTTCCCACAGATCACCTCAAACGGTCGAGAGCCTGAGACCAATCATTTTATACAGCCAGAGGGTTGGGGTCGGGTATCCATTCTATCCCGCCTCCCGCAGTGCCCTTATCACACGGCGGAGATTCATACGTTGCCCGTACATCAACAGACTCGCCCGGAACACTCGCGCGGAGACCCAAAGCAAGCCCAGTCCGGTCAGAACAATCACTGCCAGGCTCGCCAGACTCTCTAGAACTGAAGCACCATCAACGGCCAACCGTATCATCATGGCCGACGGAGCTGTAAATGGGATAAAAGACAAGACCCGTGCTAAACTCCCGTCGGGATTGGACAGAATCAGGCCCAGCACATAGATGGATGCAAGCAACGGAATGATCACGAGAAACGCAAGCTGGTTCGCTTCCTGTACCTTTATAGCTAACGCACCAACCCCGACCATGATGACCGCGCTTACAAAGTAGCCCGCGAGGAAGAAGGCCAGCCCCCATACCGAAAGACCCAGATCTATGGGGAATTCGAAGGCGCTGGAGATGACGTCAGCGATCCTGGGTGCTATAACAACGACAGACCCCACCCATACCGTAATCATGATCAACTGCGCCGTACCAATAGCTAACACCTTGCCAGCCATCAACGACAGCAGCTTGACCGAGGTCAACAGCACGTCGATCATGCGGTTCTCTTTCTCCTCCGCGACGGCCTCGCCAAGGCTAGCCGCCCCTATCATGATAGAGAACACGAGCAACAAGGTAGAGACTAGCGACACAACAATAGTCCCAACTTCGGTGTCGGCATCTTCCTCTACAGGTAGGCCATCCTCGCCAATGCGCACACTCTCGACAGTTGCCCCCACCACAGCTCTTGCCAGAAGCTCGGGCATCATCTCTTCAATAGCCAGCATAGTACGAAGGTATGCTCTAACCGCCGCCGAGCTACTGTCACTGGGCCCTGGATCTAAACCGCTGAGCGCGCCACCCTTGCCATGAAGCCACTCCACCCGGCCAGCCTTCAGGTAGTCTTCTGGGATTACAAAGACCTCTTTGACGGTTCCCTTGATCAGCGCGTCGATTCCCTCCTGACGGGTGTTGAATGCCAGAAACCGGAACCTCTGAAGGTCATCAGGGGCAAAGGCCCAGTCATTAAATAGGGCTACGATACCGATCGGTTTCGGCTCCTCCCTGCCAGGGGAAACGGCGCGGACAGTGAGAATCACTCCCATGACCACCAGGAGTATCGTCGGAACAGCCAGCGTGAGAATGATGTAGCCCTTACTACGTGTGAACCGTCGTAGTTCCTCCGCGAATATCAAGCGCATCTCACTTAGCGTTTCTAGCACGGCTCACCTCTTCGATGAAAATCTGGTTGAGAGATGGCATGCCAATCTCGTATCGCTCAACCGGAATGCTTGCGTCCAAGTAGGCACGGAGGACCTCATCGGGCTTTATTCCTTTGCCCATCAGGTACTCGAAAGAGCCATTTCGAAACTTGGCGTCCACTACACCAAGCATGCTTTCGGGCTGGCGATCTGCCGTGACGCAAACGCTACGCATGCCTCTGGCTCGCTTCAACTCGGCAAGGCGCCCGTAGAGGAGAGTCTGGCCGTCGTTGATCAGGAGCACGCGCTCGCAGAGCTCCTCTACGTCTGGCATCTGGTGGGTACTGAATACGATGGCTGCCCCGCGTTCCTTCTGCTCACGGAGAATCTCTTTCATAAGCTGTACGTTGAGAGGGTCCAGCCCGGCAAAGGGCTCGTCTAGAATGATCAGGTCCGGCTTGTGAAGCAGCGCCCCAGCAAACTGGACCAGTTGTGTCATCCCTCGCGACAGCGCCTGCACCTTCTTGTTTCGGTACTCGTACAGGCCGACGCGCTGGAGCATCTCCTGGGCGTGTGCTCTGACCGTAGCGGCGTCCATCCGCTTCAGTCGGCCAAGGTAGACAAGGATATCTATAACCTTCGACTTCTGGTAAAGTCCTCGCTCCTCTGGCAGATACCCCACTCTAGTGAGGGCTTCCCGTGTCGGCATTCCGCCAAGCAGGCTTACGCTACCCGACTCTGGTCGTATGATGTCCAGAGCCATCCGGATTGTCGTCGTCTTGCCAGAACCGTTGGGTCCCAGAAGGCCAAAGGTCTCCCCGCGCTCTACTGCTAGTGAAACGTCGTCAACCACGGTACGGCTATCGTAGACCTTTGTGACATCCTTGATCTCAAGGGCCGCGTTCATGATTCTCCTCCTGTTTGTGGGATTTCAGCTAACGGCTGAAGTTTATGAACTTGATCGGTGATTACAGTCGCGCCATTCGGAAGACATCCGCCTCGCAATCGAGCTCTTCCGAACATACGGACCAAAAGCGATCACGGCTCGTGATGTCCTTCGCGCAAGGGGCGCGGCTCGCCTAGATCCCAACAATCTCGTCCAGCACCACAAGTTATAAATGAAGTAGCCACTATAGCTTATCGGTGGCTACGGTCAACAAGAAAGGTATGTGGATGCTCAACACGCAGGATAATCTAGTCCGAGATCTCGCGAGGTAGTAATGAGCTTAAAATAAGGTCAAGGTTATGTCTATTTTACCTTAAGCTTAGATCCTACCTTTATGACCTTGAGTTTCTTGGCGACGACATCTTTTAGGGTCTTTCCTGCTTTGAACGTAGGGACAACCTTTGCCGGTACGTTAAACCTTTGTCCTGTTTGGGGGTTGATCCTTCTACTTGCTTTGCGTGCCCTTACCTCGAACTTCCCAAACCCGGTGAGAAAGACCTGCTCGTTCTTAGCCAGGTTCTCTGTAACTACATCGATCACAACATCAAGCACCTTACGTGCATCCTTCTTTGTAAGCCCAGCCCTAGAAGCAATTGCGTCAACAAACCCTTGTTTGTTCATTTGTCCCCCTTGAACAACAGATAAGCAACAGTATATGGGAAAGGGAGAGGGAATTACAAATAATCTTCTTCTCTCCGTCCTCTACCGCAATATTGTGGTGATCAGGTGTCTCAGTCATATTGACACAGAGGGTGTAAGAGAGCGTGTAAGGATCTACTTGATCGATTGGATGTTTTGCGTGACCATTGATAAACAAGAGATTGCAGACGTCATGAAAGGAGATATGCGTTTGAGAATAATCGTCACCGGTGGGGCTGGATTTATTGGTTCACATATCGTTGATACCTACATTGGTGCGGGGCATGACGTGCTTGTCTTGGATGACCTCTCTACCGGGAAAATGGCAAATCTAAACACAAAGGCAAGCTTTGAGCAGGTTGATATCCGAGATCGAGACAAGATTTCTTCTCTCTTCAAACGCTTTAAACCTCAGATCGTCAACCATCACGCAGCTCAAATCGACATCCGCCGCTCAATCGCTGCTCCAATATTCGATACGGAAGTAAACGTCTTGGGAACAGTAAACCTGCTACATCAATCAGTCAACCGCAATGTAAAGGGATTTATATTTGCATCCTCTGGGGGAGCAATCTATGGAGAAACTTCCACGCCAGCGGCGGAAGGAAACCCCAAAGCGCCAATTAGTCCATATGGAGCAGCAAAAGCAGCAATAGAATACTATCTATTTGCCTACATGCATACATTCAAGTTGGAAACACTGGCTCTACGTTACGGAAACGTCTATGGCCTGCGGCAGGATCCAAGGGGAGAGGCTGGCGTGATTTCTATCTTTGCTGAGAAACTTCTGGCAAACGAGACTCCCACTATCTTTGGGACTGGTAAACAGCTAAGAGACTACATATTCGTGAAAGAGGTTGCCCGGGCAAATCTCCTTGCCACTGATTACCTGTTGTCTGGGCTTCCTATGGGCCTCACTCCCGACGAACGTGCCCTTAACATCGCTACCGGCCATTCACTTTCAGTAAATGATCTTTTCACGCACCTGGCTAAGATTACCGACTTTAGTAAAGGCCCATCTTATGCCAAGGCCCGACCTGGAGAACTTATGGAGAGTAGACTCGATGTAACTCGGGCAGACAAGAAGCTTGGCTTTACCGCGGAGACCTCACTCGTGAGAGGACTAGCCGAAGTGGTAGCGTGGCTGCGCAAGAAATGAAGATCCTCCTATTCTTTGGGACACGTCCGGAGACGATCAAGCTTGCACCGGTTCTGCGTGAACTACAAGCCTGCCCGCGAATCAAGCCCATTGTGTGCGTCAGCACACAACATCGAGAATTACTTGAGCAAGCGCTACAGGTATTCTCGATTGTACCTGATTACAACCTTGGAATAATGACACCTGGTCAAAGCTTGTTCCGTATCACGCGTCTAATGCTCGCCGGACTTGAACCAATCCTAGAAGAAGAACATCCCGACCTAGTGCTCGTCCAAGGAGATACGACTACAGCTTTCGTAGGGGCAATTGCTTCGTATTATTGCAGAATCCCGGTGGCTCATGTAGAAGCTGGCTTACGCACTTTTGATCCCTATGCTCCTTTCCCAGAAGAGATGAACCGCTGCCTCATTGATCAACTCGCAGCGCTTCACTTCGCCCCCACGCCAACAGCAAGAGAAAATCTGCTTGCGGCTGGAATCTCAGAAGACACTGTTTTTGTTACCGGAAATACAGAAATTGATGCCCTTCAGTTCGTTCACGCTCATATTCCTCCACGATCTCGTTTCGCATTCCCAGGCAAGATCATCTTAGTGACAGCACACCGTCGAGAGAGTTTTTCTGGCGGGATTGCTCGTATTTGCCATGCCCTGGAACAGCTTGCGCAACGGAACAAAGATATCAGCATTGTTTATCCCGTTCACCCAAATCCAAATGTCCACGAAGTGGCAGAGACAGAGCTGGGCAAACAGCAAAAGATCAATCTTATTCCTCCGCTTGATTACGCCTCTTTTGTACACTTGATGGCAGACTCAACCCTTGTGCTAACTGATTCCGGCGGAATTCAAGAGGCAGCAGCCGCACTTCACATCCCCACTTTAGTACTAAGAGATAAAACCGAGCGAACAGAAGGATTGCACAGCGGAGGAGCACAACTTGTAGGTACTGATCCAAAACGCATCGTCGCTGCCGCGGAACACCTATTACACAATCCACAGGCATATGAAAAAATGGCAAAAGCCAGCAATCCCTATGGTAATGGAGATGCTGCTGTACAGATTAGGCAAGTAATAGAAGCAAGGTTTCTATGAATAAGGGTTACGCCGATCTCCATTTGCATACCACCGCATCTGACGGCACACAAGAGATCTCTGAGCTCGTGAAGCGGGCAGCTACATATGGTCTATCTACCATAGCAATTACTGATCACGACACGATTTCTCCACTGTTGACAAGCCCCGTAACGATAATGAGGGAGCTTGAGGTGATAACCGGAGTGGAACTAAAGGTAGATTATGATGGCATACCCGGAGAATTGCTTGGCTATTTTATCAACCCCGGAATCCCACCGATAAAGCACCTGTTTCTATCAATGGAACAGGCACGCAAGAAGCGAATGAAGAAGATCATTGATCGCTGCCGTAACTATCTTGGAGTTGACATCACATTTGAGGAAGTACGCAGATTGGCAAAGGGAAGCATTGGACGTCCTCACCTGGCACAACTCCTTGTCGACAAGCACGCTGCACCTTCGTTGCATGACGCATTCAGCCAGTTCATTGCAGATGGAAAGCCATGCTATGTTCGTCTTGACAGGCCAGGGTTTCGCGAAGCAGCAAACGCGATACATACAGCAGGGGGGGTAAGCTCTATACCACATCCTTGTCTCATGTCGGTGCAGAACTGGGAGCAGTTCCTCATGAAGGTCCATGTACAAGGAGTAGATGGAATCGAGGTATTCTATCCTTACAAGAATACAACCGGCAAACTTCGAGCCTCACCCGACACACTCATGTCTCTAGCCAAGAAACAAGGCTTCCTCCTAACCGGTGGCTCAGACGACCACGGTCCGGATTCAGTTAAAGAAACACTTGGCACGATAAAACTTCCTTATCACTATGTATCTGCAATCAAGAAAGCTTGTGCTTCCGTCCATGATTGATGACCCTACGCACGCTGTTTTGCGCTCTAGGCAATAATCCCAGCAAGTCAGATAGAGTGAGCCGATCTGTGCTCTGAGGTTGACAAGAAAAGGAACAGTTGTTAGTCTGTGCTCAAGCGAGGGTGGCGGAATTGGCAGACGCGCTAGCCTTAGGAGCTAGTGCCCTTCCGGGCATGCGGGTTCGAGTCCCGCCCTTCGCATTTGCGTGATGCACGATCGCCCGTTATACTGTGGATTGTACTGCGGGAATAGCTCAGCGGTAGAGCACTGCCTTGCCAAGGCAGGGGTCGCGGGTTCAAATCCCGTTTCCCGCTTGTTGCGAGATCTAGATGAACGTCGGGCCGGGGTGGCGGAATTGGCAGACGCAAGGGACTTAAAATCCCTTGAGGTTAACCTCGTGCGGGTTCAAGTCCCGCTCCCGGCACAAGATATCGCGGGGTGGAGCAATCAGGGAGCTCGTCGGGCTCATAACCCGGAGGTTGTCGGTTCGAATCCGACCCCCGCAACGAGACGGCGGCGTAGCTCAACCGGTTGAGAGCGCTCGGCTCATATCCGAGAGGTTCGGGGTTCGAGTCCCTGCGCCGCTATTGATCGTAGCTAGGGGGGCGTAGCTCTAACCGGGAGAGCGCTGCGTTCGCATCGCAGAGGTTGGCGGTTCGAATCCGCTCGCCTCCATAAGACAAGCTTACTTGCAATCCTATTATTGGGGAACCAGGAAGGCACGAGAAAATCAGGAATGGGTTTCACACTTCAAACTCTCCTGCTTTCCTGGCTTTCTCATAGTAAGATCTCAGGTTTAAGCCGCTCAAGTGAAACGATAAGCAGATATAACAGCAGGACTAGTATTTGATGTGCCATAGCAGGAAGCCGACAAGTGAAGACAACAGGCTGACAACAGTAAGAACACAAACAGTTTTCCTTGTTCCCAAACGTGCTGCTAGGCGATGATGAATATGTTGTTTATCTCCCGCAAAGATTGACCTACCACAAGAGAGCCGCCGGACTATGGCAAACAGAATATCACTCAGCGGAACACAGGCAAGGAACAGGGCTGGAACAATGGCCCAACCGATCCCCTGTGTACTCTTCCGAAGAACAAGAAGAGATCCCACAGCAAATAGGTATCCAAGTAATTCGGCGCCGGTATCCCCCAGAAGCAAGCGGGCAGGATAGCGATTTAGCGGATAGAAACCAATAAGCGAACACAACACAGTAAGGCTAAGCCCTATTCCCACATAATTTGTCATTTGACAGGAGAGAACAAACATAACGACAAGTGGCGGCAGAAGGATGCTCGTCACCAATCCATCTAATCCATCAATCAAGTTAACCGCATTTGTCAATCCTAGAATATAGAACAACGGGATGATATACCAAGCCATTCCAAGGTTGATGGAAGAACCAAATAGGCTTAGATGGGCAAGCGGCAAACCAACCAGGGCAAGTATGGCCGCTACACCTTGCCCCAACAGCTTCTGCCAAGGGGAAAGATCAATCAGGTCATCGACCAATCCAACTAAGAAAACGACCCCGGCCCCAAGAAGGAAGAAGTAGTTAGGGCCTGGAGACATGAAGACCCCGCCGGCAAGAATGCCAAGGAGAACTGCCGGACCACCAATTGGGCGGCCATCCTCCCTATCACGCAATGCCCAGTAACGCTTGGCATAGCAGATTAGGAAACCACTAACTAGCGTTACACTAAATGAAAAAACCGCTGACATGAATAGCGTGTGGCTCATAGTCTCAAAGTGTAGATACATAACAGACAAGGTACAAGCTTTATTGCGTTAGCTGCCATCCTGTAGTACCCTTCTTGCCATGGCAACAAATGTAGCAGATAAAGAAAGGAACCGCTGCGCGATCTCTTCTCTACTCCTTGTTCACCCCGGAACAAACCGCACAGAAAAGGGTCGAGAAATGGCCGCGCCACTTATTAGCAATGACCCCAAGGAACAAGGGCTTATTACACGTGGGATCCATCCAGATCTGATTGAACTCACGTCTCTTCCCGGGAAGGATAAAGTGGGGATCGCTCAGGTGCGAGATGCAATCAGACAAGGACATTTCTCTCCCCTCCAAGGGCAAAGAAAAGTATGCTTGATCTCATATGCGGAAACGCTGACCATCGAAGCAGCGAACGCGCTCCTCAAGATCTTGGAAGAACCTCCGAAAAGCCTTGTCTTCTTACTGCTAGCAGAGAACGCCACAGATATCTTGCCTACAATCCTCTCGCGTAGTTCTGTAGTGCGACTCGTTCCACCTTCAGAAAAACTCCGCTTGGCTTGCTTAACAACTGCGGGATACAGCAAAGAAGATGCCCACTACCTGCTTACAGTATTCAGGGGTAAGCAGGAAATACCTGGTTCGTTTCTTGCGAAACATCAAGATATTGGCGCGCTGCGCAAGAAGGAGGAGAATCGCGCCTCCTCTTCTACGGAGCAATCCCTCATTGAAATGCTCACCTCTAAAGACCTAATCTCTCGATATGAGGGAACTCTTGCCTTTCTCAAGCTTTTGAGCCAGAGCAAGGGAGCACTTGTCGTACTAGGAGCAAGGAAACTGGCGCAAACAGGACGTAAGGAAGTAGAGATCTTTCTACAGGAAATGCTCTACATATCCCTGGATCTTCTATATGCGCAGCTTTCTGTCCCTTCCTCACGTTTCGATGAAAGAATTCGTTCACTAACCAATAATATGACAATAAGAAAAGTCTTGCGGTTTTCGAAATCCGTAGCAAACGCATTGCACTCAATAGAGGTATACAGCCCGCTGGAGACAGTGCTGCTTTCAGTTTTTCTTGCTTCTGGAGAGTTAGTCGATGAGTGAACAGAAGGCTGTCCTTGTACAAGTATTCAATTTTATGCATGACACCGCGTATTTCTACACCTCCCACCTATTGCTCTCTCCTGGAACTCGATGTGTGGTTGAACATGAAGGCCCACATCTAGGAGTGGTACAAAACGTACTCACTCCTTCTGGAGAAATCAGCGAGCATTTTGACAGGGTAGTGCGGAAGGCTACAACGGCAGATCTAGACGCGTTCTCCCGTAATCTAGAAGACATAAGAGAGGTCCTTTCTACAACGAGGAAGAGAATAGCTCGTCAAAGGCTCCATATGCATCTCGCTGCGGCAGAGTACACCCTCGATCGCTCACGGCTACGCGTTTACTTCACGGCCCCGTACCGAATAGACTTTCGCGTCCTTGTCAGAGAACTGACAAGGACGTACAAGGCAACTATCGAGCTGCGCCAAATGGGAACCCGTGATGAAGCAAGGATTAAGGGAGGAATTGGACGATGTGGGCGAATCATCTGCTGCCGTCAGTTTCTGCATGAACCTCAGCCGGTTCCCATGGAACTAGCCTACGATCAGGAATTATTTGTTCCGCCAGAACGAATAACCGGCGTATGCGGACGGTTGATGTGCTGTCTTACCTTCGAGCACGATCTGTACAAACGGGAACTTGAAAAACAGCCAAGCCTAGGAACATGGGTATTCTACAAAGGGAAGAAAGGAAAGGTGATCTCACACAATATATTCCGACGCACAATAACTATCCTCGTGCAGGGCAAGGAACGACTAGAAATAGATGTAGACACGGTAGAATACCCTACTAAGACGCAAAAGCCATAGGTCATGCCCCAGATTTTCTAAGTCCACCAAAATCCGTTCTCAAACGCACAAACCTCAGCCATAGTTCCATCCTTACCACAAGCACGCGCCCATTTCAGCCAGCCCTCAATCAGCAAAGATCCATCCTGCTTATTTCCCTCTTTCAATCTGAGCTCCTATCAGAGCTAGCTTTTCCTCAATTGATGCATACCCGCGATCAATATGCTCAGGATGGTAAATCACTGTTTCCCCTTCCGCAGCAAGCCCAGCCAAAATGAGGGCTCCACCGGCACGGATGTCTAGCGCGGGTACCTTTGCTCCTACCAGCATATTCACACCGGTAACAACGGCTTTTCTGCCGATTACTCTGATTCGTCCTCCCATGCAATTCAGTGAATGAACGTAAGCGAATCGGCTCTCAAAAACCCGTTCTTCGACTAAGCTCTCCCCCCTTCCCAAGCAGAGAAGAGCGACAAGAAGAGGTTGTAAGTCGGTGGGAAACCCTGGATAGGGCGCAGTTACTACGTGTCCAGGCTCAGCCCTTTGTTCACCCAGCAAGCGAATCGTCTCGCTTGATTCAGTGATACTCATTCCCACTCTCCTTAGGACTTCAATAACAGAGCGAAGATGCCCAGGCTCTACCCCCATGACCTGTACTTCTCCACCGGTGATTGCTCCAGCGAGCAAGTAGGTTCCTGCCTCCAGTCGATCAGGAATAATAGTATGTTCAGCGCCATGTAGATGCTCGCTTCCGTTTATCCTGATCGACATTTTCCCAACAACAATATGTGCTCCCATCTTGCGCAGCAAATTGATCAAATCACCTATTTCTGGCTCTCTGGAAGGATTAGTGATCCGCGTCTCTCCTCTGATCAGTGCCGCCGTCATAAGCAGGTGCTCGGTTGCTCCCACTGAAGGATAGGGAAACGAAATCCGTGCTCCATGTAGCTGCTCTGCCTTGACAACAACATGATCAGGGAATTCCTCTATCCTTGCCCCCATTGCGCAAAGTCCTTCCAGGTGAAGATCAACCGGGCGTCGCCCAATTGTGCAACCACCGGGAAGGGGAACAACGGCATGACCCAAACGAGCAACGAGCGGCCCGAGAATAAGAAAAGAAGCCCTCATTTGCTCCACATATCGGGCTTCCGCTTCGCTTTTCAGTGCACCGCCACAACTGATCTCTACAGTGTTACCATCATGTCTGACCTCTTTTCCCAAAGAACTTATGGTAGAAAGAATTGTGTCTACGTCACGCAGGTGTGGGATACGATGAAGCCTGACTGGTTCATCGGTCAACAGAGGGGCCACACACATGGGAAGAGCAGCGTTTTTCGCTCCATCAATGGCAACTTGCCCTTCAAGCCGCCTTCCACCTCTAATTAACAGGTGATCCATATATTCTTTACGAAAGGAAACGCAACGGATCTACCGGAAACTCATGGTTACGTATTTCAAAGTGCAGATGAGGCCCACTAGAGATACCACTGTTCCCAGATTCAGCGATCGGCTGCCCTACCTCTACAAACTGCCCTTTATAGACCGGCACCTCCGACAGATGTCCATAGAACGTATAGTACCCGTCTGAGTGTTCAAGAATAACAAGTGTTCCGTAGCCATTCTCTTCTCCGACAAAGTACACTTTCCCCGGCGCTGCTGCATAGACAGTGGTCCCAACAGCCACATCAATGTCAATTCCATTATGATGATGGTAGTTCCCGAGTATTGGATGAATCCGCCAGCCAAATGGAGAGACAACTGGTCCAAAAAGTGGCCAGATAAAGCGCACTTCCTTACCTTGAGAGAAATGGATAACATTTTCCCAAGGCAAACAGCGGGGATGTGAGATTATGATTTCTTCGCCGGCATATATCATACTTGGGTCAGTAATCCCGTTAGCCTCCACGATCTCATCTACCGTGGTACCATACGTAAGAGAAATATCTGTTAGGGTCTGACCGCTTTTGATAGAATGAAGGATTCCTTCTCGTGGAACGCACAGAAGTTGCCCTTCCTTTATTTCCTCAGAAGAGAAGATACGATTACTCGCCATTATTGCCCCAATCGTTACTCCAAGGCGTGAGGCGATCCTACCTAGCTGCTCCCCTGTAGCAACCACGTACTTGAGGACAAGATCCGTGGTCCGCGCTTCTTCAACGGATTCCTCAATACGCGGAGCTTCTCTCTCCTCTACTGCAGTTGTTTCCTCCTTGCCCTCACCGGCTATCGGCCCTTCCAATCCTGGCAGCACAGCATCCGATAACTGCTGTATTACGCCTTCTTCAGACTGTTGCTCGCCAACTGATTCCTTCTGTGGAACAGGGCCTCCCGAGCGCATCAACAGAGGTACCAAGATTACTCCTAGTAAAATAACAGCAACCAGCAAAACACGATCTCTACGAATCGGTTTCTTATCAGTCACTATTCATCAACTCAAGGAACTGTTCATTGTCCTTGGTCGCCTCCATCTTACTCTTGACCACTTCTAAAGCCTTCTGCACATCATTCAAACCACCCATCATTTTACGCAGAATCCACACTCGATTCAATACCTTGCTCGATAAGAGAAGCTCTTCTTTGCGAGTCCCACTTTGCTCAACATCAATTGCCGGATAGATGCGTTTGTTAGACAGGGTTCTATCAAGGATCAGCTCCATGTTACCCGTTCCCTTGAACTCTTCAAAAACAACTTGGTCAAGTTTACTGCCCGTATCAACAAGGGCCGTAGCGATTACCGTGAGGCTTCCTCCCTCCTCAATATTGCGAGCAGCGCCGAAGAATTCCTTGGGTTTATACAAAGCTGTTGGGTCCATCCCTCCAGAAAGCAGCTTTCCTGATGGAGCTACGGATAGATTGTAAGCACGCGCCAACCGCGTGACCGAGTCCATTAGGATCACCACATCAAACCCTACTTCAACCAACCTTTTCGCCCGATCGGTAACAAGTTCGGCAATTCTTGTGTGGTGACGCGGTTGCTGATCAAAAGTCGCGGCGACTACATCTCCCCCAACAATCGACCGCCGGAAATCGGTAACCTCCTCTGGTCGTTCATCAACCAACAGCACAAAAAGTTTGACGTCAGGGTGATTCGCAAGAACCCCATTGGCAATTTTCTTAAGCAAAGTGGTCTTCCCTGCTTTGGGCGGAGAAACAATCAGCCCACGTTGTCCCTTTCCAATCGGACAAAACAGGTCTATGATCCTTGTCGAAATATCCTCTGGGTCGTGCTCTAGTTGTAACTGCTCCTCTGGGTGTAGGGGGGTAAGTTCACGGAATTCCGGTCGGTCAAGAGCTCTTTCCGGGTCTCCGTAGTTCACCTGTTTCACCTTAAGCAAGGCAAAGTAACGCTCATCATTCTTTGGCACACGAATATCACCACCCACCAAATCTCCATTCCTCAATCCGAAGCGCTTAATCTGTGAAGGAGATACATAAATATCCGTCCGTTCCGGCAGACAATCCCCGCTGCGTAGAAAACCATAACCATCCGGAAGGATCTCAAGCACCCCTTGCGCAAAATGTAGCTTACCCACCTTAGAAAAGTACTCCATTATTGCGCGCAACAGATCCTCTTTCTTCAAATGCTGTGCATTACGTATCTTCAATTCGCCACCAACCTCACGCAGCGATCTCATGTCTTTAGCTCGTAACTCTGTTAGTTCCACAACTTATCACCTCAAAAAATGAACTTCTCTACTACTGATCAGAAAAACGCTGGCCAGATACATGGCAAGTATTAGAATACCACTAGCTCCAATTCCAAGTATGCGGCGCCGGGACCGGCAACTAATGGCCACAATTGTGATTGCTGCGAGGAGAATCCCTGCCATAGCAGCAACCAGCTGGTCTTTTCCTCCTGCTCCCAAATGGGACAAGATCGCGCCGCGACGGAAAGCAACATCGGCCAGAAAAATCGTCAGAATGTTAAACATGTTGGATCCAAACACATTACCCATAATCATGTCATAGGCACCAATTCTGAGCGCCCCAATTGATGTTGCCAATTCCGGCAGAGAAGTAACAACTGCTACTAGGATTACTCCCATGAATGGTCCCGAAAATCCGGACTCTAGCGAGATTGCCTTACTCGCATGGATCAAGAACACACCTGCAATAATAATCACTACACCACAGAAAACAAATCCGCTCACCGCTCGAGCAAGGCTCATTCCCTTTTCTTTGTTCTTGTCCATTGCCCCTTGGCCCTTCTCAACTTGGTAAAGGACAACTATACCAAGTACGTAGACAAGAGGGATAATAAGACTGATCGGACTCATCTGGCAAATGGGTGTTGGCTTGATTGCTATACCAAGTATGACAAGCGCTGAAAGAAGAATAACAATCCCCCCACTTACCACGTGGTAAGAACGAACTTTGGATAGAAAGGGACCTTTAGTAAGTAGAAGAATATCCACAACACCAATTATCGCCAGGTTGAATAGATTACTTCCAAGGGCATTCCCAACAGCAATATTGGGGACATTAATTATTCCCCCAGTAACAGTAGTAGTGAGTTCAGGAATAGAGGTAATCGTAGCAAGAAACAATAGTCCAATCCACCCCTGTCCAAGACCACTGGCTCTACTAAGTCCTTCACCAAAAGACGCAAGCTTGCTACCTGCAAGAATAATTGCAATGGAAGAAAGAGAGAAAGTAATCCAAGAAACGATCATTAGATCAAATCCTTATGCTATTCAAGGTTTTGTTCTATTTTGCTCACGCGATTCTCGTGCCTTCCACCATCAAACGATGTTGAAAGCCACACTTGCACAATTCTTTCTGCCACTCCGGCACCAACTACTCTCGCCCCCAAACATAGAATGTTCGCGTCGTTATGGCACCTGCTCATCTCAGCCGAATAGATATCATTGCATGTTGCTGCCCGAATCCCGGAGAATCTCCCTGCAGCCATAGCCATTCCGATACCGGTCGCACAGATGAGTATCCCTCGGTCAGCGTCTAGGGCAATGACTTTGCCGACAACTCGTTTGGCAACATCTGGATAGTCAACAGGCCTCATACAGTCTGTTCCAACATCAATGACACTATGTTCACTAAGAACGGAAGAGACTAGAAAACGCTTCAATTCTACACCGGCATGGTCACAACCAACTGCAATCCTCATACTATATTCTCTTTATGAGCCACTTGATCATATCGCCGTACATCTTGAAGCGATCAATCACTCCTTTGGAAAAACCACGCTTTTCTTCCTTCAGAATATGTGTTACTCCGTCAAGTTTTACTCTCTCCTTACGCCACCCTTCTTTTGCTGCAAGTCTGGACAGGGCCATCTCAATTCCATAGCTCATTTCTCCAATATTCTCTCTTGCCCGTTCCCAAAGTGCTCTGGGAAGCACACGTTGACCAGACGCGAAAGGGTTAATCTTCTGTGCAATATCAGTATTCATTCGCCCGCTACTGAACACACCCACTACCATGTCGATCTCATCATTTTGGTAGGTACTAATCAAGCTTTCGATATGCCTCTCCTGCAAACCAACCAAGTCAGCATCCAAGAATAGGAACACGTCGTTATGCGCTTCTCTCACTCCCTCATCCAGTGCGGCTGCCTTACCTCTGTTTTCTGAAAGGGAGATCACCTTCACCTGAAAACAGCGGGCTGCTTCTGCCGTACCATCCGTTGAGCCATCATCAACAACGATAATTTCATCTACTAGAGGGCTGGCAACAAGAGGCCTAAGGACAGCAGCAATTCGACAGGCTTCATTATACGCGGGTACCACAACAGATACTTTCATCGCTTGAGAGGTTATGACAACTAGTTCCGTAGCTGTATCTTAACCCTTTACGGAACAAAAATCAATCTTCATTCAACTTGAACAGTGCTATACCCCTCTGAACAACACGGAATGTTAAGGACAACTAAACCAGGAACGTAGATTAACTAGAAGCTCTTCTTGGGTTCTTATCCTTTTTCCTGAAATCGGAAGGCAAGCGGCAAAAAACTGGCCGTATCGCTTTCGAAAAACACGGCTATCAGTAATAATAACACTCCCTCGATCAGTCCTCTTGCGAATCAGTCTCCCTATTCCTTGCCGCAACCTGAGCACCGCTTGTGGAATCGCAAGGTTCAGAAATGGATCCTCTCCTTTTTCTCTTAATTTCTCTGTCATGGCCGAGAAAACGGGATCCGTAGGAACAGGAAACGGGAGTCGGGTTATGACCAAGATCTCTAGTTCTGCCCCTGGTAGGTCCACCCCTTCCCAAAAACTGTCCGTTCCGAGAAGGATTGCGCCGCCTTTAATCCCTCTAAATTGTTCAAGCAATTTGCTGCGCGGAGCATCGGGCTCTTGGGCAAGTACCACAATCGCTTCCGAAATCCGTTCCTCGACAGCGCGCAGTAGTCGATAAGAGGTAAATAGCACAAGAACTTTGCGATTCATTGTAACAACGACTGCACCCACCAAGGAAGAAATTGCGTCTGCGTAATTCTCGATCAGTCCATCAACCGGAGGAAGAAACTCAGGGAAGTAGATACTCATTCGCCTATTATTTGAAGAAGGGCTTTCTAGCAATGCACAATTCACATCCTTCGGAGCAGCATCGAGACCTAGTGTCTTACCCAAATAGGAGAACCTACCTCCTAGAGACAGGGTTGCTGAGGTGAGAATTAGTCCGGCAAGTTTTGGATAAAGGGCCTCTTGCAGAAAGGCCGCTATCTCAAGCGGTGAATTGAGAAGGGCAATTCCTCGTTCTCTCCGTTCGTACCAATGAACATGATTCTCTTCCGGAGAACCGAACAGACTTTGGAACAAGGATGAATCTGCCTCTGCCTCCAGAATCAATCCTTCTGCCTCATGTTTCTTCTCAGGATCAACAAGAGCTTCACCGATCTGCTCAACCACTTCCTTCAACCGATCGATCGTACTGACAAGTTGCTTGACCAATGGACGAAATCCATCCATCCCAGATAATCGACCACGCCTCTCATCAGCAAAATGGGTTTCAAGTGAGGAAAAAATATGAGTATTTGCAGTACGCAATGTTGAAACAAGCTCGCGCAGCCTGACAACTCGTCTGTCGGCTCTGGAAAGAGAAAGGCTATGAACAAAGTCAGCGCTCCCCCTGCCCTTGACTCGTTCGATCCGCGCTGTCAGCTCATCCAATGTGTGCGATGTAAGTGTAGTAGTGAATGCCTGTCGTACAGCTTTTTCCAGCGCATGTGCCTCATCAATAACTAGATACTGATATCCCCCCAGTATTCCTCCACCTGTTTGTAGATCGGCAAGGAGGAGAGAGTGATTGACAACAACAAGATCGGCTTCTCGTGCACGCCGTCGAGCAGCAAACGAAAAACAATCATCAAAGAACGGGCAATCAGGCCCAAGGCAGTGTCGAGGATCATCATGCAATCTAGCCCAAAGAGTACTCCATCCCGAATCACACAGAAAGGCACCGTTTTCCTCTATATCTCCTGTTCTTGTCTGGAAACGCCAATTAACTAGTAAGCCAAATAAGGGGCCCATCTGCTGTTCGAGCCCTTCAATTACCTCTACCAACATGGTCTCAAAGCGGCGCAAACACAGGTAATTCTCCCGCCCTTTAAGCAAAACAACCTTAAGTTGGGGATTGAGCTGAGAGATGAGAAATGGAAGATCTTTGAAAAAGAGCTGTTCTTGTAGCTGTTTGGTACGAGTAGAAATCACGAGCCGTTCCTCACTATCGACCTGCAAATGCAGCAAAGCCGGAACGAGGTAAGCAAACGTTTTACCTGTTCCCGAACCAGCTTCAGCAGCCAATGTCCCTCCCTGCCTAAAGATCTGAGCCACCAAGCTAGCCATCTTTTGCTGCGCAGGACGAATCTCAAATCCAGCCAGTTGTTGTGCGATTACCCCATTACTTGACAATGCCTCTTTTGCCGAAGTTGTAGGCGGTTGAGTTTGCCCTAGAGGTTCTTCTTCTGTCTTGGTTTCCACCGTTTCAGCCAGCGGCAAGAGATGTCGAACAAATTCACCAGTGGAAGGCAGCAGAAGCTGGCCCAGAAGGGAGATGACTTCAGGGTTCAATCCCAATCCCTCTCTTATAAGAAAAGCAAACAGGGTGCCAATGGCTTCCTTTCTATGAAGCTGTTCTAGTGGAATATGGTAATAGGCGCATAGTCTTGAGAGGCTATGATCTGGCAGAGTCGGCAGAAATGCCTTGGCCAGAACTCGCAAATTGATTGCCCGAGGTGTTTCTTCCTTGACATAAGCGATTGAAACAAGTTCCTT
Organism: Candidatus Bipolaricaulota bacterium; assembly: GCA_030611415.1. GTDB lineage: Bacteria > Bipolaricaulota > Bipolaricaulia > UBA7950 > UBA9294 > JAUVYF01. The sequence continues at coordinate 34,656 of JAUWPW010000001.1, forward strand.
GGCAGCGCCAAGCTCTGTCCCTGGCTGGGCTTTCCCGTCCACGAACAGAAGCTTCTCACTACTATCTTGCACAAGAAAACGGGATAGACCTAGCTCTTTCCAAGGAAGGTGCATCTGTTTGCTCCCTATCGTTCTAGCTGTATAACTCGAAGTTAAGCGTGTCTTCGATTTCACATAGTATAAACATACAAGGAGCCCAGGAAGGGAGAGGCTGGAGCCTGCCCCGCCTGCCCTGTGCAATCTTGTTCTGCTCTATATTTCACGGGGTGAAGTGAGTTTATTGGCTCCCGACTCTGGACACTGGACTCTGGGCTGGTTTTCTGTTACGCATCACTCATCACTGATTACACGTCACTGTTTTCGGCTCACAGAAGGTGATGAAGCAAATCGATTCTTTTAACCACCCCCACCAATCGCCTTTCTGCATCAATCACCGGAAGGCTTTTCAGGTTCTTACGAATGATTAGATCCGCCGCTTGCAGGTCATCATCATCAACTTCTACACAAATGACGTCAGAATGCATATGTCTTTCAACTGGATCATCTGCTATCTGGCCAAGCTTCTTGGCAAACTGGTTCATGTCGGGAATAAACGAAGTACTATGAAGCATCTCGAAGTACCCTGGAAGAGCGGCTTTGATGATATCTTTCTCGGAGATGAACGCGATAAGTTTCCCCTCCTCATCGACTACTGGCATATTGGACATCTTTGCGCTGTCAAGAATAAAGATCAGTTCTTTGACCGGAATATCCTTCTCAACCGATGTCACGTCTCTTGTCATGATCTCTCCGACCTTCACGTCTCCTCCTTATATCCGATTAAGGGTTACGTTTGCCATCTCACGCTCGATTTTCCCCATATCCCTACAGACCTTTTCGCGACTCTCCGCACTTACTATTCCCGCCGCAAGTCCAAAACGAAGCGCTTGCTCGATTCCCGCACCATTGTAAATCTGGTAGATAACCCCTCCAAGCAGAGCATCGTCTGCGCCAACCAGATTCCTAAACTGCGTTGTCTGCACTCGCGCGTTGATCTCCCAAATGCTATCTCGAGTTATAACAATATCACCGGTTACCTCATGCGAGACAATCATTATCTCAACTCCGTCCTGCACTATCCGTTTACCGGCACTGATAATCTCTTCCTTTGTTCCCAGCTTCATCCACTCAAAAGACAGATGCTCGCGTGTATCCGGTTTAACAATGTTAGGCGCGGCAGGCAGACAGTGTGTAAGGCAACTTGCTCCAGCACTAATAGCCACTTTGACACCCGCCTGCTTGGCCAGTTTAGCCAACTCATAGTAAAAGGCTAGATTAACCTGAGGAGGAAGACTTCCCGCAAGAACAACCCAATCAGCAACTTTGAGCATCCGCCGGTAGCGACGCATGAAGCGGTTCATTTCACCCTCAGCTACAGCAATACCCGGTCCATCTATCAGAATGGGAATATGCTCACGTCCATGCTCCAAGACTGTCAGGTTGATTCGTGTTTCACCACTTCCCATCCAGACGAAGTTGGTTGTTACCCCTTCATCGCGTAGAGCGCGCACCACTACATGCCCGGTGTATCCTCCAACAAATCCCATAGCAATATTCTCTAACCCCATCCGTGCTAGAAAGATAGAAATATTGATCCCCTTGCCTCCTGCCGAAATGTCGCTATCAGTAGCACGGGTTAGATACTCCTCTTGAGTTTCCTTCCCGATTTTCAAGCGATCAACCCAGTAAATCTCATCGACTGATGGATTCGGCGTAACCGTAACGATCATGAGGCTCCTCTTGTCACCGCAGATACAAGCACTCTGCCAGCTAGTGAAGCGGCGGAAGCTGCTTCAATACGCACAGGAACAAATGTCCCCACCCTAACTTCTCCGTCCAGGATCACCATGCGGTGATCATCGCTCCTCCCGCAAGACATCCCCTTGCGGTTTCTTCCATCCACAAGCACCTCTATTTTATCACCAATTCGCTTATGATTCTCCTCAAGTGCGATTTCCCTCTGGCGAATGAGAATCTCCTGCAATCGCTCGTTTTTTGCCTCAATTGGCACGTCGTCAGCAAGCTTAGCGCTTCGCGTTCCTGGCCGGGGCGAATACTTAGCCACAAAGACTGTCCCAAAGCGACCTTCGTCCAGCAGTTCAAGTGTGGCACGGAAGTCCCCCTCTGTCTCCCCTGGATGGCCGACAATCAGATCAGTGGTAATATTTATGCCCTTCACAAGTCTTCGTGCCTTGTTCACGATCGACAGGAAATCACTGCGTGTGTAGCCACGATTCATCAACGAGAGAACGCGATCGCTCCCTGATTGACAGGCAAGATGAATGTGGTTGCAGATGCTCTCGTGCTCTGCGATCGTTCGAATCACCCTTTCGGTCATGTCTCGCGGATGAGAACTAGTGAAGCGAACACGCGGAATTCCAACATCTGCTACTTGGGCAAGTAACTCGGCAAATCCTCCGTACTCAGTCCGGTCCCTTCCGTAAGAATCGACATTCTGTCCCAGGAGAAGAACCTCCTTACAACCACTATCGGCCAAGGCCCTTACCTCGGCAAGGATTTTTCCTGGTTCGCGGCTACGTAGAGGACCACGGCTGTAAGGAACGATACAATAGGAGCAAGAATTTGAGCACCCTTTAGTGATATTTACCATGGCTTTAATCGAGCCTTCACGTTTAAAAGGAATCTCATCGATAGTGAGCGGAGAGGGAAGATAAGCAATTCGTTTTCCCTTTCTCTCGACTTCCAGCAAGAGCCGAGGAAGGTTGTCTAGCCCGGCAACTCCAAATAGAAAGTCGACCACGGGAAAACGCCTTAACAAGGATTCACCGCGTACTTGTGCTATACACCCTCCTATGCCAAACAGAACTCGCTTCTGAGACTTAAGTTGTTCAACATTACCCAGCTGTCCGTATACCTTCTCTTCAGCTTTCTGTCTGACCACACAAGTGTTAAACAGAACCACGTCAGCATCCGCAAACGAATTGGTAATCCTAAATCCTGCCCGTTCAAGGACACCAGCGATCCCCTCTGACTGGTGGAAGTTCATTTGGCAACCCCAGGTTTTGATATATACACTTTCGTTCATATCGATGTTAACAAATATAGCGAAAAACGAAACATCGATCAAACCTGAATAAAGTGCATCGATCATAAACAAATTTGCCCCGAAGCCTTATCCCATATCATGTCCAGAATATGGTCAGGAGCTGCTTCCTTTATCACGAAAAGATCGAACATCATTACAGCACTGTTAACAGGATTGACCCTGAAGTTGATACCGGTATAATTGCCAGTTTGAGAGGTGATGACTGTGTCCAAAACAATAACAGAGAAAATCCTTTCGCGGCACATACAGAAAGGGAGCTTAAGCAAAGGAACAGAAATCGGAATACGGATCGATCACTGTCTAACACAAGACTCTACTGGGACAATGGCATGGCTCGAGTTTGAGTCACTTGGCTTAGAACGCGTCAAGGCAGAGCTTGTTGTCTCCTATTCGGATCATACCTCACTAGGATTCAAAGGCGAATCAACCGATGACCATGCCTTTCTTAAAACAATAGCCTCGCACTACGGAGCCAAGTTCTCCAAGAACGGGAATGGCGTATGTCATCAGCTTCACTACGAACGTTTCGGCGCACCGGGCAAAACATTGCTCGGTTCTGATTCTCACACACCAACGGCTGGCGGACTGGGAATGCTTGGGATTGGTGCTGGTGGAATGGATGTAGCCGTAGCAGCAGGAGGAGGGCTTTTTCATCTCGTTGTCCCCAAGGTGATGCGAATAGTCCTCAAGGGCAAGCTTTCATGGGGAGTGGCAGCAAAAGACATTGCGCTAGAGATTCTACGGCGAATCTCGGTAAAGGGGGGAGTGGGTTACTTTATCGAGTTTGCTGGCCGCGGTATAAAGAACCTTTCAGTACCACAACGAGCAACAATTACTAACATGTGCACGGAAACCGGAGCAACTTCTTCAATCTTCCCCTCAGACAAGGTAACACGGGAATTCTTACGTATGCAAGGTCGCGAGGAAGACTGGGCCAAGCTTATTCCAGACGCCAATGCCAAATACGATAAGAGCTTAGAAATCGATCTTTCTTCATTGAAACCGCTTATAGCAATGCCAGGAATGCCAGACAATGTCTATGATATTGAAGAAGTTCTAGGAACAAAGATCGATCAGGTCTTCATAGGTTCTTGTACCAATGGAGGTTATCACGACATCAAGATTGTCGCAGAGATGCTCAAGGACAAGCATGTCTCTACAGACTTCGATGTGATTGTCTCTCCCGCGTCCAAGCAGGCATGGGAAATGTTGTTAGAGGATGGAAGTTTCTTCGATCTTACCAAAGCTGGAGTACGCATGATCGAACCTGGCTGTAATGCATGCATCGGAATTGGCTTTGTCCCCGGATATGAGCATTTGTCCCTGCGTACGGTAAATCGGAACTGGAAGGGGCGTGGGGGAAACAAGTTCGGGAAGATCGCGCTCTGTAGCCCTGAGGTAGCAGCTGCATCTGCACTTGCCGGACGAATAGCTGATCCACGCGAGCTTCCACCGGTGAAAATCAAGATCGATCGCCTCATCATAGATGACTACCTCATTATAAAACCATCTGGAGCGGGGAGTCCCATCAGACGCGCACCAAACATCGTTCAACTGGAGCCACAAGAACCACTTACTCCGCTTCTTGAAGGAGAAGTACTGCTCAAGCTAGGCGACGGTATCTCGACTGATGACATCCTCCCGGCAGGACCGCTCACACAGCACCTACGCAGCAACCTTCCCGAGATAGCTAAGTTTACCTTCTACTATGAGGACAAGAGCTTCGCGGAGCGCGCCCTGGAAAAGGGTGGTGGATTCATCGTTGGAGGCGACAACTACGGGCAGGGTTCATCGCGCGAGCACGCAGCCCTTACTCCATGGCAACTAGGAATCAAGGCGGTTTTCGCGGAGAGCTATGCTCGCATCCACCGCGCCAACCTGATTAACGTAGGGATCATCCCATTTACTTGCGATACAAATACCCTGGATCAGGGAGATCGACTGGAGGTAGACGTATCTGACCTCAACCGGGAATTGAGCGTTGACAACAAGACAAAAGGAAGCACCATTAAGATACGTCACGATCTTTCTCCGCGTGAAATCGAGATGATAGGAACCGGTGGCCTACTCGCCTATACTGCACAAAAACACAGTGAAAAGTAAAGCGTGATGGGTAATGAGTGATGCGTAACAGAAAGCCAGTCCATAGTCCAAGGTCCAGAGTCGAGAAACGGTGATGGGTAAAGAGTAACAAGTGAAAGGCCAGGAACTGAAAAACAATGACTGATGGCTGAGAGCTGACCGCTGATAGCTGTTTGCTGATAACTGTAATGAGTGATGGGCAAGGAGACGTAAATAGTAACCAGTAATGTGCCTTCGCGATAGACGGCAAGGAGTCAATCGTCTAGCACCTCGTCCAAAGAGGAGGGTCGTTATTAGAGGGGTGTGCTCTTCCCTCGCCTAACTGTTGACAGACATTCACTAATAAGTTATTATGCCCACATACTGAGAACGTGTTCCCAGGATATGAGAACACGACCTAGAGGCGAGCAGGCTTGAACACGCTGGAAAAATGCGTCAGAATTTTGACTCTATTTAGCGAGACTAAGCCCACAGCAACTGTCTCGTACATTGCGAAGCAACTTGGGCTTCCCACCAGCACGATTTACCGCTATATCGCTATGCTAAAGCAAAGCGGGCTGATCGAACAAACGGGCAAGGCAGGAATGTACTGCCTAGGCACAAAGATCCTGGAGCTTGCCCACAATGTTCCCAAAAAGAGCCTACAAGAAACTTCTCTTCCTATTATGGGTCAGCTATCAAGGGAGACAGGAGAGACCGTTACTCTCACTGGACTACGCGAGCATGATGGGATTTGTCTAGAGAAAGCGGATGGACACCATGCTTTCCGTGTCTCCTATGAACGCGGAACCACCTTTCCCTTGCATGCTGGAGCATCTGGCAAGGTTCTTCTCGCCTATCTCGATCCACAGAAACAAGACCAAATCATCAGAAAATTGAAATACGACAAATTCTCCGAGACTACAATTACGGAACCCAAGCGATTGAAAGCTGAAATTGCAGCAATCAAGAAGCAGGGGTTTGCGCTAAGTAATGGAGAGATCATCCGCGGAACCTACGGCATCGCGGCCCCCATTTTCTCGCTGTCTAGGAATGTCATTGCCGCCCTGAGCATCTCTGCACCAAACCACCGTCTAGAAGAAAAACAACGAAAACAAATGGCCCATTTGATAGTAGCGGCAGCTGGAAAGATCACGGATGAACTTGCTTTATATGAGGTGTAAAAACCTTTAGAAACTAAACCTGGAAAGAAAAAGGAGGATCAATCTCAATCATGACCAAGGAAAGCTCCAGCATACCCAAGAGTGGTGACTCGATCGAATTGACTGGCCAAGGGCTAAGTGTTCCCAACTATCCTATTATCCCCTATATCCGAGGGGATGGAATCGGGACAGACGTGACACCAGTGATGCTAAAGGTGGTCGATGCCGCCGTTGCGAAAGCATACGGCAGCAAGAAGAAGATTCAGTGGCTCAAGGTATGGGCTGGCGATGAAGCGATCGCGAAAAATCACTCGGAACTATCTGAAAACGAAATCAAGGAAATCCCCGCAGAAGAAAGACAGAAGCTTTACTTGCCGGATGAAACAACTGCAGCCATCCGTAAGCACTTGGTTGCCATTAAAGGTCCACTGACAACACCAGTAGGAGGGGGAATCCGCAGCTTAAACGTAGCACTACGTATAGTGCTTGATCTGTATGCCTGTGTTCGTCCAGTCCATCATATCGGCACCCCAGCACCTGTAAAACGGCCGCAAGATCTGGATATCGTATTCTTCCGCGAGAATACAGAGGATGTCTACTCCGGAATTGAGTGGCGTGCCGGTACACCGGCCGCAAAGAAGGTCATAAGCTGGCTGGAACAGGAAATGGGTGTCACCAGCATACGTTTTACGGAGATGTGCGGAATCGGAGTCAAGCCGGTCAGCGAACAGGGAAGCAAGAGGCTCATTCGCGCAGCAATTGAATATGCGATCAAGAACAACAGAACATCAGTCACCATGGCACACAAGGGAAACATCATGAAATTCACCGAAGGCGCATTCCGTGATTGGGGATACGAAATTGGTGAACAATATGCACAGATTATTACCGAACAGGCTCTGTTTGAGACCTATGGCGGAACAGTTCCTTCGGGAAAGATCGTGCTGAAAGACAGAATCGCAGACCAGTTTTTCCAGCAGATGCTGCTTAGGCCAACGGAATACGACGTAGTTGCCACACTAAACCTAAATGGTGACTACATGTCCGATGCGGCAGCAGCACAAGTAGGAGGACTAGGAGTCGCGCCAGGCGCAAATATCAACTACAAGACAGGTTGTGCCATCTTTGAGGCAACACACGGAACAGCTCCCAAACATGCGGGGAAGAACGAAGTAAACCCGGGTAGTATTATCCTATCCGCAAGTGAAATGCTTCAATACATGGGATGGAACGAGCCCGCTAGACTAATCCTTAGCGGAATCGTAGGCGCAATTTCCTCTAAACGGGTCACCTATGACTTGGAACGACAAATGGAGGGAGCAACACTACTTTCCTGCTCAGAATTTGGTGACGAAATCATCAGCAGAATGCAAGAAGAAGGTGAATAACTAATGGCACAAAAGGGAATACGTGAATATGACGCAAAGCGTCTTTTGGCAAAGGCAGTCCCAGAGATTTCAGGAAACAAGCTGCGCTTTAACGATGAACTTGTTTTGGTATCGCCAGAAACTGACCTTGAAACACTACCAAACAAGCACACGTGGCTAAAGGATCAACACCTTGTTGTAAAGCCCGACCAGTTGTTTGGAAAGAGAGGAAAGAACAACCTGCTGCTTATCAACGTCGATTATGATCAAGCGAAAGCATGGATTACGGAGCAAATGAACAGACAGATCACAATCAAACAAACAAACGGCGAAACATCTGGAACCTTAACCCACTTCTTGGTGGAACCATTTGTTCCACACGAGAAAGAGTACTACCTGGCATTCACGTCAAAACGAGAAGTAGATGTTATCCACTTCTCTACCAAGGGCGGGGTCGACATTGAAGAGGTCTGGGATTCAGTGGTTACAATCGAAGTCCCGGTATTGGCAGACCCGGCAGAGGTTGATATTGCCTCTCATCTCCCTGACATTGCTAATAAAGGAGCCTTATCGGAATTCATAAAGGTTCTATACCGGATCTATTGCGAGTTTCACTTTGCCTACCTTGAATTCAACCCAATTACCTTCCTTAATGAAACAATTGTCCCACTCGACACCGTGGCCAAACTAGATGACACTGCTGCATTTCAGTGTGCTGAGAGATGGGGCAAGGTTGAGTTTCCCAAGCCATTTGGTAGCAGCAACACCAGAGAAGAAGCGTACATCGCTAGCCTAGATGAAAAAACAGGTGCTTCGCTCAAGCTAACCTTGCTCAACCCGAATGGACGTGTATGGACACTGGTCGCTGGAGGTGGGGCAAGTGTCATTTATGCAGACACGGTTGTTGACCTGGGTTTCGGAAACGAACTTGCCAACTATGGCGAGTATAGCGGCAACCCAACAACCGAACTAACCTACGAATACACCAAAACCGTTCTTGATCTCATGACACGAACACCCGACCCACACGGCCGCCCTAAGTACCTCTTAATCGGTGGTGGAATCGCTAACTTCACTGATGTCGCTAAGACATTCACAGGAGTAATAAGAGCACTTGAACAGTATAAGAGCAAGCTGCAAGAGAACAAGGTACAGATTTATGTACGCCGTGGTGGTCCAAACTACAAAGAAGGACTAGAGAGCATGCGCAAACTCGGTGAGCGCATCGAAGTACCGCTTGAGGTATACGGTCCTGAAACCCATATGACACGTATCGTTTCCCTCGCACTTGAGGAGGTTAGCCGATGAAAGATTACGAACTTTTTACCAAAGATACCAAAGCCTTCATTTACGGAGGGCAGACTGCGGCAGTGCAAAGGATGCTTGATTTTGACTTTATGTGCCGCAAAGATGAACCAAGTGTTGTGGCAATGATTACCCCAGAGCGCAGTGGATTCGAGCTTTTCTTCTGGGGAACCAGAGAAATCCGTATCCCACGTATCACAAGCATTACACAGGCAACCTCTCGTTACCCAACAGCAGATGTAATGATTAACTTTGCCTCACAGCGTTCGGCGTACGATCTTACTATGGAAGCGCTTAATAGTGATTCTATCCGCACCGTTATCGTCATTGCCGAAGGTGTGCCCGAACGCCAGGAGCGAATCTTAGCCGCAACCGCCAAAGAAAAAGCGAAATGGATTATCGGTCCAGCAACAGTAGGTGGGGTAAAGGCAGGTGCTTTCAAGATCGGAAACGCCGCAGGAACGATGCAGAACATCCGCGAAGCCAAACTCTATCGCCCAGGGTCAGTTGGCTTTGTATCTGTTTCCGGAGGTCTTTCAAATGAAGCGTACAATATTATCGCGCGCAATACGGACGGACTGAACGAAGGAGTAGCGATCGGTGGAGATGCTTTCCCCGGCTCAACACTCCTTGATCATCTGCTGCGCTACGAGAAGAATCCGGATATCAAGATGCTGGTCTGCTTAGGAGAATTGGGAGGAACGGCAGAGTACGATATTGCCAACGCAGTCAAGGACGGGCGCCTAACCAAACCACTAGTTATGTGGGTTACTGGAACCTGCGCAAAGGTCCTTCCAGGACAGGTCCAGTTTGGCCATGCTGGCGCCAAAGCCAAGGCAGCAATAGAAACAGCCGATGCTAAGAACGATGCCTTACGCAAGGCGGGAATTACTGTACCAGACTCGTTTGACGACTACCACGAGAAGATCAAGCAAACCTACACGAAACTGTGTGACGAGGAAATAATAACTCCGGCTGAAGACTTCACGCCTCCTAATATCCCTGTAAATTACAAACAAGCAACGGCCGAAGGCTTGGTACGAAAGCGAACCAACTTCATCAGTACAATATGTGATGAATCAGGTGAAGTACACAACTACTGCGGTGTCCCGATCGATGAAGTGATCGAAAAGAACTACGGAATTGGGGGAGTAATCGGACTTCTTTGGTTCAAGAAGGACATTCCGGTTTATGCACGACAATTTATGGAAATGGTCTTACAGATCATTGCTGACCATGGACCTGCCGTTTCCGGCGCGCACAACACTATCGTCGCAGCTCGTGCCGGTAAAGATCTAATTAGCTCGTTAGTTAGCGGCCTTCTCACCATTGGCCCGCGTTTTGGCGGTGCAGTAAATGGCGCAGCAGAGCACTTCCTATATGGCTTCAGAAATAAGCTTGCGTCGCGCGACTTCGTAAGCCAAATGAAAGCGAAGAACGTGCGCATTCAAGGGATCGGTCATCGCCTTCACACTGTAGAGAATCCAGACAAGCGCGTTGAGCTTATGAAGGACTTCGCGCGCTCTCACTTTGAAAAGACTGACCTGCTGGATTATGCTCTATCCGTCGAACAGGTAACAAGTCAGAAGAAGAACAATCTCATCCTAAATGTTGACGGCTGTATTGGGGTATTGTTCGTGGATCTATTGCGAGAACTCAAATTCACAGACACTGAAATCGACGAAATGATTGATGCTGGCCTGTTCAATGCCTTGTTCGTCCTTGGACGCTCAATCGGCTTCATGGGGCACTACTTCGACCAAAGACGACTACAGACTAGCCTCTACCGCCATCCTTTGGATGACATCCTCTACGATGTACCAAGTAGGCCAGAGAAAGTAGGCTAGCAAGACACAGGCAGCCGGCAAGTCATGGCTTGCTATCTGACTATCGCTTGCCGGTTGTCTTTTGTTTCACTTCATCTTATCATAAGTGCCATCGGGATAGAAGGTGATGAGATGAAAAGGGTGCCAGATTTCCTCACTGTTTCTCGAAGTATGATCGCAGTTGGGATCATTCTTCTTGGGATCAAAGGGCCGGATGCGCTAGAACTGGTGATCCTGTTTACCATAATTGGATGGACAACGGATATCTTGGACGGCCGCATTGCCCGCCATTACTACAAAGAAGCAACCTGGTTAGGAGAACGTGAATTTGCATTTGACGTGATACTGATCTTCTCCGGATTGTGTTACTTAGTAATGGCAGGGTTCGTCCCATTTCTTCCCGCTGCAGTTTACTTGGCAAGTGCGGCTGTTTTTATGATCTATTTCCGTTCAAAATCCGTCACCATGTCTCTTGCGTTTCCTTTGGCCGTTCTCCCTTTTGTTGTAGCCTATTTCAACGCTCCATGGGCAGCCTTGCTGTATGCCATTTGGACGGTTACTGTTCTACTGATCGATTGGCAACGCTTCAAAGGGGTTGTGCTGGAGTTCATAGAAAATGCAAAGGCTATTCAAAAACACTAGATGAGACGGTCTTTATTCTTCGGAAGGTGACTATACGCAAGCTCTGTGGCTACCCGTCCTTGAGTAGTTCGCTTGATGAATCCTTCCTGCAACAAATATGGTTCCACCACCTCAGAGATCGTGTCCTTTTCTTCAGATAAAGCGGCAGCAAGCGTATCCAACCCAACCGGACCCCCATTGAACTTAAAAACGATCGCGCCGAGCACTCTCTGATCAAGCTGATCAAGCCCTCTTGCATCGATTTCTAAGAGATCAAGTGCTTGTTTCGCTGTTTCCAAGTCAATCTTCCCGTCTTTTCTCACTTGTGCATAATCGCGGGTTCGCCGCAGCAGACGATTAGCTATTCGGGGAGTTCCACGCGCACGCCTGGCTAGCTCTTGAGCTCCGCTCGGGGTAACCTCTATTCCGAGTAGCTTGCCAGCACGGATGATTATCTCACGCAGATCACTCGAGCAATAGAAATTGAGCCGAAAAGAGACTTCAAACCGATTACGCAATGGCGCAGAAATAAGTCCTGCGCGGGTAGTAGCCCCAACCAAAGTAAAGGGAGGAACATCAATTCTCAACGATTGAGCATTGGGCCCCTCGCCAAGGATGATGTCAACCTTGTAATCCTCCATTGCTGGGTATAGGACCTCTTCAACGGGTCGCCTCAAGCGATGGATCTCATCAATAAAGAAGATATCACGTGGCTTAAGATTAGTAAGAATAGCAGCAAGGTCTCCCGCTCTTTCTAGTGCTGGGCCGGAACTAACCCGAGCGTTTACCCCCATCTCAGCAGCAATAATATGAGCAAGGGTCGTTTTTCCTAAGCCAGGTGGGCTATGTAAGAGCACATGATCAAGTGGCTCGTTACGCCCTTGCGCAGCAGCAATATAGATCCCTAGCTTTTCCTTGATTGGTTCCTGACCAATAAACTCACCAAGCCGCGTCGGGCGCAGGTTGATGAAAGCTCGCTCTTCATCAAGAGAAAGATCCCTAATCCGTTCGATTACCACCTTAAACAGATTGTACAAGACAATGAACAGGCCATTCAACCCCTCCTTATGTGTCGCCTGAACAAGGGAAGGAATTTATGTTACTATTCTCACTTGATTCAAATTAGCACAACCGTAAGGAAGGGTAATATGGCGGGCACAGTTATTACCATCGGAACATTTGACGGAGTCCATCTAGGGCACCAGGCAATCCTAAGGCAGACAGCGGAACTCTCAAGCGAACAGAACCTTGTAAGCATCGCCTACACCTTCCCGTTTCCCCCAAAACAGATCAAACCCTGTCTTCTACTTCCCCAACCAATAAAGGTCAAGCTACTCAATGAATATGTCGATCAAGTAATGACAACAGAATTCACAGCAATACAAAACCTTTCTCCAAAGCAGTTCTTCGATAAGATCATCATGAAACAGCTGAACTGCCAGGCAATTGTTGTAGGAGAAAGCTTTCGCTTTGGCCATGATCGAACAGGAGATCTTTCTTTACTAAAGAATCTCGGGAAGAAACAAGGCCTCTTTATCACAGGGGTCCCACCCATAGAGCTCGCCGGTAGCCCGGTAAACAGTACTCAAATTCGCTCTCTGGTTAGGGCGGGGAACATCCTTGCAGCACACTCACTAATGGAACGCTCCCCACTTCTGTTCGGTAAAGTAGTGCCCGGGGATCATCTTGGAAGACAACTTGGTTACCCAACTGCCAATTTGAAGATACCTCAATGTCTCCTTGTTCCGGCAACGGGCGTCTATCTTGTCCACACCTTTTGGGATAGATCAGAAGGCACTGGGCTTCTTTACATAGGAACAAGGCCAACCTTAGATCGTAGCGAGCTGCGTTTTGAACTACACCTTTCTCATCCCCCAAAGGGTGATCTGTACGGGACTGATATAGAGCTTCACTTGTTGCGACGGATACGCGATGAGAAGGTCTTCCCAACCCTAGCCGCTCTCAGGCATCAGATAGACCTTGATCTGGCTAGTGCGCATTCCCTCGTTCGTACTATCGACCCACCAACATCTATTCTCGCTTGAAAACCGTGCAGAGCTGGCTTATCATCAATGTGTAATGATCATATTGGGAGTAGATACTTCCGAAGATTATGCCAGGGTTGCACTATGGAACAACGGAAGCCTTGCCGGAGAATTGATTGCAGAGCAGCGCTTTCATCACGCAGAAGAGTTAGTTCCCCTAATTGAGCGGCTTTTAGCCGAAACTGGGATAGAAAAGAAACAAATACAGCTTGTCAGCGCTAACCGCGGACCCGGTTCATTCACTGGTCTACGGATTGGTCTGGCAACAGCAAAGGGAATCTGTCAATCTTTGCAGATTCCGTTAGTAGGAATCGACGGCACTTTCGTTTGCCGCACGCAACTAGACGACTCTGCGTGTGTATGTGTTCTAATTCCAAATCGGCGCAACCTGCTCTATGCAAGATGGTTTACGGGAATGCAGCCGGATAGCGAGGTAAAGGTAATGGCAATCGAAGAATTGCTTGCACATCTTAACAATGAACGGAAAGATCTGCTCGTTGCAGGAAGCGCTGCAGGTTCCATACGCGGACAACTGGAATCCATTCCTTGGATAAGGGTTGCGCCAGAGAAAGTGAACGGACCATCAGCACCGCAGGTAGCTATGTTGGGAGAAAAGTACTATACCCAGGATGAAATCTATACTCTAGAACCACAGTATGTGGAGCTTTCTGTGGCGTAAATAACACTTGGATCAAGAGGTGAACGATAATGTCAAAGGTATGTGAGATATGTGGGAAACACCCAACTACGGGAAACAAAGTCAGTCATTCGCATAGGCACACTCATAAGATGAGATTGCCCAATATTAAACGGGTTCACGCCTATGTCAACGGGAAAAAGGTATGGACCAAGGTCTGTACTCGCTGCATCAGATCCGGGCGAGTAAAGAAAGTCTCTTAGAGAGGACCCCTGTGCATGAATCTTATTAGCCAGAGAACGTGTTCTATCACGCATACCTGTGTTTGTTCAGTTGGAGAATATGGTGTCTGTTGAGCTAGGCGCAACTGTATCTGGCAAGGTTGCCAGAGTCAATGAAACTGAAGTTGTCGTTGCTATATCGGATGGGGATACTGGAATAATACGTATCCCGTTTTCTGGGCAAGGGAAGCCTACAAAGAACCAGTTTTGTGTTGGACAACAGGTCACGGCAAGAATTACCGCCTGTGACCAAATTGGCAGATATATTCTGACCCCGTTACTGACTGGGATCGATCATCACGCAGATGAATTTGAGCAAAACTTCCACAAACTAAACTATATCCTTAACCATGGTTCCAGGCCAGCCACTCACACACGGGAACGACCATTGGAAGAGCGCCTAAGGACATGGGACGAACAGGTTGAGACAGCGCTGGCTAACCTGCGCAAACATCGCAACAAACGCTTGAATGAAGAACCCTAGAGAATTGCAGGAATGGAGGTTTTTATGGCGAGAGGAGCTGTAGTAATTGACAGAGAACGCTGTAAGGGGTGTGGGCTGTGCATTGCCGCTTGTCCTAAGAAAGTTCTAGCCTTCTCTAGTGAGCTGAACAACAGTGGCTATAACGTTGTACACATGGAACATCCGGAAGATTGTATTGGTTGTAGCTTCTGTGCTTTGACCTGTCCGGATGTAGCAATCGAGGTCTACCGCGAGGAAATCTCAGTATAAGGAGTAGCCATGGGAAAACGTTTACTGTTAAGGGGGAATGAGGTAATTGCCGAGGCAGCTATCCGCGCTGGTTGTCAGTGCTACTTTGCCTACCCGATCACACCGCAGGCAGAGCTATTGCAGCACATGGCGGTAAACATGCCAAGATTGGGCCGAACATTTATCCAGGCAGAAAGCGAACTTGCGGCAATTAACATGGTTTACGGAGCCGCCTCTGCCGGTGTACGTACGATGACTTCATCATCTTCACCCGGTATCAGTCTTAAACAGGAAGGAATTTCTTACCTTGCTGGTTCAAATCTACCTGCGGTTATAGTCAACATTGTACGTGGTGGGCCTGGACTAGGAGACATAGCCCCCTCTCAATGTGATTATTTTCAAGCAACCAAAGGCGGCGGACACGGAGATTATCACATGATAGTCCTCGGCCCATCGACCGTACCAGAGGCAGGACAACTAACTATGCTTGCTTTTGAGCTTGCCGATCAATATCGCACTCCTGTCATGCTTCTCGCCGATGGAATGCTGGGCCAGATGATGGAGCCAGTAGAACTCCCTGAACCAATTGAAATCAGCTCGTTACCACAGAAAGAGTGGGCAACTAATGGCGCCAAAGGGCGTGATCCAAATATTATCCTGAGTTTTGATCTTGATCCTGAGGTACTGAAACAGATGAACCTTATCTTACAGGAGCGCTACCGCCAAATTGAAGCAAAAGAAGTCCGTTATGAAGAAACGGCGACCGGTGATGCAGATATTGCTATTGTTGCCTATGGTACGGTGGCACGTATCGTGAAGACGGTAATCAAAATGGCAAGAGCAGAGGGAATAAAACTTGGCCTATTCCGCCCAATCACTTTGTGGCCATTCCCAAGTCAAGCACTTAAGAAACTCTCCGAAAAAGTAGCCACGGTGCTCACCGTAGAAATGAGTGCGGGACAGATGTGGGAAGATGTAAGGTTGGCAATAGCTGAACGAGCAGAAACACCGTTCTATGGAGAGATGGGTGGTGTCATTCCAACCCCTCAACGGATCCTAAGCGAGGTGAAGAAGCATGCCGGTTGACGTACAAAACATGCAAAAAGTCTTTGCGAGACCAAACAGCTTAACTGACGCCAAGTCCACGTATTGTCCCGGTTGTCATCATGGCATCCTAACTCGTATCATCGCTCAGACAATCGACGAATTAGGAATCGTTGAACGTACAATAGGAATCGTCCCAGTTGGCTGCGCTGTATTTGCTTACCGATGGTACCGTTGTGATGCGATACAAGCAGCACACGGCCGCGCAAGCGCGGTTGCGACAGGGGTAAAGCGAGCTAACCCCAGCCTAATTGTATTTTCTTATCAGGGAGATGGCGACTTCGCAAGCATTGGAACAGCCGAATCGATCCATGCGGCAAATCGAGGAGAAAACATAACTGTTATCTTCGTAAACAACCAGGTTTACGGGATGACCGGTGGGGAGATGGCACCCACCAGCCTTGTTGGCCAGAAAACCACAACAACGCCACAAGGACGAGATCCCAAGCTGTTTGGTTACCCAATCCGTTTTTCAGAAATGATTGCCCAACTTGATGCACCGGTGTATGTTACTAGACAGGCACTGTACGATACTAAGCGAATCAAAGAGGCAACAAAAGCGATCAAGAAAGCATTTACAAACCAGGTAAAAGAGAGGGGCTATTCACTGGTAGAGGTTCTCGCTACCTGCCCAACCAACTGGAGAATGAAACCAATTGACGCCAATAAACATGTCGCTAATGTAGTGGAAAAGACATACCGGCTCGGGGATTTAGTGAATAGGGGGTAACATGGACAATTCAGTAGTCATAGCTGGTTTTGGTGGACAGGGTGTTATCCTTGCCGGGAAGATTCTTGCTCAAGCAGGAATGAACCATGGGCTAGAAGTAACATGGCTTCCTTCCTATGGCCCAGAGATGCGTGGAGGAACAGCAAATTGTACCGTTGTATTGTCCAACGACCCCGTTGGCTCACCAATTGTCGATAACCCAACAGCGCTCATTGCGATGAACCTTCCCTCGCTTGACAAGTTCGAATCAACGGTTGCAACAAACGGGGTAATCATAATGAATTCCTCACTCATTCAACGCAGAAGAAAGCAAAAAGATGTACGATCATTCTCTCTTGCACTAAACGATCTAGCGCAAAAAGTAGGAAGCGTAAAGACAATTAACATGATCGCTCTTGGGGCCTATATCAAAGCATCTGGGATCATCCCGCTTTCTACAATTCAGACAACGATGGCACAAATGCTGAAGAAGGACGGCAAAGACAAATTTATCCCTCTAAACAGGAAAGCCCTCAAGGAAGGATATAACGCACTCCAAGAATGAAAACTTGATCAACCGGCGTGAGGTATTTGCAGGGCAAGTACTGCGCTTAGTTGTAGATCGCGTGAGTCTTCCCGACGGCTCTATCTCCACCCGGGAAGTTGTCTATCATCCTGGAGCAGTGGCAATCGTTCCTTTTCTCACAGATAGAAAGATAGTGCTTATCAAACAGTATCGTCACGCCGTAGGCAAATTGCTGTGGGAGATTCCGGCGGGGAAGCTTGAACAGACAGAAAAGCCATTGGACTGTGCCAAACGAGAACTGTTTGAAGAAACAGGATATCAAGCCCGTCGCTGGACAAAGATCCTTTCCTTCTATACCTCACCTGGATTTACTGACGAACAGATCACTCTGTTTGTGGCAAAGGAACTGATCCAGGCAGGTACATTCGATACGAGAGAAATAGGGCTCGTCTCGATAATCAGCCAATCACAGATAGAGCAAATGGTTAACGCAGAAAGAATCAGAGATGGTAAAACACTCTTGGCTCTCTTCTGCGTAGGCATGCTGCCAGCTACCTTGCCCTCTTAGACTAAAAAGGGGGATCTACAAACCATGAGAGATCCCCTACGCTCTTCCTAGGTTCACGATGCAAGAGATAGGCTAAACCCAACCTCGCAACCGCATTGCTTCGGCAACCCGCTGGACAGCAACCATGTAGGCAGCCGTTCGATTATCAACATTATTCTCTTGCGCCATCTGGTGAACGGCATGGAATGCCCGAGTCATTTTCTCTTGTAGCCGTTTGTGCACGTCCTCTAGTGTCCAGTAGTATCCACCGATATTCTGGACCCATTCAAAATAGGAAACAGTCACTCCGCCAGCATTACACAGGAAATCAGGGATGATGTACGTTCCCTTGCTGCACAGAATCTCATCTGCCTCAGGGGTAGTAGGTCCATTAGCTGTCTCCGCGATAATCTTAGCCTTTATGGCATCAGCGTTCTCTTCGGTAATTACATTCTCAATCGCTGCCGGAATCAGTATATCCACATCTAGTTCAAGGAGCTCCTGATTGGTAACCGACCTTGTGCCAGTAAGTCTGGTAACAGATCCGGTCGCCTTCTTATGCTCGAATGCAGCTTCGGGATCGATGCCATCTTCTGTGTAAGCTCCGCCACGCGAGTCAGTAACAGCAACAATCTTGCTGCCAGCAAGCTCTTGCATCAGCTTCGCTGCAAAGAATCCCGCGTTTCCATAGCCCTGAATGGCCACAGTTGACCCTTTGAGAGGAAGATCAATTACCTTGGCGGCTTCGAAGATACTATACACCGTTCCACGAGCAGTGGCATCCCCACGACCCAGTGATCCACCAACTGGAATTGGTTTACCTGTAATGACACCAGGAGCGTTATAGCCAACAAGTTTGGAGTACTCATCCACCATCCATGCCATAATCTGTGGTGTTGTATACACATCTGGCGCTGGTATGTCCCTCTCTGGACCAATAAAACGACCAACAGCACGGACATAACCACGCGCGACACGTTCCAGCTCCCAGGCGGAAAGCTCCTTGGGATTGCAGATAACCCCACCCTTCGACCCACCGTATGGAATATCAACAACGGCACACTTCCATGTCATCCATGCGGCAAGCGCCTTAACTGTATCAACTGTCTCCTCGGGATGAAAGCGAAGTCCACCCTTTGTTGGACCACGGGCATCATTGTACTGCACGCGGAACCCAGTGAACAGCTTTGCCTTTCCGTCATCCATACGAACAGGAAAATGAACCTCGAGCGTTCGCATTGGCTCCCGTAGAAGAGCATGTATGTCTGGGTCAAGATCAAGCTTCTTTGCTGACTTGTCCAGTTGTCGTTGTGAAACCTCAAATGGGTTGAACATTGGGCCATTGACCATGCTTAAGACCTCCTAAAGTCTTTAAGAACTATTCGTCAGTATCAGAAAGTGAAAGAATCCCCTTTCTATTTGGCAACAAAATTATACAGGCCCCCTCAGACCGTGCAAGTCATATCCGGTTAGTATTTTCCTCTGTTTACAAACGCCTAACAACAGCAAGCAAAAGTTGACGCACCTGTTCTCCTACTCGACAAGTTGTCTCCATCACTTCTTCGTGAGAAAGACAGGCCCCTGAATCTACTCCTGCAGCAAGATTGGTTGCACAGGAGAGACCCAGCACCTCTATGCCCGCGTGGCAAGCGACAATCACCTCAGGAACGGTGGACATCCCCACAAGGTCCGCTCCCAGTGCGCGAAAGGCCCGGATCTCTGCTGGAGTCTCATAGGAAGGCCCAAGTGTTGCCAGATACACCCCTTCTTTGAGTTCAATTCCTTCTGCTCTTGCCGCTTCTCTTGCCAATACACACAGGCGAGGACTATACGCAGCAGACATATCAGGAAAACGAGGACCAAGTTGCTCACAGTTCTTGCCACGTAATGGATTCCTCCCCAACATGTTAATATGGTCAGTAATCAGTACTAAGTCTCCTGCGGCAAACTCGGTGTTAACGGCACCCGAGGCATTGGTGACAACAAGTGTCTTTATTCCCATAAGCGCAAACAAACGAGTGGCAAAGACAACCTTATCCAGAGGATAACCTTCATAATGGTGCGCACGGCCCCGCTGAACGAGAACAACCTTCCCCTCAATTTCCCCTACCCATAAATCGCCAGCATGCCCAGTTACAGTCGAAAGAGGAAATCCAGGAATCTCACTACATGGGATATGTACTCCTCGCCCAGGTATGCCAAATGCCTTAGAAAGACCTGAGCCAAGTACAATGGCAATTGTTGGAAGCGCCGGAAGCTTGTTCCGCAGTACAGAAACAGCTCTGTTCAGCTCAGCTAGTTGAGTATCATTCATCGCAACACCTCCTTCCCGAAACCTTGTTGCAATCTAGCAACATTCAGAAGAACCTTTGAGAACTTGAGAGTGGTCACCAAGTAGAAACCGGCTAGAAGAATCGCCCATGACTCTCAATTCTGCATACCTCCCAATCAGAGAACGGTCTATACTTTTCGCGTCTGTTATTACGGCTTTTTCCAAAATGATGCTGTTCTCTATCTTGCTATTCTTAATGATGACACCATCACCAATTGAAACATAAGGACCTATAACAGAACCTTCGATCACCACATTTTCCCCCATTATCACTGGACCAATTAGCTTCGAATCCCTTACTCGGGCGTTCTCATTCTGTGCTATCTTTCCCTTGACCTGTAAGCTAATCCCGCTCTTCATACGGGTTTCCGGAATCATTGCATCCAACAGAAGCTGGTTTGCATCAATCATATCCATAGGAGTTCCTACATCCTTCCACCACCCGGTAACCCTATGAGGAACAACACGGTAACCGTCATCAATTAACTGCTGGATGGCATCTGTAATCTCGAGCTCCCCGCGCTTTGATGGACTAATCTTCTCAATAGCAGCGAAAATATGATAATCAAACACATACGTACCGATGACTGCCAGGTTGGTCGAGGGATCATCAGGTTTTTCCACAACCTTCTTAATCTCACCGTTCTTAAGCCACGCTACTCCAAAACTGCGTGGATTATCGACCTCGACAAGGGAAATAACCGCATGGCTGTCCCCTTGACGGAACTGCTTTACTAACCCTCTTACCCCATTTTCCAAGAGATTATCCCCCAAGTAGAGTAAGAACGACTCGGAACCAACGAATCCTTGAGCACATTGAACAGCATGAGCCAGCCCTTTTGGTTTCTGCTGCACGATGTAACTCAGGTCAAGGTCATAGCGCGATCCATCCCGCAGATAGCTTTTGAAACTGGCCTTAGTGCCTGGGCTCACCACGATACCAATCTCGCGAATGCCGCCATCTTTGATCGCTTGAAGTATGAGGTCTATCACCGGCTTGTTAGCAATTGGAATCAGGTGCTTTGCCTTAGAGTAGGTTAACGGACGCATTCTGGTTCCCTCGCCAGCACAGAGGATTACTGCCCGCATCGATCTTCCTTTTTCTGCATCTGCACAATCCTTCTTACTTCCTGAGAGCGGCTCTTGTCCATTACCAGCAGTGCCTTACCCGTGTCCACAATAACGAGATTAGAAACTCCTAGCGTGGCAATCAATTTCCCTTCTTCAGACACAATAATACTATCCTGTGTATCGATTCCAAGGTGAGAAGCCCGAATACTATTTCCGCATTCATCCCTGCTCAGGACTCTTTCCAAGGCTGCCCAATCCCCCACATCGCTCCAACCTATGTTTCCCGTAGGAATCATCTGCACCCGCTTGCTTTTTTCCATTACTCCGTAATCAATAGACATGGCTCTCTGCTCACGGTAAACCTGGTTGAGCACAGCTTGTTCATCAACTGTTCCAAGATGTCCCCTTATCACCTGTAATCCTTTATACAGCTTGGGCATATGGAGCTTGATCTCATGCAGGATCATATCAACCCTCCAAACAAACATCCCACTGTTCCAGAAGTAATCGCCCTGGTGAAGAAAACGAGTAGCTGTTTCTTGATCAGGCTTTTCAGTGAATTCCTCTACTTTCATTACACAATTCGAAGCAGATGGCTTTTTCACAGCCTTGATATACCCATAACCAGTTTCAGGATGATCCGGCGCGATGCCCAAGGTAATCAGGCAATCCCTTGTACTAGCAACTCCGATCGCCTGTCTGAGACATTCCAGGAAACGTACATTGTTGGTTATCACGTGATCCGCCGGAAGAACGACCATCGTCCCTTTGGGATCAAGGCGGGAAAGCCACAGCGCAGCAACTCCAACGCAAGGAGCAGTCCCCCGTGCCATAGGCTCAACGATAATATTCTTCGCGGGCAAGGAAGGAAGCTGTTGCAAGACCAGTGGTGCATACTGCTCTGCAACAACAACAATGGTATTCTTAATTGGAATAAGAGGAGCGATGCGCTCAACCGTTTCCTGCAGCATAGTCCTCTCTCCAAGGAGGTTCAAGAACTGCTTCGGGCGCTTCCGTGTACTTAATGGCCACAGTCGCTCGCCTTGACCACCCGCCATGATTACTGCAAAGTTCATGCTTGTCCTCCTGTCAGCTCTTATAAGGATTTGGGGTTCATTGGGTTCGTAGGGTTTGTTGGGTTCGTAGGGTTCATGAAGCTAACCACTCCCTTTTAGGTAACTCATAAAACGAGATAGCTGCCTGGCTACTACCTCTAACCTTTCATAAGTACTATCAAAAGCTTCCTGTGATATGTAGTCTTGGTCAAGAGCAGTATAAAGCTGCGTCTGAACCTCGGCTACCGAGCCTTTGGAGATAAATAGGAATTGGATAAACTCTTTGTTCGAGTGTCTCGAAAAGCCTTCAGCTATATTGCTGGGTATTGAGACCACCGCTCGGCGGATCTGATCACATAGGGCATAGTCTCTGGAGAAGGTCCCAACCGAAGAAGCTTGATAAACGGCATTTACTACGTCTCGTGCTTTCTGCCACACCTCTAGATCTTCAAATCTCTCAACAGTTGCCATTCCCTTCCTCTAACTCAATGAACCCCATGAACTCTATGAACTCTATGAACTCAATGAACTCAATGAACTCCACGAACTCCACGAACCCAACAAACTTTCTTCCTTTTCATTTGGAACGCTCAAACAGCTTGCTCACTTCGGCCAGCTTTTCCTCCATCAACTCTTCTGTCTTAGCCTCCAGATTCAATCGTAGCAAGGGCTCAGTGTTAGAAGCTCGTAGGTTGAACCACCAATCTTCATAATCAACGGAAATGCCATCGAGATAAGTTATCCTGCCGTTTGCAAACTGTTTTTTCACCTTATCCATGACCAGCCGCTGATCAACAACAGGAAAGTTTATCTCTCCTGATTGAGCATACTTGCGCAATGGCTGAACCAGGGCTTTCAAGGTTTTTCCTGCATCTGCCACAATTTGCAGTAGTTCCAACATTGCGAAGATGCCACTCTCACAACAAAAGAAATCTGAGAAGTAAAAGTGGCAAGAGAGCTCTCCGGCAAACAAGCCTCCCTGATCACGCATGATTTGCTTTATAAAGGAGTGTCCTACTCGTGTTCTTACTGGACATCCACCTTGAGCCCGTATAATTTCGGGAACAACACGACTTGAGCGCAGGTCATAAAGGATGGTGCCTGAACGTTTTTCCCGCAAAACACGCTCAGCAATCAGCCCAGTAAGTAGATCTCCGGGAATCAACTTGCCAGTTTCATCAATAAAACCAACACGATCGCCATCGCCATCAAACGCAATCCCGATCGAACCAGGGAGATTTGCCATGACCTTTTTTACATCTTGTAGATTCTCCTCTTTGAGTGGATTTGCCTCATGGTGCGGAAAATTACCATCAAGATCGAAGAAGAGATTCTCATGGAGGATATTCTGCCCTTTGAGCACCTCTGGCAAGATCGCTCCAGCCATTCCATTCCCAGCATCAATAACTACAGGAGTGTCCATCCTTACTGAGAACCGCCGGCCAAAGAAATCACAATAACGCTGCTTCAAATTCTCACAACGAATTGAACCAATCTCTGCAGCCTTGTTCATCGAACCATCTTCCGCAAGGTGGCAGATCTTGCCCAGCCCCGTAGCAGTACTGATCGGGATGGCTTGGTCACGTACCAACTTGAACCCGTTATACCCTGCTGGATTATGTGAAGCAGTAATCATAGCCCCGCCAGCGGCACGGAGAACGTTCACAGCAAAATAGAGCATTGGAGTGGTACAAAGGCCGATATCAATAACGCTAACCCCTGCAGTATTCAATCCTTTCGCCAGTGCAGCGAACAGCGGGGCTGAACTATTACGCATATCTCTACCCACGACAACCGGTCTTCCAGATCGAAGGTACCCGCTTCTGGCAAAAGCCCAACCTATACGGAAGGCAGCATCTTCGTCAAGTTGGGAAGGATATAGGCCACGGATATCGTATGCCGTGAAGATTGTAGAATCTATCAAGCTCTTAGGGTTCGTGAAATTCATTGGATTGGTAGGGTTACCTCCTGATTTGTGATCGATAGCTCGCTAAGGAAAGATACTTGGCACCTTTGTTTTCACCCTGTTTCCTGTTTTCCTCCGCGACCTCTGTGTCCTCTGCGGTTAAGTGTCTTTGGCAGATTGGACAGAAGACGGATAATCTCCAGGGCAAATTCCTTTGTCCGCTTTTCTAGATCTTGTCTATTCATTGTTGATGCACCAATTCGCAATACGCAATCCGCATTCCGCAATTGCCTCTGCTGTCCCTGTTTTCTCTCTGGATGCCGGATCAAGTCCGGCATGACGAAATACATCGTCATTCCGGCGAACCCTGGATCGGGGTCCAGGGCAGGCGCCGGAATCCAGCGTAGTAGTAGCTCTACGTTAGTCATTACTGTCTTTCGACCTTGGACTTTGGACATTGGACTGGTTCTATCTTACTCATCACTCATTGCAGCTATCAGCGGTCAGCTTTCAGCTCGTGATTCCTTACTCAACCAATCGACCAATCTCGTACTCAACTGCTTCACCCAACGAACTCAATGAACCCTACGAACCCTTGTTCCCATTCAACCAGTCAACCAATCAACTATTCAACTCGCCTTTTCTCGGCTCCCGACTATGTTTTCAACTCAACGAACTCAACGGACTCAACGGACTCAACAGACTCATTACCTATCACGCGTTACTCATCGCCCACTACTTTAATTAGCTAGCTTATACACAAGGCGGTAGATCTCAAGATTGACGTTTCGCCCGTCCTTACTTAGCTCTGTAAACGGAATTGTCTGCACTCCCTGATCAACAAGCGCAGTCATTACTCCAGCAGTTCCATCGGCAAGCAAATCAACAGCGGCTTCACTCAAACGACAGGCAAGGATGCGGTCAAACGCAGAGGGCGAGCCTCCTCGCTGTAAGTGACCAAGGATAGTCAAGCGTGTCTCTATTGTACCTGTGTCGTTTAGGTATCTACTGACCAAGACGCCAGCCGATCCTTCTTCTTTCTTCTTACCTTGAGGCTCTCTATGGGGGGTAAATCCTTCAGAGACAACTATAATAGAGTGATGTTTCCCTTTAGCTACTCCTTGCTCTACCAATGCTGTGACGTCTTCCAGTGATAGGGAAACCTCAGGGATAAGAACAATCTCCGCACCACCGGCAAGCCCACCCATCAGGGCGATGTATCCGGAATTCCGCCCCATGACTTCAACGACAAAGGCACGCTCGTGAGAGACAGCGGTATCACGAATACGGTTGAGTGATGCCACCACCGTGTTTAGTACTGTGTCCACCCCGATCGCCATCGCTGTCCCGTAGATATCATTATCAATCGATGCAGGAATCCCTACTGTAGGAATACCCTGTTCCTGCAGCCAACGCGCTCCTTGAAGGGAGCCATTTCCACCAATAACAATTACTCCATCAATTCTCCAGTTACTAATGGTATCAAGCGCATGTTCCTGCCCCTTCTTTGTGAGGAAGGCAGCCGAGCGAGCAGTATGCAAGAATGTTCCGCCGCGCTCAATCACTCCACCAACCGCTCGATTGTCAAGTGATAACAGATCTCCTTCGATCAGGCCAGCAAATCCTCGACTTACTCCGAACATCTCCAGTCCAAGCGAACAACCACAGCGGACAGCAGCACGAATTGCCGCATTCATCCCAGGACTATCGCCACCGCTTGTCAACACCGCAATACGCGACACGGTAAATGAACCTCCTTATTCTCTTACAGTGTAACTCATCGACGCTTGGTGGGGAAGGATTACACACTTTCCTTCCTAAGACAGGAAGAGTAGAATTAATACAAGAGAGGTGAGGTAGTTGATTAAACGATCAATTATGAAAAAAGCATTGGTGGTATTGGGACCAATCATCATTCTGGTCATTACCCTTGGTGTCAATGGAAATCAGACAATAGATAGCGGGTTTTTCTCTCCCTTATTCGAGGTCTACCAGTACATTCAGGACTATTTCTACAACCCAGAGCAAATCAACGATCAAGAAGCCCTGTACGGCGCAATGAGGGGAATGGTCGAACAGCTTGATGATCCGTACAGCGAATTCCTCAACCCTGAGGATTACCAGCATTGGGAACAAAGCCTAGAAGGAAAATTCAGCGGAGTAGGAATCGAGATCACAATCAAGGATGAAACACTTACCGTTATAACACCACTTGTTGGAACACCTGCCGAGCAGGCTGGAGTGTGTGCAGGGGACCAGATCCTGGAGATTGACGGTGAGCCTACTGAAGGTATTACCCTCAGCACCGCAGCCAGGAAAATCCGTGGAGAGGCAGGTACAAGCGTTTCTCTTCTCATACAACACAAAGATGGTACACAGGAAGAAATTGAGATCGTGCGAAAGATAATCGTAGTCAAGTCAGTGACAAGTGAACTTGTGGGAGAAGGAAGGATTGCTTACATCCGCATCTCGCGCTTTGACAGTGATGCCACTATTAATCTTGACACCGCCCTTAGCGAATTCAATCTGGAGAACTTAGATGGGATGATACTCGATCTGCGAAACAACCCTGGTGGATTGCTAAAAGAAGCAATTTCTGTCTCCAAGCGATTTGTAGATCAAAACGTAATAATAGTCTCCACAAGAGGAAGGGTTGCTGGAAAGGAGCAATTCTGGTCAACGGGAAATCTGATCCCTAACCTTCCGCTCGCGGTACTGATCAACGGTGGAACTGCGAGTGCAGCTGAAATAACCGCGGCAGCTATTCGCGACCATGAGATGGGCATTCTGATCGGGGAGTGTTCCTTTGGCAAAGGGTTAATCCAGCGCGTATTCAAATTGCCAGACGGTTCAGCCCTTAAACTCACCACCGGAGAGTATTTCACCCCATTAGGGCAGGCAGTCAATAAAGTAGGACTGTCTCCAGACATCAGCATAGATCAAGGAGAAGATCCAATCGAGGCCGCGATCACCTGGATCAATTCACATGTCGGGGCGCGAATGCCAATTGCCCTCGGCAAGAGCTAAGTATGAAAACTTCTGTAATAGGCGCGGGAGGATGGGGAACAGCATTTGCCCGGCTTCTCGCTACAAGCAGGCATACGGTAACCTTATGGGTCCGCAATCCGATTCAAGCCAAAGAAATTGACAGGTTGCGAGAAAACAGAAAATACCTCCCTGGGGTCCTTCTTCCGAAGCAAGGCCTCAATATTACCACTTCTCTTTCCGAGGCATCCACAGCTAAGCTAATCATACTTGCTGTCCCTTCATTTGCCATGGGCGATCTGTTGGACAAACTTGTCCCACTTGTAGAAGAGCAAAAAGTATTCATCAATCTAGCTAAGGGAATCGACCACGCAACGGAAAAACCCATGTCCGAGCTGATAAGAAGCAAGATCGACGCAGAGGCTGTATTTACCCTCTCTGGCCCAAGCCATGCCGAAGAGGTAGGCCGCGATATGCCCACAGCAGTTGTCCTCGCTGGAGCCAATCTTAGCCTAGGAGAAGAAATCCAACATTTCCTTTCTAGTTCCCGCTTCCGCGTTTACTTGACGGATGACATTCGCGGGGTGGAACTTTGTGCAACAGTAAAGAACATAATCGCTCTAGCTGGTGGTGTCTCCGATGGCCTCGGCTACGGAGACAATAGCCGCGGGGCACTCATCTCGCGTGGCCTAGCAGAAATGGTTCGGTTCGGCCGGGTGTTTGGAGCCAGACAAGAGACCTTCTTCGGCCTATCTGGCTTGGGAGATCTAGTTGCTACATGTACGAGCAAGCATAGCCGTAACCGATTCGTTGGCCAACAACTGGGGATGGGAATCCCTCTCGACGAAATCCTTGCAAAGATGGACAAGGTTGTAGAAGGCGTGTACGCCACCGAAATCGTCCATTCCATGGCTAGATCAAGAGGGATAGAGATGCCAATTACTGACGGGGTATGGCGGCTGCTCCGCAAGGAGGTATCCCCATCAGCCTTGGTAGACGAGATCATGACTAG
This sequence comes from Candidatus Bipolaricaulota bacterium, assembly GCA_030611415.1. Classification (GTDB taxonomy): domain Bacteria; phylum Bipolaricaulota; class Bipolaricaulia; order UBA7950; family UBA9294; genus JAUVYF01. Next base: position 63,027 of record JAUWPW010000001.1, read on the forward strand.
ACCCCCAAAACGAGAGGGAATCAGACAGTGAATAGTTATGATGTAGCGGTAATAGGTGGCGGACCCATTGGGGCAGTAGCTGCACGCTATGCGGCTGCGACAGGAGCGCGTACCCTACTCGTTGATCAAGGTGACGGCTCTTGTGAGCCGGCTTGTTGTGCCGGGTTAGTGAGCCCACGGACGCCTTCTTTGCTCGGGATTTCATCAACAGGTCTCCTAAGAGAAATCCATGGGGCAATTATCCATTCTCCAACAGGGAAACAGACTGAGATCCTCTCCAAAAAAGTGAAGGCAATCGTTCTCGACCGCAGCGCGCTCAATCGTGAACTAGTCAAGCTTGCTGCACAAGCAGGTGTAGAGGTAAGGCATCACACCCGTGCTGCTATCACTGACCAAGCAAAGCTCCAACTCAGTGAGCAGAACAGACAGTATGAAGCCAAGGCTCGTGTAGTGATCGGGGCAGACGGCCCACGAAGCATGGTCGCTAGTCGCTTCTCCCTACCATCGCCACCAAGGTTCCTTGCAGCAGTACAGGCAACTATTGTACGAGAGGCGCGTGCCTCAGACATGGTAGAGATCTTCTTTGGAACGAAGATTGCTCCTGGATTCTTCGCCTGGGCGGTTCCAGCAAAGCAGGAACAGCTACGCGTAGGTCTTGCAGCTACTCAAGGCACCGACGTAAACACTCTGCTTAACAACCTCCTTAGTCAACACTTCCCCGGACAGGTGATTTCATATGTCGGCGGAATAATCCCCGTCGGAACTGCTGCCAAAACAACTACCGACGGCGCTCTTATCGTAGGTGATGCCGCAGGTCAAGTAAAACCAACCTCAGGGGGTGGAATCTATACAGGAGGGTTATGTGCCAAAATAGCAGGAGAAATCGCAGGTTATGCCTCATTGGCAGAAAAGACTACAAACGAAACCCTCAAGGAATACGAGCACCGTTGGCAAGACAAGATTGGGAAGGAACTACGCTTTGGTCTTCTTGCCCATCGTGCCTTCTGTGGTCTCTCAGATGCTGAGATCGAAGCCGCACTGGCCATCATCAACCAACCTTCAATCCTACAGGCAATCACTGAATATGGAGATATTGATTATCCAAGTATGCTAGTAAGTTCGCTCCTCTCTCGCCAAGATCTGTGGCCAAGGCTCCTCTCCTTGATTCCTGCGCTCGGTGGATGGGAAAAGTTCGGAAACCTTGCCCAACTTGTTATCTCCTTAGAGCAACCAGGCCGGGGTCGTGAGCCAAAAAAACAGTGATGAGTAATGGGTGATGCGTAAGATAGAAGCAGCCCAAAGTCCAACGTCCAAGGTCAGAGGTCAGAGAAAAGAGGAGCCTGGATTAGTCACCCATAACGATTAGGGGCCTATGATATAATGTGGAGATATGACAAAGAAAGCCCCGAGAAAACGATTAACTAAAGTAAACAGACTTAGCCAACCCTCTTGTGAGAGAATTCTGGTTTTCCTGATCGCCCTGTTCGTCTTCTCGATGCCGCTCTTCATCTGGCCCGGAGCCATCACCGAATACGGTTACGGCAAGTCAATCTTTGCCCTCATTGGAATTGGTCTACTGATAGTTCTTTGGGCAGGTTGGTCGCTTCTCAGAAACAAATGGGAAATCCACTTCCCTTGGGTAAGCTTTCCTGTAATAGGACTTGTAATCGTTTCCCTGGCTTCTCTATTCCACGCCACCAACGGTCGCGTGGTGATCCAGAGCTTAATACTAGTTATCTTCTTCTTCCTTTTCTACCTGGTGATAGCAAATCTGGTAAGAGAAAAAAGGGATGTCACCCTGATCCTCTACTCCCTGCTCCTGTCTGCCTTCTTCGCCTCTCTCTACGGTCTATTGCAGTACCTGGGAGTGATGCGCGGCACCTACGGTGGCCATGGCCTGGGAGAGGTCATCTCAACCATGGGTAACCGTAATTACCTTGGCGGGTTCTTAGCCTATCTTCTTTTCCCATCAGTGATTCTGATCGTGCGTCTTCACTCACGCGTCCTCCGTGCTCTAGCGATAGTCCTTTTATCCTTTAATTTCGGGATGGTAATGCTCATTCAGCAAACAGGAACAGTAGTAGGGCTAATTGTCGGCCTTGTTACATTCATCATTGGAATGATTATTCTCCGACCGATCGAACCGCTCAAACGAAATCGTGCCTGGATCATCGCCCTATTGTTATTCTTGGCCCTTACCTTTCTGATTGAAGCTCCGTCCGGCCCACTCAACTCAGTTGTTGGGCTATCAAGCGACGGAAGTTCATGGATCGGCAAGCTCTGGTCGCAGAACTCGGGCAAGATTCGAGCCTGGGACTGGTGGATCGGCTGGGAAATGTTCAAGGATCATCCTCTTGTTGGTGTAGGTTTGGGAAACTACAAGTTAAATTTCATTCCGTACAAAGCGCAGTTCCTCTCTACCCCGCGCGGAGAGGCCTATAACTTTTACATTGAACGAGCAGCACAGGCCCACAACGAGTATGTGCAAGCCATAGCCGAGCTAGGCACATTTGGGATAATCACACTGTTAGCGCTGCTAGTTGTTATCCCGCTCTTCCTATGGATCAGACTACAAGGGAATCCAGACGAGTCAGATCGTCTAGATATGCTACTTCTTGCCTGTGGGATCGTCGTTTTTCTGGTACATGCCCTGGTTAGTTTCCCCGCCCATCTTCCCGCCTCCTCCCTTGTCTTTGTAGTTGCTTTGGGCCTTGTTTCTTCGTCTGCCTATGGCGCAAGAGCACGGGTAGCTGTCTGTGTTAAACGGTGGCCGCTAAGGGCGCTTGTTGGGGTTATTACCGCATTTTGTCTGGTGACAAGCGTAATTGCCATCCGCGATGTTTCTGCCAACATACTCTTTGGAAGAGGAAAAGGACAGCTCGAGCAAGGCTACGTCTATACGAGCAAGGAAACCCTCCTTAGGAGTGCCGCGCTGGACTTTTGTCCACGCCAGGTATATTACTATCTAGCCATCGTGAACCTTAAGCAAGGCCATGACGAGGAAGCAATGGTCAATCTGAAAAAATGCCTCACCCGCTTCGTCATGGAAAATACCTACCTAAACCTGGCAAACCTGGCCATCAACCTCAATGATGTGGAAACAGCGCGAGAATACGTAGAGCTGTTAGTGGCCAGTCATCCCAAACCCAGCGCCACACTTCAAGCACGCTATCTTCAAGGACTCATTGCTATCCGCGACGGGCAATACGACCTTGCGACTAGCATACTGGAGGATCTTACCCTAGCACACCCCAATTTTGAGCCTCCCTACATTGCACTTGGTGGCCTGTATCGGGGTCAAGGAATGTCAGTACGCGCGTACGACAGCTACGAAAAAGCCCTCAAACTGGTCGAAGCGAAACTTACCTCTGCCGAGGGTAGGCTTGCTCGAGCCACCAGCTATTCAGAAGAGTATGAGCTACGCAGTGAAATCGATCTTCTTGCTCAAGAGAAAGAGGCGATTCAAGCAGGGCTTGTCGAACTATCCCCTCTCTAATTCAGGTTGAAAGCATGTTTCTCTCTTCCTATACTAAACCCGTGATACTCTAATGGCAATAGACACGATCAAGCGAAGCATAGACTATCTGTTTGGACACACAAATGCCCAACGGTTGAAGCGCATGAGCCATGACCTTGATGCGATAAATAGACTATCAGCCGAAGTAAAAGGGCTTACTGATACAGAATTGGCAGGAAAAAGCGCCGAGTTCCGTCAGCGTCTTGCACAAGGAGAATCACAAGAGCAGATTAGAATCGAGCTATTCGCTGTTGTGCGTGAGGTTGCCGAGCGCAGAGTAGGAATGAGACCATTTGACGTGCAAATCTTGGGGTCACTTGCGTTAGACAACCATGAGATTATAGAGATGCAAACAGGTGAGGGGAAAACCCTTGTTGCTACGCTTCCAGCTTGCCTGAATGCTCTCCTGGGAAATGTACACGTAATCACAGTAAACGACTATCTCGCCCGCCGTGACCGAGAGTGGATGGGACCAATCTATGAGTTTCTCGGATTCTCGGTTGGGCTTCTTCAGCAAGAGATGAAGACTGAGGAGCGGAAGGCCGCCTATGCGGCCAGTATAATCTATGGAACGAACAACCAGTTTGGATTCGACTATTTACGTGACAACATGGTATTATCTGTTGAACAGAAAGTGCAAGGACCCCTCAATTACGCAATCATAGACGAAATAGACAACACTCTAATCGACGAAGCACGTACACCGCTTATCATTTCCGGCTCCACAGCCCAATCCACAAACCGTTACAACAAGTTCGCTGGGCTTGCGCACAGGTTCAAGCAAGATAAAGATTTTGAAATTGATGAGGAAACAAAACGACTCACTATAACTGACGAGGGAATACGCAAAGTGGAACTCTCTCTATCGATTGACAACCTATATGCACCAAGTAATACGGACATCCTTCATCATCTTGAGACTGCTCTACGAGCATTGCACATGTTCAAGAAGGAACAAGACTATATTGTTAAGGATGGCCGAGTAATCATCGTCGATGAATTCACTGGTCGATTGATGCCCGATCGCCGCTATTCCGATGGCTTACACCAAGCACTAGAGGCAAAAGAAGGGATGATGGTCCAGCGTGAGTCACAGACCCTCGCCCAAATTACTGTCCAGCACTACTTTCAGCTATATAAGGGAATCTGCGGAATGACCGGAACTGCAAAGACAGAGGAGGAGGAATTTAGGCAGATCTATGGCCTTCCCGTAATTGTTATCCCCACCAATAAACCACTCATTCGTGAGGCCAAGCCAGACGTGATCTTTCGCAATGAGCAAGGCAAATTCAGCTCAATCGTTGATAATGTAGACCGATTACACCAGGTGGGCCGACCTGTATTGATCGGAACCAACTCAATCGAAAAATCTGAACGCCTATCTTCTCTTCTCAAGGCACGCAACCTTCCACACCATGTACTTAACGCCAAACACCATGAAGAAGAAGCGCAGATCATCAAAGAAGCCGGACAACATGGGGCGATCACTGTAGCCACAAATATGGCTGGTCGTGGTACCGACATCAAGCTTGGCGACGGATTGGCAAAGCTTGGCGGATTACATGTAATCGGCTGTCAGCGCCATGAGGCCCGCCGAATTGACAACCAACTCCTTGGCCGGGCTGGAAGACAGGGCGATCCCGGCTCCTCTCAGTTCTTCCTCTCATTGGATGATGATCTTATCCGTGTCTTTGGTGGAGATAGGATAGGTAGCTTAATGGACCGACTAGGGATGGAAGAAGGACAAGCCATCGAACACGAAATCTTATCGAAGGCAATCCGTCGAGCACAGAAACGGGTCGAGGGAAGAAACTTCGAAATCAGAAAGCGTTTATTGGAATACGACCTCGTCCTAGCAAAACAACGAGAGGCAATCTACTCATTGCGTGACCGCTTCCTTCTTCCTCCTCATGATGAAGTAGATTCCCTTTCACAGGATGATCTAAATGAGTACCTGAAACAATTGATCGAGGAGTACACGGAAAACCTTGTCTCTAAGTATGCCCAAGCGTCAACCCCCAAGGACGAGTGGAGTCTATCCGGTCTTGCGCATGAACTCTCCGCATACCTTCGCTTTTCGCCCGAAACCCTCAAAGAAAAAGGAATCGGTGGGCTTGAGCAGACAGTCCAAGAGCATCTCATGTGCGCCGCCTCTCAGCAACAGAAACGATTAGGCGAGCGTTTCTGTCTGGTTGCGCGCTACTTGATCCTCAGTATCATTGATGAGGCATGGCTATCTCACCTATACACGCTTGATGATCTTAAAGAAGGTATTGGGTGGACTGCTTATGGAGGAAGCGATCCGCTTGTCGCATTCAAGCGTGAATCGTTCAGCTTATTCCAAGAGATGCTCGTCTGCACAGCGGACAAGGTTGTTCGTTCTTTGCTCTCTCCGCGGCTTTCTATAGCAAAGGAAATGTCAACCCCTACCATGTCGCAGGATCTGCATTATGTCCATGCAGGTCAAGGTTCAACAAGTAACAGCCCCGCAACCACAACCAAGAAACCGAAACAAATACCAATCATGAAGAAGAAAAGACCGGGTCGCAACGACCCTTGCCCTTGTGGTTCCGGAAAGAAGTACAAGAACTGCTGCGGGAGGAATGCTTAACAGATGACACAATACCTCGTTGTTCACAAGTAACAATACTACCATTTGGTCGGTTGACAAGAGGCGCGCCAACAGCTATTATTTAGCAAACTCCTATGGAGAGTGCTAATTATACAAATGGATCTCCCGGATAGACAGAAACTAGTTCTAAAAGAGGTTGTGGATCGTTACATTCGCCAACACGAGCCAGTTTCCTCAAGAATGATCTTGGAGGATTACAGGCCACTGGTCAGCTCCGCCACAATACGGAATGACATGAATGACTTAGAGGCTTCCGATTATATCAAGAAACCATACTCATCTGCCGGAAGAATCCCAACAAAAAAAGGGTACCGTTTCTTTGTCGACTGGCTGCTCGACCTTTCTGAACTGACAAAGAAAGAACGCCTGGAAATAGTGGAGGCCTATGAGGTACGCTGCTTAGAAGTGCTCGAGGCAATGCACAAGACGGCTTTTCTGTTAGGAAACATTACCGGATGCGTTGGGTTTGTTATACCGCCACAATGGGCAGAAACTCGCCTTGACCGCATAATTCTGGCACGAATAGCTCCTCGCTTAATCCTATTTGTAATCATATCCAATATTGGAGTAATCAAGCATGGAATGATCCCTGTCGAGAAAGATCTTTCCCGTGAACAGATAGAACGAATAATGACAATCATCAACAGTAATCTACGTGGGATGACCTTGGAAGAGATAGGAAAACTAACACTAGACAAAGAAGGAGATGGATGGTACGAGCAACTAACGCGTGACGCCCTCTTCGTGTTGCGGCGCCTCATTAAGCAACAGGTACGCCGAGAGCTCTGCCTGGAAGGGATCTTGAACATTACTGACGATCTACAAGAAGTAGCCCCCGATCAGGCAATGGAACAGTTTGTTCAGCTGATTCATGCGTTACATGATGAAGAAGCATTCGCCAAGACGATCACCCAGAGACGCGCCAACAAAAGCGGAGTTGTTATCTCTGTTGGAGATTGTTCGCTGCCTGGGATCTCTGAATACAGCACGGTAACTGCTAATTATGGTCCACACTCTGGAGTACTTGGCGTGATTGGTCCTCTATGGATGGACTATGGAAAAGCTCTCTCCGTGACAAGTTACATTGCAAACCGATTGGAGGCGCTACTAGTAGCTTCTTGCGCGCAGGTCCAAGGAGGAAATAAGGATGACGAATAGAAAGAAACACCCAGAAGGCGTTGATAAGAAAGGGAAGGCTAACAGTTCAGAGAAAACAGAGACTTCCACACCACAAGAGCAACTATTAGCCAACAAAGACGAAGAAATCCTTTCCTATATTGAACGCCTAAAACGACTGCAGGCAGAGTTTGAGAACTACAAGAAGCGCATACAACGTGATATCGCAACTATCAGCGAACAAGTCTCAGATCAGTTAATAGCTGACTTCCTTCCGATTTTTGACAATTTGCGGCGAGCCTTCGATAGCCTTGACGAGAACAACGCTACGCAATCATTTATCGACGGAATAAGAGGAATATTTAGCCAATTTGACCAGCTTTTGAAGCAAAAAGGCGTTGCTCCAATCATGGCAGTCGGAAAGGCCTTTGACCCAGCAAGGCATGAAGCCTTGCTAAGCACAGAAAGCAAGGAAGAAAAAAACACTATCATTGAGGAATTTGAGCGTGGATACTTCCGTAGCGACAGGGTTCTACGCCCAAGCAAGGTAAAGGTAAGTAAAGGAATGATCTCACCAGAGGAGGAAAAATCATGAGGGAGAAGATTATTGGAATCGATTTAGGAACAACCAACTCGTGTGTTGCTGTACTGGAAGGCGGCGCACCAGAGGTAATTACCAACACCGAGGGTGAAAGAACAACTCCATCAGTTATTGCCTTCACCGATAGCAATGAACGCCTGGTAGGTCGATTGGCTAAGCGGCAAGCAATTACCAACCCAAAACGCACGATTGCGTCAATAAAACGGCAGATGGGCACTGACCACTCAGTAAAGATTGAACGGGATGGTAAAGTTGAACAATATACACCGGAACAGTTGTCAGCAATGATCCTGCAAAAACTAAAGAAGGACGCTGAGAATCACCTGGGTGGAAAGATCAAAAAGGCAGTAATCACAGTTCCTGCCTACTTCAATGACTCTCAACGACAGGCAACCAAAGATGCGGGCAAGATCGCAGGATTGGAAGTAATGCGGATTATCAACGAGCCAACGGCGGCTTCCCTTGCCTACGGCCTGGACAAAAGCAAGGAACAAACGATCCTTGTTTACGACCTGGGTGGAGGAACATTCGATGTTTCTATTCTGGAGATTGGAGATGGAGTATTTGAAGTCATCGCTACTGATGGAGACACACACCTTGGCGGAGACGATTTTGATCAACGAATCATCGATTGGCTAGTGGATGAATTTCGTAAGGATAGCGGAATCGACCTTCGTAAGGATGCAAGCGCAATGCAACGACTAAAGGATGCCGCGGAAGCAGCAAAAATGGAGCTATCCAGCCGCAAGGAAACAACCATCCACCTTCCATATATTACTGCTGATGCTAGTGGCCCTAAGCACTTGGAAAAGAAACTCACACGAGCTAGATTTGAACACATGATTGATGACATGTTGCAAAGAACTAGCAGCACGGTTGAAGCCACAATGCGTGAAGCAAAGAAATCCGCCAAGGACATAGACCAAGTGGTTCTCGTTGGAGGCTCAACTCGAATCCCTAAAGTACAGGAAATGATTGCCTCCCATATTCCCGGAAAGATTAACCAAGAAATCAACCCCGATGAGGTCGTCGCCCAAGGAGCAGCTATTCAAGGAGGTATCCTTGCAGGCGAAGTCGATGAAATCGTTCTCTTGGATGTTACTCCATTGACGCTGTCCATCGAAACACTTGGCGGCGTAGGAACACCGTTGATTGAACGTAACACTACTATTCCAACAGAGAAGTCGAAAACCTTCACCACGGCTGGGGATAACCAGCCAAGTGTAGAGATCCACGTTCTACAGGGAGAACGCAAGATGGCGGCGGACAATAAATCCCTTGGCAAGTTCCAATTGGTTGGTCTCCCCCCTGCTCCACGTGGGATTCCACAAATTGACGTAACTTTTAACATCGATACGGACGGAATATTGCACGTAACTGCCAAAGACAAAGCAACGGGAAAAAGTTCTTCGATTACCATCAAGGAATCATCACATCTCGATGAAAGTGAAATCGAGCGGATGCGTCGCGAGGCGGAAACACATGCAGAGGAAGATAGCAAGAAAGCCAAGGACGTAGAAGCTCGCAATCAGGCCGACCAGCTCGTTTATTCGGTGGAAAAATCCCTTTCCGAACTAGGAGAAAAGGTTTCCCAGGAGGAGCGCGGCAAGATTGAGGATCAACTTCGTTCCGTGAAGGACAAGCTTTCTCAAGACGCAAGCGCAGATGAACTCCGTCAGGCAATGGAGGAACTCTCCAAGCACGCTCAACGCCTGGCCGAACAAGCCTACAAACAGACGGCCACTGAAGGCTCTGAACCTTCTTCTGATCAGGAACAGAAGACAGACAAAGAAGAAAACGATGGAGACTACGTAGACGCAGAGTATGAAGAAGACAACTAATCTCGAAAAAGCAAGGGAGGCACGGTGTGGCCAATCGCGATTACTACAAGATATTAGGGGTAGACCGTGATGCTAGCCAGGCAGAGATCAAGCGAGCGTATCGCACACAAGCAAAGGAACTCCACCCAGACAAGAATCCCACTACACGGAAGAAGGCCGAGGAACAGTTCAGACGTGTAGCAGAAGCTTATGAGGTTCTCTCTGACCCGGAGAAACGCTCTCAATATGATCGCTATGGCCACGCTGGGCCAGATCAAGGGTTCAACTTCGATGTAAATGACTTTCGCCATGCGCGTGAGGCTTACGCTGATTTCGGATTTGGTGGATTCGACAACATCTTTGATCTCTTCTTCCGCCAAGGAGCCACCCACACCGCGACCCGCAGGCAACAGACCCGCCAAGGCGAGGATATTCAGTACAAACTTCGCATCAGCTTAGAAGATGCTGCGTCTGGAACACGGATGAAAATCACTGTCCCTCGGCTGGTCTCTTGTAGCTACTGCAATGGAAGTGGAATAGAGCCGGGCACCTCTAGGCAGGTTTGTCCTACCTGTAGGGGGAAAGGACAAGTGGAATACAGACAACAAAGCCTGCTGGGAAGCTTTGTGACCCTCCGTAGTTGCCCTGAGTGCGGTGGAAGAGGAGAGATCATAAAACATCCGTGTCAGCACTGCAACGGAAAAGGACGGGTCAAGGAAAAGAGCAAGATCTCGATAAGTGTTCCAGTTGGAGTTGGCAACGGCTCCCGTCTCAGATTAAGAGGCCAAGGGAATGTGGGCCCAGGTGGTGGTCAGGTGGGAGATTTGTACATCGTACTTGAGGTAATTCCACACTCTACGTTCGAGAGACGAGGATCGGACATTTACTCTAAGGCGAAAATCCATTATGCGCAAGCAGCGCTAGGGGCAAAGATAAAGATAAATACCTTGTGGGGAGAGGCAACGCTCACAATCCCGCAAGGAACTCAGCCTGGAACAACTCTGTGTTTACAAGGCAAAGGGATGCCCAGCCCACACAGAAAAGGGAAAGGAAATCACTACGTAATACTGCAAGTTGTCATTCCCACCCACCTAAACACACCACAACGTCGTGCACTCAGGGAATTCGAGAAAACCCTCACTCATGGTTGAGGATCAATCCTTCTGAGCAAGGTCCTGTAGGATCTTTTTCATCCCTTTAATGGCAATATAGCGATGACTGATTTGGTTTTTCTTCTCAAGGGAAAGCCCTGCAAGGGTACAGTTGAAATCAGTCGGGATGAACAGCGGGTCATACCCAAACCCTCTTCTTCCGGATGGACGGGTGGCAATCCTCCCCCATAATCTGCCTTCGCTGGTAAACTCTTTGCCCTCTGGAAGCCGAAGAGCAGCAATGGCAACAAAGCATGCTCGGCGATCTTTAACTCCCTCCAATCTCTCAAGCAGCAAGATATTGTTCTTCTCATAATCCACAGGAATCCCAGAGAACCGCGCAGAGAAAATGCCAGGCGCTCCACCCAAAGCAGTTACCTCAAGACCCGCATCTTCAGCCAAGACAGGAAGCCCCGTTTCGGCACAGACTGCCCGTGCTTTGATTAGTGCATTCTCCAGAAAGGTTCTTCCAGATTCCTCTACGCTACGAAATGGATGATCCAAACAGGTTACTAGCTCCACAGAGCGAAGATCGGCTAAAAGCTCCTGCAACTCCTTCATCTTACCTCGGTTCTTGGTTCCGAGGAGGATGATCACTGAAGCCTAACCGGCCTTAAGCTCAATTGATCAGCAAGGTGACAAACACTGAAATGCCCACCGCCCAAGTCCCGCTGCACAGGAGCCTCCTTCTCGCAGATCTCCTTGGCATATTGGCACCGTGGGTGGAAATAACACCCCGAAGGGGGATTGACAGGGCTAGGAACATCTCCTTCAAGAAGGATACGCTCAACTTCATAATCCGGATCAGGAATAGGCACTGCAGACATCAGAGCCTCAGTATACGGATGCTTCGGATGATTGAACAGCTCCTCAGTTACACACAATTCCACAATTCTTCCCAGGTACATCACTGCTACACGATCGCTAATGTGCTTAACTACTGACAAATCATGAGCAATGAATAAGTACGTTAAGCCGAATTCCTGCTGCAGGTCCTCAAGCATATTCAATACCTGGGCTTGAATCGAGACATCAAGCGCAGAGACTGGCTCATCAGCTACGATTAGTTGTGGATCAAGTGCAAGTGCGCGAGCAACTCCAATTCGCTGACGCTGTCCGCCTGAGAATTCGTGAGGATACCGTTTCATATGATCAGGTTTTAGACCGACAGAGGCAAGAAGCTCGCGAACGCGACTCTCCCTTTCTTTCCCTCTTGCTATCCTATGCACAATCAATGGTTCACCCACAATTGCGCCCACGGTCATACGTGGGTTCAGAGACGAATACGGATCCTGGAAAATGATCTGCATATCTCTCCGAAGCGCCTTAAGCTTCTTGCGGGGGGCAGAAGCAATGTCTATTTGTACATAATCCTTGCCCGGGCCGGCAAGGGCCTTGCTCCGAAACATTATCTGTCCACTGGTTGGCTCAATTAGGCGTAGAATTGTTCGCCCGGTAGTAGTTTTTCCGGAGCCGCTTTCTCCAACCAGCCCTAGAGTCTCTCCTTCCTTGATGGCTAGATCAACGTTATCAACAGCTTTAACCTGAGCTACCACACGTCTCAGGACTCCTTTACGCACAGGGAAATACTTTCTTAGCTCCTTTACCTCAAGCAGGAAGTTGTCAGAAGACAAGCTTTATCACCTCTCTATTATTCATATAGCCAGCAAGCAGTGAAGTGTCCAGGGCTTAGTTCTTTTAGCGGCGGAATCTTCGTCTTGCAGATCTCTAGTGCTTGCGGACAACGGGGCTCAAAACCACACCCTGGTGGAACTTCAAACGGGTCAGGGACAACGCCTTCAATGGGAACAAGGCGCACTTTTGCTGTAGCGAGTGAAGGTATTGAGTTCATGAGCCCTTGCGTGTAGGGATGCTTAGGGTCATGATAGATGGCATGCACTTCTGAAGCCTCGACAATTCTACCCAAATACATGATAACAACATCGTCAGCCATGCCAGCGATAACCCCTAGATCATGAGTGATGAACTGAATTGAAGCATTAAAATCCTTACGCAGGGTGTTCATCAACTCAAGAACTTGGGCCTGAATTGTTACATCCAAGGCTGTAGTTGGCTCGTCAGCTATCAGAAGCGAAGGATTACATGAAAGCGCCATAGCGATCATCGCTCGCTGGCGCATCCCGCCAGACAGTTGATGAGGATATTCATCGATCCGCTGTTCCGGAACTGGGATCCCAACAGCGTACAACATCTCAATTGCCTTCTTGCGCGCTGCCTTCTTTCTTAGGTGCTGGTGGAGAACGATTGCCTCCATAATCTGGTTCCCGATCGTATATACGGGGTTAAGAGAGGTCATCGGCTCCTGAAATATCATCGCAATCTCGTTTCCCCGAATCGACCGGTATTGCTTGCCCTTGGGATTAAGCTTTGTTAGGTCTGTAACTTTTCCATCGCGATGATATAGGATTTCTCCCTCTTCAATCTTGCCGGGGGGTATTTGGATCAAGCCCATGACTGAGAGGGCAGTCACAGATTTTCCACAGCCGCTCTCCCCTACTACTCCAAGCGTTTTGTTCTGTTCGATCGCAAAATCAACACCATCTACAGCCCGTACCACACCATCTTCGGTATAGAAATACGTCTTGAGATTCTTAACCTCGATCAATGGCATAGTTATCTCGCCCCCTCAAACGCCATTTAGAAAATCGATAGAACTAATCCTAGAACCATGAACACTGCTGCCATTCCTGATGTAAGGGTTCGCTTCGGATCTCTGGCTTCGTCACGGCCAAATACTGTACCCGACATCCCTGATCCAAAGGCACCACCAAGCCCAGAATGCTCGCTCATTTGAAGTAGAATAACTCCCATAAGACCAAAACAATCAATGAAAAAAACAATTTCTAGTACAAGATTTAACATATACCACCAATTCCTTTCCTGCTGACATCTGACAAGACTAACGGATTATAGCATAATGTTCTCTCTTACACAAAACGATAGATATCCCTTGTGTTTGTGCTTGCACGAATTGAAGTGTTTCCGTATGCTGTATGGAGTCTGAAACAACAGCGGAGGGTAAATGCGCAAGTTCATTTTTGTTACCGGAGGAGTTCTCTCCGGGCTCGGAAAAGGAGTAGTTGCCGCTTCTATTGGCCTTTTGTTCAAACTCAAGGGATATCGGGTCACTATGCAAAAGATCGACCCATATGTAAACGTTGATGCAGGCACAATCAATCCCTACGAGCACGGAGAAGTGTTTGTCACACACGACGGCAAGGAAACAGACCTCGACATCGGCCGCTACGAGCGATTCCTGGACGAAGAGCTGTCAGCGGTAAATTACATTACTACCGGACAGGTTTATTGGCGTGTCATCCATAGGGAACGCGCGGGAGCTTTCCTCGGAAAAACCGTACAAGTAATCCCGCATATTACTGATGAGATCAAGCGTTTAATTCAACTACCCCTTGAACAAGAACACGCCCAGATTGGCGTGATTGAAGTAGGAGGAACGGTTGGTGATATTGAAAGCCTACCTTTTCTGGAAGCGCTGCGTCAAATGAAGGATGAACTCCCACGCGAGGAGACTTTCTTTATACACCTGACTCTTCTTCCGCACATTGCGGCCTCAGACGAGATTAAGACCAAACCAACTCAGCACAGCGTGAAGGAGCTACGCGCAATAGGAATCCAACCAAATGCAATTATAGCTCGTTGTGACAGACCAATTCCTGATCCAGTCAAGCGCAAGATTGCTCTGTTTTGTGATGTTCCTCAAGAAAACGTTATTGAAGACCAAGACGTATCATCGATATACGAGATCCCAATTGCTATGAAAGCGCAAGGTCTTGATCGTCAAGTCGCCAAAGGCCTTGCTCTTCCCCCGAGAAAAGCGGACATGAATCAGTGGGAGAAGAGGCTTAGGCGTATCCAAAACCCCTCTCAGCATGTACTGATCGGAATCGTAGGGAAGTACGTCCAACTAACTGATTCCTACATCAGCATCACCGAAGCACTTATCCATGCTGGAGCAGCTTTGGATATAGGTGTCAAGCTACGCTGGATATCAGCGGAAGAGCTCAATCGAGATGGAGCCAAAGTTCATCTGCAAGGGCTTGATGGTGTCTTGATTCCAGGGGGCTTTGGCGATCGAGGAATTGAGGGAAAAGTATTAGCAGTCAACTACGCACGCAAGAAACAGCTCCCTTTTTTCGGGATCTGTTTGGGACTACAGTGTGCCGTAATTGAGTACGCTAGAGCTTGTCTGGGCCTTGTTGAGGCAAATAGTACTGAATTCAACTCCAATACTCCATATCCGGTAATTGACCTTCTTGATGACCAAAGACAAGTCACAGACAAAGGCGGAACAATGCGCTTAGGGTCCTATAAGGCAATCCTTAAACAAGGAACTAGGAGCTACTCTTGTTACAAGAAAACAAGTATTTACGAGCGGCATCGTCACCGCTACGAATTCAATCCGATCTATCGCAACCTATTTGAGGAAGGAGGAATGCATATCGCCGCCACCTCACCTGACGATCGATTAGTAGAGATTATCGAGCTTGCGGACCACCCTTGGTTTGTTGGAGTGCAGTTTCATCCCGAGTTTCGATCTCACTTCCTCTCACCCCACCCACTATTCTCCGGCTTTGTAAAAGCATGTCTCGATCAAAGACCTTCCTCAGCACCTGCATCGTGCTGATACAAACGGCGAACAAAAACAAGCAGAGAAAATCCAATCACAAGAACAACGCTTATCACATGCGCGACGCGGATTGGGCCAAGCCACAAACTATCTCCACGCGTGAAACTAACGAGGAAACGAGCAAGTGAATAAAGAATAAAATACATCGCCGTAGAGAAACCATCACGGTAGCCCTTATTGCGTACTCGCCACAAAAGAATGAAGATAACCAAATCAAGGAGCATCTCGTAGACCATTGACGGATGAGTGGCCAGGCCCGGATAAGCCCTTCCCGCTGGAGAATGAGATGGAAAGCGAATTCCCCAAGGTAGATTCGTGGGAAGTCCATAAGCATCACCATTCATCAGATTGCCGATCCGGCCAATCGCTTGGCCAAGGATAAGGCTAGGGGAAAGCGCATCAGTAAGTGACCAAAACGGAACCGTTTTCACCCGGCTGAATAGATAGACAACAGCAATGCCAGCGATTACCCCGCCGTGAATGGCAAGCCCGCCCTGCCAAAGTTTGATCATGTCCACCGGGTGACAACTATAGTATCCCCAGCGGAACGCTACATAGTAAAACCGTGCGCCGATGATCGCTAGTGGAATGAGCCACAAGAACAAACCCAACCTATCGTCCGTAGAAAGGCTAAGGCCCTTGCGCCGTGCTTCTCGTGTAAATAGGCAAAAACCAACCGTAATGGCAATTACATACATAAGACCATAATAGTGAACGGCTACGGAGCCCACGCGGATAAGGATTGGATGCATGATTTCCTCCCACCTGTCTATATGACAAATAGTATATTGTTATATCAAGGGGTGTCACGTTTTCTGGCCCGAGATCACGCGTATCAGGGCATCTGCAACCGCTGGATCAAGTTCAACCCCTCGCATCTGCTTAACAATCTCAATTGCCTGTTGACGAGAGAAAGCCTTACGATAAGGCCTATCAGTGGAAAGGGCATTGTAGATATCAGCAGCAGCAATTATCCGTGCCACAAAAGGAATAGCTTCTCCTCTTAATCCGTCGGGATACCCCTTTCCATTCCACCGTTCATGTTCATGTCGAACGGCATTTGCTACCGGTGCGTAGATTTCCAAGCCTTCAATCAATTCCGCGCTAACGGCTGGATGAAGCTTCATTATCTTCCATTCCTCTTCCGTTAACGGACCCGGTTTAAGTAAAATCGAGTCAGGAACAGCAATCTTTCCGATATCATGTACCCTGGCAGCAATATCGGTTCTTTCGATATCTCGCTGTGAAAGACCCATCTCTTGAGCAATTCTAGTCGCAAGCTCAGCCACCTCAGTTGAATGTATCGCAGTATAATGATCCCGCTCATCAAGCAGCCGAGAAATCTGCTCAAATGTCTTCCGTGTCTCGGTTTGAAGCCTTAGATAGCTACCAAAAGAAACATGAACCAGAACAACGGGAATTAGCCCCAACAGAACATGCCAGATCGAAATTGAATAAAGAACCGTAAGTAGCAAAGCCAGGCTACACAGCGTGAAGTATTGAACAAAGAACTCATGAAGGTTCGTCCACATAGGGTAGAGAAATTTCTTCTTCTCAATTATGCAAACAATGCCTATGACAGAAGAAGTGTTTAGGAGCAGATAGAAAAGAGACCCTGCGATCGCCCAAAGGTACTCAGACGGTTCCCCAAGCAAAAGGACCTGGTGGTTCGAAAAGCGGAGCGTTAAGCCGGCCACTGTCATTGCAACCGTTAATTGACTGGTATTGAACAATGTAGCAGCAATAAACTTGCCGTACCCTTGCCTGAGCTGATCCCATCTTAAGAACACCTCTGAGAGAAGCGAGGAAACAAATACCAACAAGACGCCAAGTGAAGGGCCAAGCATGAATAGGGCGGCAAGACATATTGCCATAGAGCCAGAGATCTCCCACTTATAGGGCGGGATCCACGTGGCGTAGATTTCTGACAATATGGCAAGGATGACAAAAACGCTAGCTATCGCCAGTTGATCGGCGGTAGGAGGAGAAACCGTATAAACGGCATAGACCAACGAGGCGAAGCAGAAAACGACCAGCAAACCAATAAACACCTTGGCTCGAAATGGTAGCTTCATCTCTTCTCCTGGCAAAAGAAAAAGCCCACCCGTGCCTCCCTATCTGCAGAAAGAAAGGTCCGGATGGACTAACTTCCTTGGGGAATCTCTACGGATGCCATTTCATGTTTGCGCCAAGCAGGAGCCCAAACGCAACAATCGTAAGCAAATAGTAAACACCCTTGTTCCTAATCAGTTTTCCAAAGAACCTATTCAACCGTCGAGCAGCATATCCATTATATCCTTGCCATTTCATAACTAGTCCTCCTTTAAGAAAGTTCATGCAACGATACATACGTTCCAACTCGTAACTATCCATTCCTGCACGGCAATCCAGAGTCTGTTCTCTCTATCACCTCCCTAAATCACCAGAAGCGGTTTCTCTCATTTGCGCAACAAACAAAAACGACAACTACCATATCTAGTCCACATTCATACATAAACTAGATCCTAGCTGTCGTTTCTGCACAACCACACCATTTATTAGGCTATAAACCCACGAAGTTAGAGCGAGCTACACCCTTCTTACTTTAAGCTCAGAGCCACTTCGCACGGCCCTCAATTTCCTAGCAACAATATCCTTCAGGTTTTTCCCAGGCTTGAAGGCTGGCACAACTTTTTCTGGAACAGTAATCCGCTGCTGAGTCTGGGGATTGATCCGCTTGGAGCGCTTTCGAGCCCTAACTTCAAACTTGCCGAACCCAGTCAGAAGAACCTCCTCGTTAGAACTCAAGGCACCCGAGATCAGATCAATCATCGCATCAAGGGCCTTGCGGGCGTCTTTCTTGGTCAAGCTAGTCTTGGTCGCCAGCCTGTCTACAAACTCCCCTTTATTCATCCTGCAACCTCCTTTCCCTAGAAATTTTCCACCATTATAGGTATCGAATAGCCCTTTGTCAAGAACGGAAGGGCATTCTCGCATTACGACTATTGCAATCCTCCCATTGTATGACTGCAATTGTCCATACCACAATAGACTTTGAAGCAATTTGACTTCCAATACAATTCAGGATAAAGTTAGACCCTGAAAAGCAATAGTGAGGTGTAGGAGTGAACGAATACGAGATTGTTTATGTTATAAAGCCAGATCTCCCTAATGAAAAACAAGTAGTCAAGGTAGAACGGATTCATAGCCTGATCACAGAGAACGGGGGCGAAGTAAAGAACAACGAAGACTGGGGAAAGCGAATACTTGCATACGAGATTAAGCACTACTCAGAAGGGTTTTACGGGTTAACCACATTCCAACTACCGCCCCAATCGGTCAAGTCCCTCAAAGAACGCCTAAACATCGATGAGGAGATCCTTCGCTATCAGATCGTAGGGCAAGATAAATAAAGGAACTTACAAATGTCAGCCAGCCTCAACAAAGTAATCTTAATTGGTAACTTGACAGCAGATCCGGAACTCAAGTACACGGCCAGCGGAACGGCGCGTGCAAGATTTCGCATTGCGGTCAATCGTCAATACAAAGATAGTTCTGGGCAACTACAAGAAGACACAACGTTTGTTCCCATCATTACTTGGGGGAATCAGGCAGAGAATTGTGCCAATTACCTTAGCAAAGGTCGTCAGGCTGCTGTTGAAGGAAGGCTTCGTATTTATTCTTTCGAGAACAAAGAAGGAGAGCGTGTGTATGCCACTGAAGTTGTTGCCCAAAATGTGCAATTTCTTGGTGGAATACCGCAATCTAACACCGAGCCGGGAACAGTTCCCCCACCAATTGAACAACCGACTGATCAAACAGAGGATGAGGAGGTTCCTTTCTAAGTCATGTTTTACAAAGGCAAAAGCAAATGCAGAGTCTGTGAACACAACATTCAATTAAGCTATAAGAAGCCGGTAGAGTTGAAGCGCTACATGAATCGTCTAGGAAAGATTCTTCCTAAGCGGGCTACTCGTCTATGCGCCAAACACCAGCGTCAGCTGGCACGGGAGATAGAGCGCGCCCGCATGCTTGCCCTTCTACCATACACTAACAAGCAATAGCTTTCCTGGCTTGTACCATCCACCCAAATAGTATTGCTATTTCAAATGCCGATTGGATAACAGCACAAGTGGACTAACCTATGCCATCATAGGGCGTGGCTTCAGAATCTAAACCAACCGGCAGGATAAGGGATGTTTCATGAAGCGCATCGCTGCAATAATCATGCATCGCGCCTTCGGCCAAAGCCTCGGGGAAAAGCTTGTTTGTAACGCCAGAGAAGCATCCATATCCGACCTTATGACAACCCTACGCCAGGCCGGACTAGATCTTATTTTCCTCGTCACAAACGATGAAAAGCTCAAAGAACGTCTCCGTGCGAGCAATGTATGTCTAATCGCCTCAACCAGCAATAGCTCGTTTCACTTTGGAAAAACCCTACAAGAACTTATCAGCAAGTACTCACTTGATGGCATTGTGTACTTCGGCAGTGGAAGTGGGGCATTAGTCACAAATCAGAAGATGCAAACTCTTATATCCTTCGCCAAACAAAATGCTTCCGCGGCGCTATTCAACAATTTCTACTCCTGTGACTTTGCCGCAATAGCACAAGCAAGAACACTGCTAAGAACCAATCTCCCTGCTATTGATAATTCACTAGGATTTACCCTTTCCGGGCTAGGATTTTCTTGCTTTTCCTTACCCCATGATATCAGCACACAGTTTGACATTGACACTCCAACCGATCTTTCTATCCTTGCAACAACAGAGCTTGGCGGTAAGACACTGCGTGCCCTCCTTGAACAACAACGGCCAATTCACTCTACTGTTTCTTCATTGATCGACCATCTTACCAATCGAGCTTCACGCCTCTATCTAATAGGTCGAGTCAACCCAGTAACTTGGTCCCACTTTGAACAAGAGATTGCCTGCCGCACAAGTGCTCTTGCTGAAGGACGCGGAATGCGCGCTTATCCTAGCAGCAAGGAAACATTTCTTGCTGGCGCTTTGCACCTTGACAAACCCCATACATTTTTCTCACGGCTCGCAAGTATAGCTGATGCTGCCATCATTGACACTCGTCCACTATTGTGCAGAGAAGGGGGACTTCCCTCACGTGCCGACCGCTTTGCAAGTGACCTTTACCGCCCCGAGCTAATCAAGGATCAGCTTTGGGCAACATTTACTCGTGAGGCAATGACAGCAAACATCCCAATTATCCTCGGAGGTCACTCACTTGTAAGTGGGGGGCTCTATCTTCTTGGCAAAGCATGTTGGAAAAACCATGATCTTCCACGTAGACTTCACCCTGAGACAATCAACTGGAAAAGGAGCAATCATGAGCAACAAAGATCGCGTCTCAAGCATAGCCAAGCTTGATCCACAGATATCAACGCTGATCAGTGCTGAAGAACAACGGCAACAAGAGAAGATCATACTTATCCCTTCAGAGAGCCTAACTCCACCAGCTGTGCGCGAAGCGCTTGGCTCTGTGTTCAACAGCGTATACGCAGAAGGCTATCCTCGCGCCGCTATGCGGAAATCGCCTCCTTCTTCCCTTGCAAAACTAGACCAACAACTTGCATCCCACCGCCGCTACGCCGATTGGCGCTTTTATAAAGGGACAGAATTCGCTGATCTAGTCGAATCGCTTGCTGGCCGCCGTGCTGCCGAATGCTTCGCAACCCCTGACTACCCAGCCGAGCGGATCTATGCCAATGTCCAGCCATTATCCGGCGCTGCCGCGAATCTTGCCGTCTATGAGGCATTTGTGGATCCTGGCGATACTGTGATGGGCATGGCGCTCACCGAAGGAGGGCATCTTACTCACGGTTCAGAGTTTAACATCACAGGAAAACGTTATCGGATTGTCTCCTACTCCGCCGATCCTCAAACGGGCAAACTCGACTACAGCCAAATAATGCAATTGGCCAAGAGCCATCGACCACGTCTGATAATCGGGGGGTTCACCTCATATCCATGGCAAGCAGATTGGTCAGAGTTCCGCAAGATCGCCGATGAAGTAGGTGCCATCCTTCTTGCTGACATCGCCCACACAGCAGGAATGGTAACCGCGGGTGTCTATCCAAATCCTATTGGCTACGCAGATGTAGTGACTTTGACTACCCACAAGACATTGTGTGGTCCACGCGGAGCAGTAATTCTCTCTACTGATCCTAAAATTGCCGCTCTTGTTGACACCGCCATTTTCCCAGGTGAACAAGGCGGTCCGCATGTCAACAAATTCGCCGCAATTGCGGTCGCTCTTGCCATTGCACAAAGCCCCGAATTCAAGGACCTGCAAGGCCAAATCGTAAAGAATGCCGGCTATCTCGCAGAAGCACTACAAAAAGAAGGACTAACCTTGGCTTACGGCGGAACAAACACACACTTGCTGCTCGTCGACCTAAGAACACTCACCAATGATACCGGCTTCGTCATGATGGGAGAAATCGCGTCCCGCATTCTAGACCTAGTGGGAATCGTCTGCAACAAGAACACCATCCCAGGCGATCATAGCGCAGCCGACGCACATGGAATCCGTCTAGGAACCCCATGGATCACACAACGAGGGATGGGGAAACAGGAAATGGGGACCCTCGCACGAATCATCGCCAAGGTGCTAACCTCAATCCGTCCATTCTCCTATCTGGGACTTAACGGAAACCTATCTCGTGGCAAGCTTCCGCTGTCTGTGCTTGAACAAGCGACGCAAGACGTACGGGCAATCATTGCTCACATCGATCCAGAAGCTAAATCGATCGAGAAAACACACCTGCAGCCTGAAAACCCCAACTCTATAGCCTTTCTGCGTGTGCGTAGTGGGCGAGCAACAGCATTGCTAAACGAAGCCGTAACTAGTGACATCCTAACCCTTGATAAGGGCCGGCAGCAACGCAGCCTGATGTTCAATGGCGAAGGACAACTTATCTCCGAAATCCTTGTAGGCCGTCTGGCAGAAGAAGATTATCTGCTTCTTATTCCTGGCCCGGTCAAAGAAAAGATTAAGAGTTGGCTAGTCGGGCTAGCAAACGGATACATCCTGTTTGACAGAAAAGACATATTCCGCAAGGTGCAAGGCCCGGCTATAGTGGAAGAAGTAATGCGAGCAACAATACCCGCGTCAGCAAAGGAATGGCTTTTAACCAACCCTCCTACAAAGTGGGGCTCGTTGACAATCCAAGAGATGTACTGTCAACAACCAGAGTTATTCGCCATTCACAAACCTTATTTTGTCGGGCAGGGACTCCTTGAGCTATCAGAACAAACAGACAACCGAGTAAGCTTTTCCTGGAAAGAAAAGGAAGAGGCGCTCAAACATACTCCTATCTATGATGAACACAAAGAACTTGGCGCGAAATTGGTTCCATTTGCTGGCTGGGAGATGCCAGTTTGGTATACATCTACTCTGGAAGAACACAGGGCTGTGCGCAAAACAGCCGGACTCTTTGATCTTGGACACATGGGAGTATTCGAGGTTTCTGGCGAATATGCAACCGAGTTCTTGAATGTAGTGACCTCTAATTACGCTGCGTGGCTCGACAACGGCGAATCGCAGTATGCATACCTCTTGACACCCAACGGGGAAGTGATTGATGACATTTTTGTGTACCGACGGGCGCACGATCGCTACCTCTTAGTGGTAAATGCTGTCAACGAGAACAAAGACTGGGAATGGTTGACTGGAGTAAACGCACAGCGGTACTTGATCGACCAAGAGTTGCCCTCACGCCACTCCGGCCCCGAGGTGAATTTGCGTAACCTAAGAGAAGAACGAGGAGTAATGGACCTCGCCTTGCAAGGCCCACTTAGTCAAAAGATCTTGGAACAGATTACAGACAAGGCAGAAAGACTCGCTATCTCTTGCCTTCAGAGAACTGAGTTCTGTGAGGTTTTCATTGATGGACATCAATTACTGGTCGCCCGCACTGGTTATACTGGTGAAGAGATCGGTTACGAGATTTACCTGGCTAGGGCCGATGCCCTCTGGCTCTGGCACAAACTCCTCGAGGTAGGAACACCCCTGGGCATGAAGCCATGTGGGCTGGCTGCGCGCGACTCCACTCGCACCGAAGCAGGATTGCCGCTCTATGGACATGAGCTTGCCGGGCCATATCAAATCAACCCTCTTCAGGCTGGATTCGGCGCATACGTTAAGCTGCATAAACCATTTTTCATTGGCCGCAACCATTGCCTTAAGGCATACACTAATCCAACTCGAGAGACCGTTCGCTTCCAAGTAGATATGACAGGCGCGCGCCCTATCCACCCTGGCGCGGCGGTGATCGACCGTAACGGTCATTACCTCGGTCGAGTAACAAGTTGTGTTAGCCTGTGCGATAGCCAAGTTGGTCTAGCCTTGGTCAACAAACTGGGCATATGTCCGGAGACGAAGATAACAGTTCTCAACCCTCCACACAAGAACGAAGCAGCAAAAGCCTCCCTAGATTTAGCCCAAGGCGATCGAGTAGCTCTACCAACCTCCGGAAGAATCATCCCTCGCTTTCCGGAAAAAGAAATCAGTAATTAGTAGCACGGGCTTAAGGATTGGGCACTAAATAATGCTACACACCACACAGGTAAAGTGCCCCACTCACTATAAGGCCAAACACAAGGTTGAATACCTTTACCCTAATTGAGTCGCGAACTGATACCGATAATAATGGAAGCATGCCATGCCCATCTTGAACAAACGAGCTTAGAAATAGAACAGAAAACGGAATAAGCCCATTGGCAAACATCATAACAAAGATTAGGTGTGGCCCAGACTCTGGAATCAGCCCAAGTAGTCCAGCAAATAAGAACACCCACAACATATGAGATCGAATAAACTCTTCTACAAGCCCTTGGCTTGGGAGCAGTGACATAACCAATAACGCTCCAAATGTCCACAAGAAAACGCGCGAGGTGTGCCGAAACAAGACGTGGGCAATAATATGCTCTCGCAAGTAATGTTCCGAGCTTGACAATCCAAGAAGGGCACCCAATGAAAGAAGAACCACAAGAGTGATTCGCATCCACCCCCACCCTGTCGGTCCAAGCAAGCCCAGAAAAGAGATACTAAGCAGGGCAACCATCAACACAAAAAAAGCGACCCGTATTACGCTCGGCCGACGCACATTGTTGACTAGCGTAACCAAGGCATTATCCCCTAACTCCTCTGGGTGAAGCTCATGTAGTCCACATGCCTCGCATGGAACTATGCCAAGACGTTTTGCTATGAGATCAGACAGGAAGCCAAAGAGAACTCCGGCAATCAGCAGTCCCCCGAACATAAGCAATGCTTTGCCCGGGAAGAGAGAAAACATGACATAGGCTTCATCCCCCGAAGTAGCGATCATTCCTCCAACCAGTGCCCCAAAACCAATCACGCCGTGCACATACATGGACACATTCATAAATGCGCCTAGACAACCTGGGGTTGAGCCAAGGAGTGAGGCCAGCACGTACTCGCGCCACTTACGACCTCGTAGAGCACGTGTTATCCCGCCTCGTGAGAAGACATTCAGCCAATCGACTAGTACCATCATGGAGAAGACGAAGATGGTGATCGTAATGGCGCTCCGAAAAACTTCGAGAACATTCATCTAGGTTCCATCTTCTCGGGGACATTCTCCCCTAATTCTCCTAACGCTCGCCTCACATCACGCATTGCGAAATTACGCAATCATAGCCGCTATTCCTCGCGCCAACAGAGCAACCACAAGAGCAATCATTGTAGTAGCCCCAATCACCAAGCTTGTCTTCCCGCGTCCAATCTCACGTGCGAGTACCGCAATTGTAGCCACGCACGGAATGTAGAACATTACGAAGAGTGTAAAAGTCATCATCTGGCCAGCCGACAGTACGGTAGCTACCTGGGTTGTCCCCAGCGCTTGGAACAGCATAATTAATGACAGCTCCTTCCGGAAAACACCGAAGATCAATGTAACGCCAAGGGCAAGAGGTAATCCAAGAGCCCAAGTTACTGGACGAAAAGCAAGGTTCAGATAATAATCCCAACGCGCATATTCAAAAAGGCTCAACACGAGGCTTCCACCAATCAGAAGAGGCCACGCAATTACGATGAATTCGCGGACACGCAACCATACCTTAGCCAAAACAACGCGAATGGAAGGAACCTTGTAAGAAGGGATTTCCAGGATTAATCCCGGGGTAACTTGTGGGAAAAGCCTAGTCAATACCTTGCCAATAATGGCAATTAGAAGAATATTCACAACGTAAAGTAAGAAAGCCCAATGCGCGCCAAGAAAATAGCCAACTAGTCCGAAAATAATGGTGGTGCGAGCTACGCATGGAACCATAACAGCCAGGGCAGCTGTAATGAATCGATCGCGTTTCGAATCCAGAATACGAGTAGCCATTACTGCTGGTATACTGCAACCATAACCAAGGATAAATGGGATCACAGACTTACCATGCAATCCTATTTTGTGCATGAATACGTCCATCAGATAACCAGCACGAGGTAGATACCCCACATCTTCTAACACGGCAAGACCAGCCAAGAAAGGAACCAGGTAGGGAAAAACAATCCCGATCGCACCAGCCATACCTTGGATAATCCCCTTAAGAGCAAAGAACGCGAATCCATGCTTGGGAATCACCTGGGCAAGCATGTCGATAGAACGATCGAACAGATTCATAACCGGCGTTTCGATCATTGAGCCAACGCGGAAAACGACAATGAAGAAAATGTACATAATGGCGGCAAAAAAAACATAGCCAAAAATGCGATGCATGAGAAGGGTATCTAGCTTGTCCCGCAAACCAACGGTCGCGTGTCCAACTGTAGCCACTCCTTCAAATAGCTCCATGGCCAGGTTATGTCGCTCGGCTGAAAGTATCTCTTCAGCGCTTGAACCACGGATCTTTCCAAGATTATCTTTAAGCTGCTCTGTTCTCTGATAAAGTTCAAACGAATTCTTTCTTACCTGTTCCAGAAAATAAGGATCGCCATCGAGAAGTTTGATCGCAAGGAGACGTGGTACTAAACCAATCCGCCGAGCCAATGCACAATTGAGCTCCTTCACTAGTTCGCCAACTACCTTTTCCACATCATCGCTATAAGTAGAAAAAGGTACCCTAGGCTTTGCATGCGCTACCTCCATCACGCGCTCTGCCGCTTCCTTTACGCCTACCCCACGCGAAGCGACTGCAGTAACCACAGGCACGCCAAGGCGCTCGGCAAGTTTCTCCGGATTGATAGTGATCCCTTTTCGTTTTGCCTCGTCTTCCATGTTCAGACAAACAACAATCGGAATCTGCATTTCCGTAAGTTGAAGGGTTAGCTCAAGGCTACGCGAGAGAAGGGAAGCATCAACTACGTTCAATACAGCGTCAATCTGTCCATCAAGAAGGAAATTGCGCGCTTGGGCCTCTGCTTGATCAAGTGAAGTAAGGGAATAGATGCCGGGCAGATCTACAACTTCAGCATGTTTTCCTGCTATTAAAGCCTCACTCTTCAGGTATTCCACCGTGGTACCCGGGAGATTGGAGGTATTTGCCCTGTATCCTACCAGGTGATTGAAGATTGTGCTCTTGCCAGAGTTTGGTTGCCCCACCAGAGCAATGCGAATCATGAGTCTTCCTCTTTCTGTATCACAGCATGGCAAAGCGCACCATTGTTCCGCGAGCACGCTTCTTACAGCATTTCGTACAGTATCCGACTAATTGCACTTTAGCCCCAATGATCTCAAAGCCCCTCTTCTCGGCAAGCTCTTGGAAGGCACTAATTGGGGGGATTTCAACAACCTTACCACATCCAAGGCAAATAAAGTGATAGTGTTCTTTCAAGTCAAGCTCGTAATGGTGATGGCCTTTCCCCAAGTCACTCAACTGCACCAAGCCCAGTTCTTTGAGGAGCTTCACCGTTCGATACACTGTAGACAGGCTAAGCTTTGTGGCCTCTTTTCTGGCAAGCTGATAGATTTCAGCCGCGTCTAGGTGGGGGTTATCCGTTATGATGCGAAGCAGAACTCTCCGCTCTCCCGTAATACGCTTCCCTTCTGCATGCAAGAGATGTGTTACCTCTGTACAGTTCACCGTTTTGCTCCATTTACAGACAGCACGTAACCTTCCAAAACAACTTCTTCTCCCATCCGCAAATTACGAATGAGGCTCAACTTAGGGCTACAAAGGATCAATAAGGACCTTGCGCGCCACACCTCGGCCAAGAGCAATCTTGCTACCACTCACCTCAATAACCAATGGACCGTGAAAAGCTCCTCCTTGTGTCAAATAAACTATGTCGCCAGGGTGAACTCCCATTTGCGTTAGATTACGACGCAATCCTCTACCGCCATGCACCCTGATAACACGAGCTCGCTTTCCAAGCTGTAACTGATCCAGGGTCATCGTATCTCCTTAAAGAAACTGACTCCGTGACATTCACCATCAGGATCTTATTGCAAGTAATTCGCAACTAACGCAAGAGTTTAGTCTACCCTTCCCTTGCCGTCAAGAGGATTCACCTCAAAACACGCTTAGCCATCTCCCCCTCACATATGTCATCTTCTTGCGTGACAAACAACCCCACTCAAGTTTGCCTTTCCTTGTATCCTACATCAGGCAATTCTAAGGAGTGATGAGCGATTGAGTCGACGTGGCAGGATAACCGTGGTACTCGTAGTGTTATTCTTTTGCGTTATTTCCTCCTCGCTTGACGCCGACGATCCCGTCCTTCCCTATCGGTTTACTGTCGTGATCGATCCTGGACATGGTGGAATAGACCCAGGTGCGATTGGAATTGGTGGTATACAGGAAAAAGGGATTACCCTGGCAATCGCTCATATGATATACATCAAGGCATTTGAGTACCCCGAATTGCGGATCATTCTAAGTCGGCAACGAGATGAATACGTTGATCCATCCAATCGTGTACTTGCCGCAAACAAAATCGCTGCTGACCTATATATTAGTATCCATGCCAATGCCTATACATCCTCAAGCATCTCCGGCATAGAAACATTGATTCATGAAACAAACGGGATGGAGAGTCCAAGTTACGAGCTCGCAGAAATGTTACAGAAGAAGATGGTCGCCAAAACTGGGGCTAGAGATCGTGGCGTGAAATTCGCCCCTTTATTCATCCGCCGAGCACAGATGCCAGCAGTCTTGGTTGAAGCAGGCTTTCTCACCAATCAAGAGGAGGCCAGACTCCTCCGTAACCTTTCTTATCAAAGCAAGATAGCGGATGCAATTCTCGAAGCGCTATTGCAGTTCCTCCATAAGTAGTAACATGCAGAAAAAGCTGCAGTCGATTTACAAGCTTCTCCTTGATAGGTATGGCCCCCAAGGCTGGTGGCCAGCGGAAACTCCCTTCGAAATAGTAGTTGGAGCTATTCTTACTCAGAGCGTAGCATGGTCAAATGTAGAGAAGGCAATAACTTCCCTAAAAGAGGCTGGATTGATCGATCTCCATGAACTTGACAGGGCTGCCGTGGAACAAATCGCTTCCCTGATCCACTCCACCATCTATTACAACGAGAAGGCCAAGAAGCTAAAGAATCTATTGCATTTCCTTAAACAACGCTATTATGGAGAGCTCTCGCGCCTATTTTGCCTTCCCGTGCCAGAGCTACGAGCAGAGCTCCTGTCGATAAAAGGTGTTGGAGAAGAGACCGCTGATTCTATCATTCTGTATGCCGCGGGCAAACCAAGCTTTGTTATTGATGCTTACACAAGAAGGATCTTCTTTCGTCTAGGGATGGCTCATGAAAAGGAGAAATATACGAAACTACGCTCCCTGTTCATGAACAATCTGGAACAGGGAACTTCGCTGTACAACGAGTACCACGCCCTATTGGTTCGCCATGGAAAGGAGCACTGTTGCCCAATACCTGTATGCGCGGGTTGCCCACTAGGCTCGCTCTGCGATTTTCAAACAGACGACTGAGAACTGATAACTAATAGCTTCCTTTCCTGACTGCTGATTGATTTATTCTCTCCGTTGTAAGATTATGTTGCACAGACAATGAAAAAGAGCCGCTGCTTTACGCGAGGTACACTTCTCGGAGGTGGGGTTATTGTCCTGTTGATAATATCCCTGTTTACCTATTTCTTCGTCATTGCAGAGCGCGTGCCAGCTGGAGCTATTGTAGTTCCTCGCGATTTCCCCACAATACAGTCGGCGATCGAGCATGCACAACCTGGAACGACAATCATTGTCAAGGCAAGAGAAGGTCCATTTCACGGCCCGCTCCTCATCCAGACCCCTGATGTAAGCATTGTTTCGGCGAATGGAAAAGCTGTTCTGGAATGCGAAGGCACAGAACCGGCAATTACCGTTCGATCGAAAGGTGTAACACTGGGCGGTTTGGTCATTCGTGTTTCCGGCATCGGAGTGCGAGTGGAAAATGCTGTCAATTGCTTACTGGAAAACACTGTTATTGAAGGTGCGCATTTGGGCATAGAGCTCATCGGCTGCCATTCGAGCGACTTCAGGCGGCTTACTTTGAGTGGCGGTGAGGTTGGAATCCAGATGACATCTTGCAGTCGTAATACCCTGCAACAGATCCAAATTAGCAAACTTGGCGATGCCGGAATCAAGCTCATTGGCGCCTGGTCAAACCGCATTGAGGAAGTAACCGTAACAAAAGCTGATATTGGAATCTCGCTAGAAGGAGGCTCAGAGAAAAACCAGATTCTCTCTTGTAGGCTTCAGGACTGCGCTACAGGCGGAATAAAGATCCTGGATTCAGGAGAGAATACGCTTGCCGGGAACACATCTGATCGCAGCACGAATGGCATCCTACTCTACTCTGCAAGCGGTAATACAATTACTGACAATCAACTATCCTACAGCTCGATGCATGGGATCGCTCTTCACGAATCTAATCAGAACGTGCTCTCACGCAATGACATCATCGCCGCTCAGTGGTGTGGAACTTCACTTGTTGACAGCGACGAAAACACGCTCACACACAACAACGTCACTAGGTGCGATGTTGCGGGGATAGACCTCAGAAACGCTAAGAGCAACCTCCTACTTGGAAACACGCTCAAGAACAACATGATAGGCATTCAAGCGTTTGCCGCGCACAAGAATCGAATCCTGCGAAATGTAGTACAAGATAGCTCGCTAGCTGGAATCACACTGATTCAAGGAGAAGACAATCTGTTTCTGGACAACACAATCGCGGAGAACTCATTCGGTGTAGCGCTAATTGAGTCACGTGGTAACCAATTGTTGCGAAACACAGTGACAAATAGCTCGGGAAACGGCATCTCCTTCCTCAATGAGGCTCATCAGAATTTCCTTCAAGCTAACATAATCGAAAAGAACGATGTCGGAGTCTTGATCGCCTGTTCCTCTAGAAACACAATCGCGGAGAACTCTGTATCGGATAATAATACCGGAGTAATGTTGTTTCGACCTGGCTCCAGAACACAGGTTGAGGCCAACTCCATCGCTCGTAACGTAACGGGAGTAGAGATCACAGACAAGCTAGATAGCGCAGACACCATACTATCTGAGATGGGCTTGGACCTGCTTCCGGGAGAGGAAGATTTCCACCTCATTCTCACAAACAATACCTTTGCCCAGAACAAGTCTTATGACATCCGGAACCAGACAGAGGAGACGATCTTTGCCGGAGGTAACTATTGGAAAGGGCTCCCCTTGAAAACAACGGAAGAACAGGCTCGCGTATCAGGCAAAGTCATACTGCCCAAATCGTCTTGGAAAGGGATTATTGCGGTGGGAACAGAACACTCTCTTGATCAAGTAATCATCGGGCGAGTACTACAGCTTGTTCTCGAAGAAGCTGGGTTCAGGGTCATAGATCTCGTTGGCTTAAGAGATGCAGAGAAACTTATGGAAGCCTTTCTTTCAGGAGATGTTGAACTAATTTGTCAAGACCCCAGGCTAGTTAACGCATGGGGCATACCGAACACAGAAGCAAGGGTCTTTCCTCCACTTGCAGTAGAGGACAGGCTATCGGTGACTATCTCGCCAGAACTTGCTAGTGGCTTCACTGAGAAAACCACTTCCGAGCTAGCACACCTTATCGCACAAGACACCGGCGCCATAACTCTTGTAGTGCCAAGAACAATCTCAGAAGACGAGTTCCATGCTTTTGCATCCGCATACGATATGACAATCCCGAAGGAGAATGTGATTTGGACAGACAAAATCGAGGAGACAGAGGCCGTTGTCAAACTAGCCACAACAAATGTAGGAATCGTAAGTGAAATTGAAGAAACTCTCTCCCTGATGGGGTTTGAACTTCTAAGAGACGACAAGAATTTTTTTGAGATTTCTCAAACAGTTTTCGTATTGCGGGAAGACCTGCTCAAGTGCTATCCAGAACTTGCGGCAATTGAAAAAGAGCTAAGAGCGCTCCTTACCACAGAGGTTGTACACTCCTTGGCAACCAGGATAAGGCTGCTGCGCCGCAACCCCAGAGAAGTGGCCAGGGAATTCATGTTACAAGAAGGGCTCATCGAACAATAGGAGGAGAGATGAGAATGGGATCGAACAGAGCCAGGTGTGTGCTGGACTGGATAATGGTGCCTCTAGGACGTCTATGGGGAAGAATGCGACAGTGGATCACTGCCAGTACATCAAGTATTTACTACCGATCCTCCCTGCGGATGAAGATCCTTATTCCGATTCTCCTTGCCGGCCTTCTGGCGACTGGCCTTGTCTCGTGGTTCGCTTTTACTGCTTTGCACTCAACTATCACAGGAATATATGAACAGCGAGCACGTAGTGTTGCCGCGGTGGTTTCCAAGTCGATCCAACAGAAGGAATACATCTTGTATTATTCAGACGAGATCAACGCGGATATCAATACGCTCTTGAAGCGCTACGACTCCATAGTTGGGATTACGGTCATCGGAATGACTGGGAGAGGTCTTCGAATTGTCGCCAGCACCGATCCTTCCACTATTGGCCGCCTTATTTCAGAAGATGACCAGTATCAACTCTCAGCGATCCGTGAGGTACAAGTATCACAAGTGCATGCTGCTAAGGAAGAATATCTGCGAGCTAACTACCCATTATTCACAGGGGCGGACCTTGTGGGTGTTGTCTCTGTTGACATGTCCCTTAAAGAGCGGCAGCAGTACCTCGCTAGACTATCATGGCAGTTGGGGCTTGCATTCCTCGTTGGTTTTGTCCTGTTGGCAGGCCTTTTGTATCCTGTCCTTCAGCTAGTCATTACTCGACCAATCTTCCGTCTCGCAAACGCAGCTCGAAACATCTCAGAGAGAAACTATGATGTAGAGGTATCTCCTGGCCCTGCTAGAAAGGCCGGCATCCGGATTCATGATGAGATAGCCAGATTTATAGGCGTATTCAACCTGATGATCAAGGTTATTCAGTCTCGCGAGCAAACGCTAAGCGAAATGGTCGTTTTAGATGAACTGACAGGAGCTTATAATCTTTCCCACTTTCAGCACGTAATGGAACAGGAACTCAGTAAGGGGAAACGCTATGAGCATCCTACATCTCTCCTTTTGGTCGAGGTCAAGGAAACTGAGCATCTGGAGCAGGAAGACAAGGAAAGAATCCTTATCGCGACAGCAAACTTCTTGACCGGCAAGTTGCGGGCGGTCGATCCGATATTCCGTGTAAGCGATAATCGCTTCGCCGCATTGCTCCCTGAAACACCGCAAGCAGGGGCGCGGGTAGCACGAGATCGTCTAAAAGGGCAGATCCCCGATCTTAATCTATCGCTTGATCTCCCCTTCACTATACTTGTCAAGGCTGTGGGTTGGAGCGAGCAGAATACACCCCAGACAGAAGATGCATTGCGTCAGGCACAGCTCCCACTGGACAGCGATCAAGGCTAACAATGGGGATAAGTTGCGGTGGCAACCGGATGCAGAGATCAATCTCTTCAGTTGTTCTATTGCTTGTTGCAGGTTATCTGCTTACCGTGCCAGGGATAGCAGAAACTGCCACTAGTCTGGGGGCCGCGGTAAGCGAAATCGAGATTGTAGGCTTAGCGCCGTTTCAAGTATCCTTCAAGTTCCAAAACGACAGCAGCAAGAAACTGCTAAACGTGTATGGAAAAGTTGTCCTGACCAATCAATTCGGCAACCTAGTACAGCAATTCGCCGTCGAACCATTTTCCGTGATCTTAGGAGATAGCTGTCTTGTGAAAGCAGCCAGTCGATGGGAGTTCCAAGAACCAGGTATCTACCTGCTACAGGTTACCCTGGATGCCAGCCTCGATACCTTGATTTCCAATTCGTTGGCATTTCGTATTGTGCCCATTAGTCTACCCTTAGAGCCACCTCGACACCTTGAAGGAGAGGGCCTGTACACGGTTTCTCAACAACCTGTCAACTGGGGTATTTCAAGAATTGGCGCACCTCAAGCCTGGCAAACCACACATGGATCTGAAGAGGTCGTTGTTGCGCTAATAGACTCGGGAGTAGACTATAGTGTTCCAGAGCTCGCGCAAAGCATGTGGGTTAATAAGGATGAGATCCCAGACAATGGTATCGATGACGATGGCAATGGTTATGTCGATGACATACATGGGTGGGATTTCCGTGATGATGACAATAGCCCCTTTACGGGCACCAGGCTTCACTGGCATGGCACCTTCGTCGCTTCGATCATTGCCGCCCGGCCAGGCAAGAATGCGATCGTAGGAGTCGCGCCAGGGGCAAAGATCATGGATATCCGCTTCCTTGATTCAGAGAACTTATTCTATGGACAAGATTGGAAGATCTTTGCAGAGGCAGTCAACTATGCCGTTGATAATGGGGCTTCGATTATCAATTTGAGCGTTTACTCAAGCGGAAGACCTCGCGCTGTTCTTGAGCAAGCCATCCGGCGCGCAACCGAGAAAGGAGTGATCGTTGTCGCGATTGCGGGAAACGAAGGCTTGCCAGAGGTCAGTTATCCGGCAAAGTACGATTTTGTGATAGCGGTTTCCGCAATCAATCACAGCGATCAGCTAGCTGAGTTTAGCAACTATGGAAGTGAGATTGTGCTTACCGGCCCCGGAGAGATAATCACATCACTCACCCCTGGGGGGTTTCTGGCTACAAGATCTGGCACTTCGTTTGCCGCTCCGTTTGTATCCGGCACATTGGCGTTAATCCTTTCAGCAAATCAACATATGACCGGAGCCCAAGCAGTAGCCTTGCTGGAAGAAAGCGCAACTGATTTAGGAGCAGCAGGTCATGATAACTACTTTGGACATGGGCTAGTTAACGCTGATGCTGCCGTGTCAAAGTAAACACCTAGAGAAGAACCCGCGCCTTGCGCAGTAACACAGGCCTGGCGACAACAGAAACTTGTTCATATCAAGCCAGATCGTTCACGCTAGACCAAATCTAAAAGCTGATCGATCTCGGATTTATTGAAACCAATGACCATGTTACCATCGATATCAAGTACTGGAACACCCATCTGCCCAGTTTTTTGCACCATTTCTTCAGCTAGCGTAGGATCGGCAGAGACATCTATCTCTTCGAAGTCAATTTCCCGTGCTTGTAGGTATTCCTTCACTGATGCACACCAAGAACAAGCTTCTGCAGTATAAAGTGTAACGCTGTGACTCATCGTTCCTTCTCCTCTTATGCAAATACCCTCAATCTTTCTACATACTCCAATATTGAATCAGCGATCTGCCGCTTTTTCAATTACACGTTCGATGTCAATATTTGTACGAATCAATTCCAGAGCAATTTCTAAGCGATTCCCGCGACAAATGCGGGAATGGCCAACTAGTTGTTCGCACAATTCGGCAGCAGGCATAGTGTCCTGCCCAACCACCACAACTGGGACCCGCTTTTCTTCAGCTTTCTCTACCACTGTCTTGGTGGGACGAATGTTTCCGGCCAGGACCAAACAACGCAGGCCGGGAGCTTCCAGTGCAGCAAGCTGAATATCTACTCTGTCCCCTCCCGTGATCACGGCAAAGTCAGGTGTACGACGAAATCCACGCAGTGCTAACTCTGGTGACATCGCGCCAATCAAGAAATGCCCCACCGGTCTATGTAATGGAGCATCGCTCACCAGCCGTCCACCAAGCCTCTCTACAATCTCTGTCACGCTTGTATAGTGTAAACGATGATCGTAAGGGACAATTCCCAGAACCTCGGCCCCACGATCGGAAAGAAAAGGAACAAAAACATCATTGACCAGATCAAACTCGGAACCCATGGATACTTCGTTTAGCGCAACTCCTAACAAGCGCTGACCTGGATCAAAGAAGCGAAGAGCACACAGGATTCTATCGACCGCCTCTTCACCATCATAACGTGTGAACATGAGAATATCAGCATCAAGCATCTCGGCCAGATCAAAATCACTAAGCCCTGCCCCAACGCCAAGCCCAAGAAAACGCCGTCCTTCTATCAAGGCAATCTCACACCCTTGCGTAACTCGATTGAAAGAATCCATAATACGTTTACGAAAACCACGATCTCCTGATTCGATTGCCTCCAACAAGAAGGGGCCCTCTAAGGCCACTGGGGCAGTATCTCCTATATCATCCTTTAACCCAAGAACCGAGTGAATCGCCTCTATGTCCTGATCGATTGGCTTGCCCGTAACATACGAGACATTGGAGCTTATTGGCTTCATATACGAAAAGGGAATCCCTCTCTCTTTAAGAGTCAATCCAATGCCCATGGCAAGCATGCTCTTCCCTGTCCAATTCTCTGTGGACACAATCAATATGGACTTCATGGTTTGACCTCGCTCAATCTTGCTTAGTTCTCTTAGTTCCAAAGAATAGTAGGAAAGAACCAATAAGACAAGGGGTATCTTCTCAAATACTCCATAGAATCTTCACTTCCTACTCATCCAATTTCCATAAGCCAAGACTACACTCGAAAGGAACTGCTAGATTAAGTTATGGTTATCACCAGTTTCCACTCCTACAAATATTGCTATAATAGGAAATGCCATGAAACGAATCTTGATTGTCGATGATGAAGAGGAAATTGTAAGAACTGTGCGGGCTTACCTGAACAATGAAGGATTCAAGACCTATGCTGCCTATGACGGCGAGCAAGCCCTGCGCGCATGGGAGGAGAAGCAACCAGACCTGATCGTGCTTGACCTGATGCTCCCCAAGCTAAGCGGAATTGATGTAACGAAAGAGATCCGCAAGAAATCAAACACACCAATCATTATGCTCACTGCCAAGGCGGCTGAATCCGATCGGATCGTAGGTCTGGAGCTCGGAGCGGATGACTACATTGTGAAACCATTCAGTCCTCGCGAGCTTGTCGCCCGCGTTCGAGCGGTCCTCAGACGGATCGAAGGAATGGGAAGCGAGGCGGAACACATAATCACAGGTGAGCTCAAAATCAGTCTCAAAACCCGCGAGGTAAGGATCAAGGGGAACGAGATAGGGCTCACTTCAACTGAGTTTGATTTGCTTGCCTTTCTTGCTCAACATGCTGGACAGGTATTTACACGCTTGCAGTTGCTGCATGAAGTGCAAGGCTACACCTATGATTCATTCGCTCGCACAATTGATACACATGTTAAGAACTTGCGGCGCAAGATCGAACTTGACGCAAAAACTCCACAGTATATCTTAACTGTGCATGGAGTGGGTTATCGCTTTGCCAAGGAGCCGTAGATGAAACAGCGATTCCCTTTTGCTGTCAAACTCGGCCTGTCATTTGCGATTGCTATTCTTGTCTCTGTTGCCCTTGTTTACTTCTTTACCGCGACAGCAATCACCAATAAATTTGCCACGTTCCGCGAACAGAACAAGCAACAAATAGCTCAACAGGTGTGTAGTCTACTTGGCGAGTACCGGACACGTACAGGAAATTGGATTGGAGTAAATCGGCTCTTGTCCTCCCAACAGACGGTGTTAATCGGCGGCAAACTGATCGTGCGCCAAACCTTTCTTATCCCGGGTTCTTTCTCCCTTGCCAATGAACAAGGGAGGGTATTCATATCCACGGAGCAGGACCAGGTAGGAACAACCCTTTCTCCTAAACAGATGAGGGAAGGAATTTCTATCGAAGCGAACAACAAACAAGTGGGAACACTGTTGCTCGATAACGTAGGAACAGCCCTTGCCCCAGCTGAAGAAGAGTTCTTGGCCTCTGCTAAACGCTCAGCCTTGTTGGGGGGAGCAATCGCGTTCGGATTGGCGTTACTTCTTTCAATCTTTCTCATCTCACAAGTACTTTCTCCTTTACGCATCCTAACCCGCGCTACTGAACAAATTGCTCGAGGCGACCTTACTCAACGGGTGAAGCTGAAAGCAAGGGATGAGTTTGGTCAACTTGGAGAATCCTTCAATCGAATGGTCAAGAATCTACGCTGCTCTGAAGAAATTCGGCAGAGCATGACCGCGGACATCGCCCACGAGTTGCGCACACCAGTGACGATCATCCAAGGAAACCTGGAAGCAATCCTCGATGAGATCTATCAGCCAACAACTGATACTATTGCGCCAATCTACGAAGAAACGCTTCACCTTGGCCGACTGATCGACGACTTGCGTGACATTTCACTGGCCGAATCCAAGGAACTACGGCTTAACATAGAGCCGACAGACATAGTCTCCTCGATAGGGCAACTGGTGGAGACCATGAGCGCGTCACTTGACCAAGGACCACGGATTCACGTCGAGGCCAATTCTACAATTCCACAAGTACCGGTTGATCTGAAACGGTTCCGACAGGTTCTGGTTAATCTGCTAACCAACGCGCTGCGATACACCCCTCGGCAGGGCAAGATTCATATTCAGGTATTACGAAAGGACCAAGAAGTGGAGGTGCGAGTCGCTGATAGCGGACCGGGAATCTCTCCCGAAGAGATTCCTCATCTGTTCGAACGCTTCTACCGGGGAGACCGGGCACGCAGTCGCAGACAAGGAGGCAGTGGCCTTGGCTTGGCCATCAGTAAACAACTAATAGAAGCACATAGAGGTCGGATTTGGGCAGAGAATGACCCGCGCGGCGGGGCAATCTTTGTCATCCGTCTTCCGCTTGCTTGAACTACACTGCTATAGGCCATAAGATAAGCACCAGACAATGAGCGGACTATTCCATAACCCAACTGTTGGTCAACTAACGTTCAACGAGGTAGTAACCTCCGTTACAACCGAGATGGAGAAAGATCCGGAGGCACACTACGAGATCCTTATTGGCACCGACTCTTCCTCTGGGCCAGAAGACGTCGATTTTGTCAGCGCGATTGTTATTCACAAAATGGGCAAAGGAGCTCGGTACTTCTGGACTCGGACGCGTCAAAAACGAGTCCCATCCCTCAGGCAAAAAATCTGGCGTGAAGCGTGGATGTCATTCGAACTCGCACAGCGCGTTCTTGAAGCCCTTGCCTCATTTTCCCTCCTTCAATTCAACCTGGAGATCCATGTTGACATTGGAGAAAAGGGTCGGACCAAGGAAATGATAGATGAGGTAGTAGGAATGATTATTGGAAGCGGACTCGCTGTAAGGATAAAACCCCAAGCCTATGCCGCTTCTTCCGTTGCCGACAAATACACCTAATGCAAGTGAAGAAGTCGATACGCTTCGTTGCGTGAACACCCAGAGCAACGAGCGAGAATCTGCATCGCTAGGTTGCTTGGTATTGCCTCTTCCCTTAACAGGCAAGCTATTTCTTCTGCTTCTTTCTGCTCTCGCTTTACTGTCCCCTTACTCCCTTCGATCAACAGCACATACTCACCCTTAACCTTCCCATCCCTTGCCTCCAGTATTGAAAGGATCTCATTTGCTTTTCCTCGCAGAATTTCCTCGTGCATCTTAGTCAACTCACGGGCAAGGACAATTCTTCTTTCAGGCAGAATAGCAGCCATTGCTCTTAGTGTGCTTACCAAGCGATGGGGAGATTCATACAAGATGACTGTTCTCTCTTCCCTATAGATCCTTTGCAAATACGCATTCCTCTTTCCTTCCTTACGTGGTAGAGCCCCATCAAATACGAATCGATCGCTAGGGAGGCCGGACGAAACCAATGCTGCAATTACAGCGCTTGCGCCAGGGATTGCGACGATCTCGATACCCGCCGCAATCGCGGCACGCACCAATCGATACCCAGGATCGCTGATAAGAGGGGTGCCCGCGTCACTTACCAAAGCAATATCCTTCCCACTCATCAATAAAGCGAGAAGTGGCCGGACGCGGCCTTCCTCTACCCCTTGATAGCAGCTCCTTGTAAACGGGGTGTTAATCCGATAATGATCGAGAACCCGGCGTGTGTCACGCGTATCTTCAGCGCTGATGAAGTCAACCACGTGCAGTGTCTTTATCGCGCGCAAGCTGATATCTGCTAGGTTCCCAATTGGAAGGGAAACGATAAACAACTTCCCTGACATATCCCCCTCCTCTGTAAACACAATGTAATCAATTGCGAGACACCGATCAACTACGGCATTTGAGCGCGCTATGCCCGGGCCCTAATTGCGAACAGCCAGTGGCTTCTTCTGCGAATCTCCATCTGCTTGCAACTAGAAGGGATCTACGCTACATTCAATAACACATCAAGAATACAGAGCAATAGGGGGACAAATGGACGAAGACAAGTTGGCAAATCTACGCAGTGTTCTCACAAGGATCGGTGATCACCTTTGACCCGGTCGGCATCGAAACACACATTGGAGATCTGGAGAGAGAGATGGCCTCACCCGGCTTCTGGGAAAATCGAGAACATGCTCTACAGGCAAGTCGTTGCCTGGAAAGAAACCGCTCCCTCCTCTCCCGTTACCGCGCCTTAACAGAAGAGATGAGCGAGTTAGAGGTTCTCTATCAGATGGCCTTAGAAATGGAAGACGAGACAGAGATGGAACTCCTTGAGCAGCAAGGATCTTCCTTGGAGCATGCGATCAAAACATTTCGTATTGAGTTGTGCCTCTCCAATCCCTATGATCTTGCCGACTGCTACCTTTCGGTAAACTCTGGTGCTGGCGGGACTGATTCCCAAGACTGGGCCCAGATGCTTCTGCGCATGTACGGGCGATGGTGCGAGCGTGTAAGATTCAAAGCAACACTCCTCAATGTAACTCCTGGAGAGGAAGCGGGTATTCGGAGTGCTACCTTGGAGATTAAGGGCCGTTATGCCTATGGACATCTCAAAGGAGAAAAAGGAGTACATCGACTGGTTCGGATCTCCCCATTTGACGCTGCGCATCGCCGCCACACCTCATTTGCTGCAATAAGTGTTGTTCCCATTACTAAAGAGCAGGAACTAGAGATTGACCCCAAGGATTTACGCATCGACACCTACCATTCCTCCGGCGCTGGAGGACAGCACGTCAATGTCACTGACTCTGCTGTGCGAATCACTCACCTCCCAACAAGGATCGTTGTTTCCTGTCAGAACGAACGAAGCCAGCATCAAAACAAGGAGACAGCAATGCGAGTCCTTCGCTCGCGCTTAGCTGAACTCCTCCGTCAACAGGAGACAAAAAAACTAGAGAAACTACAGGGAACCCTAAAGGAAATTGAGTGGGGAAGCCAAATTCGGTCGTATGTTCTTCATCCCTACCAGATGGTAAAAGACCATCGCACAGACATAGAAACGGGAAATGTAGACGCAGTGCTTGATGGCGATCTCACGCGATTCGTCGAAGGCTACCTCGAAAGCGATTATTAAGAGCAAGGCTAACAAAGAAGAGCCAAAAACAAAAGGCGAGTTGAATAAGGGAGGGGGAGTAAGAGACAGTAATGAGTGAAAAGTGATGGGTAACGTAAAGCCACCATCACGCTGGATTCCCGGGCCCTGCCCTGGATTCCGGCCTACGCCGGAATGACGATGTATGCCGTCATGCCGGACTTGATAAGCCTGCCCTGTGCAATCTTGTTCTGTTCTGTATTTCACGGGGTTAAGTGATTTTAGCAGTCATACTTCTATGGGGCCTGCCCTGTGAAGTGACTTTAGCAGTCATACTTCTATGGGGTCATGAACCCAACGAACTCCACGAACTCTATGAACCCAACTCACTCTTGACTCCCGACTATCTTTTCTCCTTAATCCGAAAACTCAAACTGCCCTTTTCTGAACAGCTCTAAGCAAATCTCAACCACTTCGCTATCATAGAGGATCCCCTTATTCTTGGAGATCTCCTCCAATGCTTGGTCGATTCCTAAGGCCGGGCGGTACGGCCGATAGGAGGTCATTGCCTCCACAACATCAGCCACCGCGAGAATACGCGCCTCAGGCAGCATTTCATCACCTCTAAGTCCATTCGGATAACCTGTCCCGTTTATCCGTTCGTGATGCTGAAGCACAATATCGGCAACTGGCCATGGAAACTCTATCGTCTTTATGATGTCATAGGCTGTCTGAGGATGGGCCTTGACCAGTTCAAACTCGATCTTTGATAGCCTTGCTGGTTTGCTCAGGATGTCCATGGGGGTTGAGATCTTGCCGATATCATGAATGATCCCGGCTACCCGAATTCCTTTGATCTGATCTTCCGGAAAACCCATGGCCTTAGCAATAGCGCAAGCCAAATCGGCCACTCGCCGCTGGTGACTGGAGGTATACGGATCCCTTGTCGCGACCATCTTTGTCAAGGCCTCAATTGTTCCATTCAAAGTCCTCTGCAATCTCCCGAAAGCCTCCCTCAGTGTTTCCTCGGCCTTCTTGTGCTCTGTGATGTCGCGCTGCAGTCCAACCATCCTCAATGGCCTGCCAGCATTATCCCGCTCGAAGACCTTTCCTCTTGACTGTATCCACCGCCACTCTCCGGACTTGGTTCGCATTCTGAATTCGTCTTCATAGATAGGTGTTGTTCCTCCCAGGTGCGCACTCAGTATTTGCATTACTTTGTGCTCGTCGTCGGGGTGCCAAAGATTCTTGAATGAACTCAATTTTGGTTCTATCTCCTCGGTTGAGTAACCGAGCATCCTGCACCACTGGTCGCTATATATCACTTCGTCAGTCGCGATATTCCAGTCCCACAGGCCAAGACCAGCGCCAATCACCGCAAGATCAAGACGTTCCTCACTGTCACGAAGGGCTCTTTCAGTTCGTCTCAGAGTATCAATTTTTTGCCGTAGTTCCCCTGTACGCTCTGCTACCAAATCCTCCAACTTCTCCGTTTCATACTTCGTTTGCATTTCCGCGACCTTTTCGCTGAGCTCTTCGGAGAACATACTTTTTGTTAGCTCTGAGTAATCTCTCTGGCATTTGAGTGCTTTCCGATAGTCTTTCCTTTGTTCGTAGTACACCGAGAGATAATGACAGTTGTCGCGGACAAGTCCCTTATTCTCAAGATCCTCCGATATTTCTAGCGATTCGACTATATACGGATATGCTTTATCGGGCTGCTTGTTCTGTAAGTAGTGTTTGGCGATATCATAACAGGTGAGAGCAATCTCCCATTTATTATCGAGTGTTCTGTCAATTTGCAGTGCTTTTAGGTGATATTGCAGAGCCTTTTCTTCCTCTCCGATCTCCAAATAGATATTCCCGAG
The DNA here is from genome assembly GCA_030611415.1 of Candidatus Bipolaricaulota bacterium. GTDB lineage: Bacteria > Bipolaricaulota > Bipolaricaulia > UBA7950 > UBA9294 > JAUVYF01. Next base: position 105,899 of record JAUWPW010000001.1, read on the forward strand.
ATTACAGTATATTTGAGAGATGCTTTGCTTGTCGTTCAATTGTTCTTTTATCACAAGAGCCTTGGAATAGTAATCCAGTGCCCTATCATATTTGGCCATTTTCGCTTCTGCGTTCCCAAGCAGAATAAGCGACTGAGATATGCCCTCTTCATTATTGGTTTTCTCTCTTACCTGTAAGGCCTTCTGAAAATACTCCAGTGCCTTGCCAAAATTGTCTAGGTAGAAATTGGCCTGTCCCAAGTTGACCAAAGAACTGGCAATCCCGTTCTTGTTATCAATTTGTCCCATGATCTTCAAGGCCTTCAGGAACCAGTCCATAGATTTCTCATTACTGCCTATATTGTTGTAGGCAATGCCCAAATGATTATAAGCTTCAGCTTTAGATTTCTGGTCATGGAATCTTTCAGATAGATCGATGGCTTCTTCAGCAAACGCGATTCTATCCCTGGCAGACAAGCCCTCATACGCCCCTGCCAACTTGTTCAAGACTTCGAGTCTTTCTTTACCGGATACACTGGCCAGTCTGCTTTTGAGCGCGCTAGTCTCTGTACTCCTCACTCCAGATCTTGACTGTTCGATCATGATGCACCTGCCGATACACACTCTGCACGGCGTAGAGCCAGCTTCATAGGTCTATGCAGCTTTGATGCCGGCTCTGCCAAGAGGCCAGTTATCAACGGATTTCATTCCAGATCCTCTATCTGAGAATCGTCTTGTCGGGAATCCTCCCATCCATGAAATGCTTCTCCAGCCACCCTGACTTAACGTTATCTCGATTATCAAAATACTTTACGTAAGGCTTGATATCAAGAATGGGCGTGCCATCAAGCAAGTCAACCTCCGTAAAGTGAAGCGTGCCATTCACAATCCTTTTGATCCTTACAATGGATAAGCCAAGATGATTAGGTCGGTGAGGGCTCCGGATCGCAAAGATTCCATGTTTTTCCTTTTCCAGGTATGGTTGGCCAAGAAGTGTTTCTCGATTTGATAGGTGGAAATAGTAGATGAGAATCGCGTGACTAAAGCCATCGAGGTGCTTCAGTCCGGCTTTGTATTTCGCTCCAAGCTCTACCCATGCCTCGGCTTCATCCTTGAAGCACCCTTGAATCGGGATCTCTTTTGCCGCTTTATATGGAGAGTGAACAACACCAATCGCGAGAACCTCAATCTTTCTCATCCATCCTTCCTCGCCAGAGTCGTTATTCATCTCAACCCAGCAAGAATACCACATCTTGTAACCTGGAACAACGCGTAATCCTCCCTCCCTAATGGTGCGCGACAGGTAGGACGGCAGGCGCAGAGGAAACCTTCAATGTGTCGGTCTAGTTCCTAGAGTCCAACGTCCATAGTCCAGCGTCCAAAGTTAACTTCTTAAATACCTGATGAAACCACTGATTAGCTTCTTGACCTCTGTTGCTTGCTTGTATAGATCGTTGAAGTTCTCTTCTGATATATACTGTTGGTCAACAGCAACGTATAGGTGTGATTGAACTTCTGTCCCTGACCTTAACGCATACCTCAAGAAGCGGACAAACTCGTCATCGGAGTTACTATCGAAGCCTTCTGATACATTAGCCATGATAGAAACAGCGGCTCGTTGGATCTGATCGCGCAACCCAAAGTCTTTAGCAAACTTTCCCTGAGCCGTTAGTCGATAGATCGCTTGGGTTAGCTCTCGAGCGGCTTTCCATGCCTCGATATCTTCAAACCGCTTAATGGCCATTGTTTTTCCTTTTCTCGTTGGGCCTTGGACTTTGGGCTTTAGACCCTGGACGTTGGACGCTGGACTTTGGACTGCTTCTACCTTACTCCTTAATCCATAATCCTTAATCCTGCTTTTTCGTCGCGGTAGGGACACCCGTTACCGGGCGCCCCCCGCACAGATCCGGACGTGAGGAATTACGCTCATCCGGCTCCTACCTCGGGTTTGTAACACGAAGACGTTGATTGGGATAGGGGTGTACAATCCGCGGCCGCGGTAGCCATGTATCTAGAAGCTTATGCAACCGTGCCCAGGTCAATCTTCGGCCTTTCTGGCTTCGTCGCCGGAGAGCGTGCAACCATGCACAGGCTACCTGCTCACGAAACTGTCCTAGGGCGTAGATATTGCCCGGCACTGCGTGGTAATTAAAGTACCCACGCACGACACTACGAACCCACCTACCCTGTTGGGACACTGGGTCATGTCGTCTGTGCTCCAGCTCCTCTTTGACCTGTTTTACCTTCATCCGCAGTCGCTTGGCGATGGTCTTCCTCCATACGACAAAGCCTCTGTCTTTGCGACGGCGCGCACAGATATGGGTAAACCCAAGAAACTCAAAGGTCTCCGGCTTTCCCTCGCCCCGCTTTGCTCGGTTATCCATGGCAAAACGGCCAAACTCTAGTAAACGAGTCTTCTGTGCGTTTAGCTTAAGTCCAAAGCTCTGCATCCGTTTTCCCAATACATGGTGAAACGCTTCTGCATCACCGTGGTACTCAAACCCCATCACCCAGTCATCGGCATATCGCACGATGTATACCTCGCCTTGGGCGTGACTCTTCCGCCACGCCTCTACCCATAGATCAAGCACGTAGTGCAAGTAAATGTTCGCCAACAACGGCGAGATTGTTGCTCCCTGTGGTGTTCCTACCACTGTGCTTGACCACTGCCCGTCTTCTGATACTCCGGCGGTTAACCACTTGTTGATCAGCCGTAGTATCCGCTGGTCACCAATACGGTACTCCACAAACTTCATCATCCACCGATGATCGATAGAATCAAAGAAGCCGCAGATATCCGCATCTAGAATCCAGTTCACCTTTCGCTGCATGATCGCTACCCACAACGCATCTAGCGCATTGTGCTGACTGCGTCCAGGGCGAAATCCGTAGCTAAATCCAAGAAAGTCCTCCTCATAGATTGCTTGGAGTACCCATACTACCGCCTGCTGGACGATCTTATCCTCCACCACAGCGATACCCAATGGCCTTAGGTGGCCATCGCTCTTGGGTATGTAGGTCCTCAATGAGGGTTTCGCTCTATAGCTACCTCGGTGCACGCGGCCGTGGAGATCGCTTAGCCTGTTTTTTAGACCTTCTCCATACTCCGCCCACGTTACCCTATCCACTCCCGGTGCTGCCTTGGGGTTTAACGCACTATACGCCTCCCGCAGCATTTGTTCCGTTATGTGGTGCAACAGATTGGTGAAACGAAGACTTGCGTCCCGTCTCGCTGCCTTCCGTACTCGCTTTAGTCCCGGTGACACACCTTGAGGCTCAATGTAGGTACATCCTCTTGGCTGTATCCGCGGTTTCCCACTTCGTGCCCGTTTAGAGTTCACCATATCGCTCCCTCCGTCTCTGTGTAC
>JAUWPW010000016.1 GCA_030611415.1 Candidatus Bipolaricaulota bacterium
GGTTGTTGACCCATTCCAGGGGCCGATCTACGACCGTAAGCTGAACCTGCGTGTCCCGGAGGGGTTGCGTATGTCCGAGTTTGAGCTGACCAGCATGCAGTGGGCGGTCAAGGGCATCGTTGGCCCATGGCCCGGTGAACCGTAGAGAACCAATCTTAGGTGGCTACCCTCAGCAGAGGGTAGCCACCCTCATAGGATCACATGAATAGAAGAACACCTCGACAGGATACGACACGCGAACTGGTTGCCGTAGTGATGGGGCGCCGGCCCGCCGATCTGGTCATCCGCGATGGCCGATGGGTGAACGTCTGCTCTGGTGAGATAATTGAGCACACTGATATCGCCGTCTTGGGAAGCAGGATTGCCTACTGTGGTTCCGATGCCAATTCTATGGTCGGCGAGAAAACAAAGCTCATCGAAGCCGAGGGCCGTTACCTAATTCCCGGCTTACTTGACGCACACATGCATATAGAAAGCTCGATGCTCACCGTCACCCAGTTTGCGCGAGCAGTTCTGCCTCATGGGACAACCGGAGTATTTGCCGATCCACACGAAATCGCTAACGTCCTTGGGCTCGCCGGCGTAAGGCTGATAGTCGATGAAGCAGCGGCAACTCCGATGCAAGTCTATGTTCAGGTTCCCTCTTGTGTTCCAGCGGCACCTAGACTGGAGACCGGTGGAGCACAATTGGGACCCGGAGAAGTGGCTGAGGCAATGAGTTGGGCAGGTGTGATTGGCTTGGGAGAAGTCATGAACTACCCCGGTGTTGCCGCTGGGGATAGAAAGCTGCACGCCGAGATCGCAGAAACGCTGAAAGCAGGACGTATTGTGGGTGGTCATTACGCTTCTTCTGATCTTGGAAGAGATTTTCACGCCTATGTTGCTGGCGGTCCAAGCGATTGTCATGAGGGAACACGAGTGGAGGATGCAACAGCCCGCGTACGACAGGGAATGTATACCATGCTCAGGCAAGGTTCAGCCTGGCACAATGTTGTGGCTCAACTTCCAGCTATCACCAGGCAGGGGATTGACTCCCGCCACTTTCTTCTGTGTACCGATGACCGGCACCCAGGGACTCTGTACGAAGAGGGACACATGGATGACGTCGTAAGACTGGCCATAGCCAAAGGTGTTCCACCGATTACGGCTATTCAAATGGCAACACTGAACACGGCGGAGCATTTCGGAGTATCCCGTGATATTGGATGCATCGCCCCTGGTCGCTACGCTGACATACTCATTGTCAAGGATCCTAATAAGCTTGTGATTGACCTTGTTTTTGCCGCAGGAGACTTAGTGGCTCAGGACGGAGTATTGACAACAGAGATTGTGCCCTATCCGTATCCAGAATATGCAAGAAGAAGCATTCACGTCGCTCGCGAACTTCAAGCGACCGACTTTGTTGTACAAGCGCCAGTTGTACATGGCACCATTCGGGCAAGGGTTATAGGAGTTGTCGAAAATGAAGTCTTGACCGAGACAATGTTAGCTAGCCTTCCAGTACAACAAGGAGAGGTGCTTCTTGACTCAATCCAAGATATTGCCTTTCTTTCCGTGGTGGAGCGCCATCATGGAAGCGGAAGGATCAGCCACGGATTTGTAAAGGGGTTTGGCCTCAATAAGTGTTGCGCTCTGGCGAGCACGGTATCACATGATAGCCACAACCTGCTCGTCATGGGAACGGACAAGCGAGCGATGGCAACTGCTGCAAACCAGGTTATTTCAATGAATGGAGGAGTATGCTTAATCAGAGAGGGCCAGATACAGGCGACGATCGCTCTTCCGATTGCTGGACTGATGAGTGACCAACCAGTGGAGGCAGTGGCTCGTCAAATGGAACAGCTGCATCAGGCCTTAAAGAGCTGTGGTTGTAACCTAAACAGCGCGTTTATGACATTTTCCCTGCTTGCCCTTCCTGTAATCCCACAGCTTCGTCTTTCGGATCTCGGATTGATTGATGTTGATGTATTTGACCTTGTTCCTCTTTTGCTCAAGGTTGATAATGCCTAGATAGGGAGGAAGATGGCGCTCAGTAATCTAAAGGAGTATGTAAGACCTGATGAACTAGATGTGGCATTGAGCTTGGTCAAGGAAAGGGGTACATCTGCGCGGGTAATCGGTGGGGGGATCGATCTAGTTCGCAGTTCATCTCCTGACATAGAGACACTTGTTGATCTTTCCCACTTATCCTTATCTTACGTAAGACAGACGGATAAAGGGGTAGCAATCGGTGCGACAACTACCTTAACCGAAATCCTAGAGGCCCCAGCCCTCGAGAACTACCTTCAGGGGGTGGTTGTGGAAATGCTCCATCAAGTTGGGGCTCCTCCTCTTCGCAACCTGGCATCGATGGGGGGAACGCTTGCTAGCGCCCATCCATGGTCAGATGTAATCACCTTGTTTCTTGCGCTAGGGGCACAGGTTACATTGTACAACGGTGTCACGCGAATGGTTCCGCTTTCTGACCTCTATGCCTCACGAGCACTTCTTTCCCCAGCGATTATTACGGAGGCCTTGCTACCAGCTTACGCTAAGGGAACAGCTGCAGCGTTTATGAAATTTAGTAGAACCAAGTTTGATATTGCTATTCTCAATTGTGCTTGCCTTATCTCAACACAAAATGGTGATTGTAAGGGAGTGCGCCTTACAGCTGGTGGAACACCGCAACTTGCGACTTTGCTCCCTGCGGCAGCGGAGGTTCTGCTGGGTAGGAGACTCAATCAAACATCAATTGGCCAAGCAGCAGGAATTGCAAGAGAAACTACGCTCGTGCGTGATGATCTAAGGGCTAGTGGTAACTACAGAAGGGAACTGGTCTATGCTGGAGTCAAGCGATGCCTTACTTGTGTGAGTAGACAATTATCAGGAGTTAGCCAATGAAAATCGAACTTATCGTGAATGGGAAGCAACAAGAGCTTGATTCAGCTCCAGGTGAAACCTTACTCCATCTCTTGAGGCGAATAGGGTACAAAGGAGTAAAGAAAGGGTGCGAATCGGGCGATTGTGGTGCTTGCGCCGTGTTACTGGATGATCGTGTCGTTAACTCGTGCCTTGTGCTTGCTGCTAAAGCCGATGGACACCGCGTAACAACCGTGGAGGGACTTGCAGGACAGGACAAGACCGGCGAACTTCACCCTGTACAAGAAGCATTCTTGGAACATGGAGCTGTGCAATGTGGTTACTGTAGTCCGGGAATGATAATCGCTGCTGTTGACCTTCTTGCTCACAATCCTAATCCAAGTGATCAAGAGATCAAGGAAGGCATCTCCGGAAACCTCTGTCGATGCACCGGTTATGTGAAACAGATTGAAGCGATCAGGATAGCCGCCGAGAAGATGAGGAAAAGCGCCGATGTGTGAACAACGAAAACAGGAATTTACTATTGTTGGGCGAAGTGAACGAAAAGTTGACGGTATTGCACTGGTTACAGGAAAGCCGAAATTTGTCGCTGACATTGATCTTTCGAACATGCTTTACGTAAAGATCCTCCACAGTCCCTATGCACACGCAAGAATCACTGAGATCAATACATCTAGAGCGGAGGCCTTGCCAGGGGTTATGTGCGTTCTTTGCAGCAAGAATACTCCTAGTACTCGCTATACTACTGCCGGACAAGGGTACCCTGAGCCTTCCCCTTACGATACGCGAATGTTTGACACCAAAGTTCGTTTTGTAGGCGATCGTGTTGCTGCTGTTGCTGCGGAAACAGAGGAGATTGCCCTACAAGCGCTAAAGGAGATCGAAGTACACTACGAAGAACTTTCACCGGTGCTATCAGTTGATGCAGCAACTGCGCTAGAAGCACCGATAATTCATGATGAAAAGGATGCCACTGGTATCTTCGATCCGGTAAGAAACATCTCAGCCAAGATAGACATCAACGTTGGTGACGTCAAGCAGGGGTTTGCCGAATCCGATTCTACAGTAGAGACAACTTGCGAGACACAGTACGCTCAGCATACTCCGATTGAGCCGCACGTAGTCTTGAGCTACCTGGACGAGGATGGACGGCTTGTGCTACGCACAAGTACCCAGGTTCCGTTTCACACCCGAAGAATTGTCTCTTACGTGCTTGGGATACCGCTTCATCGAATTCGCGTGATCAAGCCGCGAATAGGGGGCGCTTTTGGGACGAAACAGGAGATTCTCCTTGAGGATTTGGCCGGATTGGTTACCCTACGCACCGGCCGACCAGCGCTGATCGAGTTTACCAGGCAGGAGGAATTTGTCTCAGCGCGTACGCGGCATCCAATGCGAATTCGTGTCAAGCTTGGAGCAAAGAAAAATGGGATATTGCATGCAATTGAAATGGAAGCTCTTTCCAACACAGGAGCATACGGTGCTCATAGCCTAACCGTACTGTCTAATGTTGGTTCAAAGACGCTTCCAATATATAACAAAGCAAGGAATGTTCGCTTTTCTGGGAAAGCTGTATACACAAATCTTCCAGTTGCTGGGGCATACCGTGGTTATGGTGCACCACAGGGTTATTACCCATTAGAAGTAGCGATGGATGAACTGGCTGGAAAACTTGGACTGGACCCAATAGAGCTCCGTAGACGTAATCATATTCGCTGTGGAGAATCATCACCGATCTTTGAGGAAATAGGTGAAGGAAGGGAAGGTGTCGCTCAAACGATTAACAGCTGTGAGTTGGAGCGCTGTCTAGAAATAGGGGCAAGACGAATCGGTTGGGCTAAGAAACGAGGCTTACGCACTCGCAACGGGCCTTGGATACACGGGCTTGGAATGTCGATCCATATGCAGGGTTCAGGGATTGCCCAGGTTGATATGGGCGCCGCAACGATCAAGATGAATGAAGACGGTTCATTTAACCTTCTTGTTGGGGCTACTGATCTTGGTACAGGGTCAGATACAATTCTTGGGCAGATTGCCGCTGAGGTCCTTGGTGTACCGTTATCCAAGGTGATTGTTTACTCTTCCGATACGGATTTCACCCCTTTCGACGTAGGAGCATACGCCTCTTCAACTACCTATGTCTCAGGAACAGCAGTTAAGCGGGCAGCAGAAGAAGTGCGTGGACAAATTGTAGGAGTTGCCGCTGCAATGCTCGAAAGTGGCATGACAAACCTTACTATTAAGGATGAACAAGTCATTTCAATTGATGGACGCAGCGTAACCCTTGCTGAGGTTTGCCAGCGGGCTATGTATCAGGTAGACCAGTTTCAGATCGGCGCTACGGAATCATGCGTGCAAGACCAGTCACCTCCTCCATTTATGTCCAGTTTTGCTGAGGTAGCAGTAGACACGGAAACAGGGGTTGTGAAGATCGTTGATTATGTGGCTGTAGTTGACTGTGGAACCGTGATCAACCCAAAGATGGCACAGGGACAAATCGAAGGAGCACTGGCCAATGGGATTGGTTATGCGCTTACCGAGGTGATGCTGTTCAGCTCAACCGGACGGGTACAGAATGCTACACTGTTTGACTACAAGATCCTTGGGGCGCTTGACATTCCGCCAATCGACATAACACTTCTCGATTCCTATGAGCCAACCGGACCAATGGGCGCCAAGTCAGTCGCAGAGATTGGGATCAATGCCCCAATCCCTACGATCGCTAATGCCATTTATGACGCTGTTGGAGTGCGATTAACGAAAACCCCATTCACTCCGGAACGAGTACTAAGCGCGATCCGTAGCCATTCCGTGTAAAGCTATTACAGGCATTGGGCAGACTTACTTACAACTTTAGCCTATTGGTCACTGAACCCCGTCATGTGGAAGGAAGTTGAGGCAAGGGTCTTAGTAAACGAAATTGGAGAAAGGTACTGCGTAAGGGTAGGTCAAAAATCTTTCAGCAGGGTAGTAAGGGTAGGAGACCCGATTTCCTGAAGCTCATAATAAACTCGAGTAAATGGAACCTTGAATGAAAGCAGTCGGCCCAGGTTGATTGGTGTGCCTATCACAATCCCGTCACATGGAACGCTGTCTACTGTTTCCTGCAGGTCCTTGATCTGCTCATTCCCGTAACCCATTGCTGGAAGAAGACGCCCGATCTTCGGGTACTTCTTATAGGTCGCAGTGATTGAGTCAACCGTGTACGGCCTTGGGTCGATAATCTCCCTTGCCCCGAGTCGTTGTGCTGCAATTGTCCCCGCTCCATACGGCATTCCGCCGTGGGTAAGCGTAGGTCCATCCTCAATTACTAGTACGCGGTTACCCTGGATAACTGCCGGGTTATCAACGCTAATTGGTGAGGCAGCTTCAATGATCCTTGCAGTTGGATTTGCTGTCATTATATTCTCACGTACAAAACGGATGTCGTCGAGCGATGCGGTGTCTACCTTGTTTATTATGGCGATGTCTGCAGTACGCAAATTCACGCCGCTTGGATAGTAGAGAAGTTCATGACCTGCGCGATGTGGGTCAAGTACAACGATAGAGAGATCGGGTTGATAGAAAGAGAAGTCGTTATTTCCACCGTCCCAAATGATGATATCCGCTTCTTCTTCTGCCTTACGCAGGATCTTTCCGTAATCTACTCCAGCATAGACAACTGTCCCATTGTCAATGTGAGGTTCGTATTCCTCTCGTTCTTCAATTGTACACTTGTGGCGGTCCAAGTCTTCATAGGTCCCAAATCGCTGCCACTCTTGCTCGGCTAGGTTTCCATATGGCATAGGGTGGCGAATCACGGCAAGCTTTTTCCCTTTGTTCTTAAGAATGTTGCATATCCGTCTTGCTGTCTGACTCTTACCCGATCCGGTGCGGACAGCGGTAATTGAGATAAGTGGTTTTTGTGACTTGATCATGGTTGATTTAGTTCCCAAGAGGACAAAATCAGCACCAGCAGCATTGACCAGAGCTGATCGTTCCATTACATACTGATTAGAGACATCGCTATAGGCAAACACAACGAGATCAATGGCTTTTTCTTTGATTAGAGTGGTTAATTCGTTCTCTGATACAATAGGAATCCCTTGTGGATATAGGTTCCCCGCAAGTTCTGGAGGATACGCTCGCCCTTCGATATCGGGGATTTGCGTCGCTGTAAATGCAACTACCTGATAATTGGGGTTATCACGAAAGTGAACATTGAAATTATGAAAGTCTCGCCCTGCAGCACCCATGATTAACACTCGTTTCTTCATCCTATCTCTCCTTAACTTGTAGATGAGTTATTGTACCGAGTCTCACTGTGTGTGTTCAAGAAAAGCTTGTCTGGCAGTCATGAAGGTGTTAAACTGACACTATTGTGTCTCTTGCTAACAAGATTACAGCTGCACGCGCGGTGCTTATCGCGCCAGTTATTTGCTTTCTTTTCTTGGGTCAGCGAGAAGTAGTACTGGCACTTTTTCTCGTTGCTTGCGCAGGAGATGTTCTCGATGGAATGGTAGCACGATCCCGAGGAGAGATTACGGCATCGGGAAAGGTACTTGATCCACTTGCTGATAAGGCCCTCTATGTTGCACTTCTTGCGTCACTTGCCATTCGTAACGAGATTCCATCAATTGCCCTTATACTGTTTCTTATTCCAGAGGTAGGACTTGTCGTTGGTGGGATAATCGTTCACTGGCGTGGTGGCATCATCCAAGAGGCTCGTATCCCAGGGAAAGCTGCTGCGGTTCTTTTCTTCGCGAGCATGGTCCTTCTTCTTCTGCGTTTTCCTGGCAGAATGGAGGTTCTCTATATAGCGATCGGTGCTAGCTATCTCGCTGCCCTTGATTATCTGCGAGTCGTGATACAGGCCAAGGCAGTTCAGAATACTGATAATCTGGGAACTGTGGCGGAATCGGCGACTCAAAGCGAACCCGCTTCCCACTTGCAGGATGAGTGAACTCAATCTTCCAGGCGTGTAGCAATAGGCGCTCTGCTGGTTTTCCATACACTACATCGCCAATAATCGGGTGTCCAATGTAGTCAAGATGTACCCGTATCTGATGTGTGCGCCCGGTGTGTAGAAGAATCATGATGAGGGTTGAATCCTCTGTCCGTTTGAGCACGTGGAATTCGGTTTGTGCTGCGCGTCCCTGTGGCCTGATTGTCATTCTTGTTGGATGAGCCAGATCGCGCCCAATTGGTGCATCAATCAATCCCTTGGCTTCGCTAATCACTCCTCTTACGCTGGCCAGGTAAACCTTCTTGACCTTCCTTGTCGCAAACTGCTCTTGCAGGGATTCAAGAGCAGAGGCTGTCTTTGCTACAACAATCGTCCCACTGGTATCCTTATCCAATCGATGCACAATCCCTGGGCGATCTTGGTCACCCTCCGATGGGAGCTCTCGATCGACAAGGAGTGCCTGCACAAGTGTAGTCTTGTTCGTACCTGCTCCGGGATGTACCGTTAAACCAGTAGGCTTGTTTACCACTACGATGTCTATATCTTCGTAGATGATTGGTATGTGCACAGAGGGCGGACTAGGGTTTTTCCTGGAACAGGTTTTCCAGACGATTTGCTCACCTGTTCGGAGATGATATGAAGGCCGAGTGACTGCCTTTCCATTGATAGTAGCAGCTCCAGAACGAATTGCATGCTGAATCTGAGTGCGAGAGACACTGCTTAGTCTAGTTGCTAGATAGCGATCAAGACGGAGACCAACCTGTTCCGCGCTTACAGTTAACGTAATCTGTTTCATGGTCCCTCCTGAGTTTGTCTAGATCTCTACGCTACCGTATAATACAAGCGTTGTGTAGGGAATGGAAGAAAGCTTGGAGAGCATGATTGTAGGAGTTTCTGCGAAAGGCCTCTAGCTTTCATCATGTAGAACGTGAAAGGGATTAGCTGATGAATGTTGAGTTTATCGATGCGCTCGAAGAAATGGCCAAAGCCAAAGGAATCGTCCGTGAAGACTTGTATGAGGCGATTCGCCGGGGTCTTGCTGTGGCCTACAAAGAACAATACAACACGGAAGTAGATGTGGAAGTAGAAATCGATCAACACTCTGGGGATATCCTTATCAATGGCAAGAAGATCGACCTGGCAAAGTTTGGACGTATTGCTACTAAAAAGGCAGAAGAGACAATTCGACAGGAAGTCACCTTGAAGCGAAGAGAAATCATCTTCGAATTGTACAGCCATCGCATTGGAGAGATTATCGGTGGTTCAATTCACCGATTCGAAGGGAAGAATGTATGGGTGAACTTAGGGGAAGCCGAAGCAGTTCTTCCGAATAGTGAGCGAATACCAGGCGAGCGCTATCATGCCGGTGAGAGACTACGCGCCTATTTAGTAAGCGTAGAAAAGACACACGGGGACCCACGTGTGTTAATCTCACGCGCTCATCCAGAATTTGTTCACCAACTCCTTCGTCTGGAGGTTCCCGAAATAGAGGATGGAACACTAGTTGTTCGCAAGATTGCTCGCGAAGCCGGTCGTCGTAGTAAGGTTGCCATTGAGTCACTTGATCCAAATGTAGATCCGATAGGAACTTGTGTAGGAGCAGGTGGAACACGGATCAGAGTTGTCACTAGAGAACTAAACGGTGAAAAGATCGATCTTATTCGATGGTCGGACAACATTGGACAACTCCTACGAAACAGCCTGGAACCGGCTTCGGTTCTCTCAGTTGAACTGGATGAGGAGACACGCAAAGCCAAGGTGCTCATCCCAGACGACGAACTATCACTCGCTATTGGGAAGGGAGGACAGAACGTTCGCTTGACTGCTAAACTGGTCGGTTACGCAGTTACTGTCTCGAGTCCTAGCGAGGAAAGCAAGTAATCGACTACTCTAATATGTCATTACGATGAATCCAATCACGAAGAGGATCTTCGAAGTTGTCTTTGGTATCACCCGTTACCACTCCTGGTTAGTTCTTCTCCTTGTTTTGCTTCTTACGGGTGTTGCTGGTTACTATATTCGCGAGCTGCCAATCCGTACTTCCTATCTTGCTCTACTTCCGGAAGATGATCCACTAATCAATGACTATCGTGAATACGAGAAATACCTTGCTCAGAGTGACTACATTACTCTCCTGCTGACTGCCCTGGAGCCAGATGAAAAGCTTGTGTTAGCAAGAGAGGATCTGCTAACTAACGCAGCAGCCACAATAGCAAGACAGCTACGTATGAATCCAGAATTCACTCAAGTAACCTATCTCATAGAACTCTCAACAAAAATCCCTGACCAATATCTTCTCCTTTACACACTAGATAGCGATAAGCTTTCTCGCATTGAGGCAAGCGTTTCCCTTGCCCGGCAAACAATTGCTACGGAGAAGCTTTCACTTCTTCCTTCCGCTGATCCTAGCTACCTTTACGAAAACATCAATAAGAGTCTTGAAGAGACCTTGTACGGTACTGATTCACAGACAGCTTATACCATCAACATTGGTGCTGTTGAAGAAGAGTTGCAAGAGATGATAAGACTCAATCAAACCATCCTGGAATCCCTTGATGGAATCGAGAATTTTCCAACCATCATAGATGCAGTCGAAAGCTTGGCTGAGATCTTTGCTGTTCCTAAGACAAAAGTCGAACGTCCCCCCCAGGCCTTCATCTCTCGTGATGGCAGGATGCTGTTAATGACTGTGCAACCACGGTTCCCTTCTCAACGGGGTACTCATTACTGCACCCAGGTAATGCGAACCTTGAGCGAGGAACTTGGACGAATCGATCTAGAGCAACTAGGCGTCAAGGTGGGAGTTACTGGCACATATGCATTCACGGCTTCTGCTAACGCAATGGTGAATAGGGATATGCAATGGACAACTATAATCTCTTCCGTAGGGGTATTTGTTATTCTCTTTCTTGCTTTTGGGTCGCTCTTCTACACGATTATTACCGTTATTCCTCTCATTATTGGTTTGATACTTACAATGGCATGGGCCAAATTCGCGATGGGTGGATTTAATCTAATTACAATATTCCTTCCCGCACTCATTCTCGGGTTGGGGATTGACTATGGAATTCACTTCTTCTCGCGTTATGCGGAAGAGCGGAGAAAAGGTGAACCCTTCGATTCAGCACTTCATACAGCTATCCTACGCAAAGGAAGCGCGTCCTTTTGGGCTGCGGCTACAACTGCCCTAGTTTTTCTCTGTCTCTTGTTTTCGCGATCACGTGCGATGTTTGAGATGGGGGCAATCACCAGTATGGGGGTTGTTATTGCTTTTGTGTGTACACTTTTTGTTCTTCCTAGTCTTCTTACTCTATCGCACTTCATTCTTCGCTTGCAGTATCGTGAACATGCGGTTGATTACTCCCGATTTCTGGGTCCTTTTTTTCGCGCTTTGACGGGAAAATGGCGTGTTGTCTTCGTTGCTACCATTATCCTTGCTCTTTTCATGGCCTTTCAAGCAGCTCACACCTCATTTCAATTCTCAAGTTCAGACCTTATCCCGGACACAGAGAGCCAGAGGGTCCAGAACGAGATCATGGAGAACTTTGTTGCTGATAACACAAAGATCGGCAATTACTTCACGTTTCTTGCCTCATCAGAGAAAGAACTGACAAAGCTGCTCGATAACCTAAGCCACAATGATCTTGTGCTGGGAATAGATTCAGCTAAAGGGCTCCTTCCTCCCAATCTCTCTGAGCAGCAAGATATCCTAAGCAATTTGGACCTTGACACTTATCTCAACCAACTCGACTTTTTGGATCGTAATCTGGAAAATCGTGCTGCCTCTCTTATCCAAGTGCGTACATTACTCGCGAAATTTGGATTCATACAGTATGCGGCTACGCTGAATGGCATGGAAAATATTACCCTTGCTAGCAGGGAAATCCAAACCCAACTAAGACAAATACAAAACGAACTTGCACAACTCGATATCGAGAAAACGCAAGATGAAATCTGCGCACTGAACGAGGTACTACGCAAACTCGATGCAAACCTGAGGCAACTTCGCGAACTTCCTCCCGTGGAAACCCTCCTACGAGACATACTGGCTGAGTTGCCAGAAGGGCTCCGGGCTCGGTACCTGACACCTGACGGTGAGTATATTCTCTACGCCAGGATGAGTGAAGCGCTCTATGAGGGTGATAACCTGGAGGAATTTGACACCTTTGCTTCTTCTCTCTCGAGTCACTACTTCGGTATGCCCAAACTGGGAATTGCACTCGAGAAATATATGAAAAGCGATTTTTGGCGATCAACACTTCTGGCGGCTCTACTAATTGCCGTCGTTTTGTGGCGCAGTACCGGCGGGATAATACGTGCTTTTCTTGCCAGCACACCTCTTATTCTGGGGTACATCTGTATGCTTGGTGGAATGAGACTACTGGGGATCAAGTTCAATTTCATCAATATCGCTGTGTCACCACTTCTGATTGGTATCGGTATCGATAATGGAATTCATATTCTTCACCGTTACTTAGAGGAGCGTTCGATTCAACCAAAGGGTGCAATCGAGCGCGCAGAAACACAAACGGCAGTCGCCGTTATCGTTACTTCCCTCACAACTATGCTTGTGTTTGCGAGCTTGTTTCTGGCACGCACCCCGGGATTGCGATTTCTTGGTATCTCAGCACTTATTGGTATCGGCTCTAGCCTAGTCTTCAGCCTTCTCTTTCTTCCGGCAGCTTTGCACGCGGATCGAGCGAACCGGTTATAATACCAGCGAGGTAAAGCGCATCTACTTCTATGGGAAAAGGAAGTGACAACTAATGCTTATTGGATATATCGGTAGCACAATGGCTTTGATTGCTGCAATTGCCATAGGGTACATGATTGGAAGTATCAATCGAGGTAAGCGAGTAGAGAAACTGCTTGCCGCAGCACAGGAAGAAGCGGAACAGCTGAAGAATGAGAAATTGCTTGAAGCACGGCAAAGGATCCAGGAGTTGCGAGAGAAACAGGAGGCACGAGCGAAAAGACGAGATGAAGAACTAGTTCGGATGGAGGAGCGTATCTTGCGAAAGGAAGACCGCCTCGGAAAAAAGTCAAATTATCTTGAAAAGATAGAAGATTCCTTGCGGCAAGACGAGGAAGAATTAGAGCAATTGAAGAAGGTTGGGGCTAAACTACTTTCAGAAGAAAAGGCACAGCTAGAGACAGTTGCTAATTGGAACCAGGAGAAGGCACGGGCACATCTACTGAAGCTCGTTGAAGCTGAATCACAGCGTTTTTTTTCCCTCAAAGTGAAGGAAATTGAGCAAAGGAGCAAAGAAGAAGCTAAGCAACGAGCGGCAAAGATCATTGCCACTGCTGTTCAGCGTTATGCGGCTGAATACATTGAGGAGAATGCAGTTCGTTCCGTTCCACTTCCTTCTGAAGACTTCAAAGGAAGGATTATTGGTCGTGAAGGACGGAACATAAAGACTTTTGAGGCACTGACCGGAGTGGAACTACTGATAGATGATACCCCTGAAATGGTAATTCTGTCAAGCTTCCATCCGCTAAGGCGCGAGACGGCAAGAATTGCACTTGTGCGCTTG
Source organism: Candidatus Bipolaricaulota bacterium (assembly GCA_030611415.1). Taxonomy (GTDB): domain Bacteria; phylum Bipolaricaulota; class Bipolaricaulia; order UBA7950; family UBA9294; genus JAUVYF01. Next base: position 13,342 of record JAUWPW010000016.1, read on the forward strand.
ATTGAGGATGGACGTATTCATCCTGCACAGATTGAAGAGAAGGTGCAGCGAGCCAAAGCGCAGCTAGCTGAACACGTCCAAGACGAGGGGAAGAAAGCAGCATTCGATTTAGGTATTGACCTGCATCCCGAGCTAGCCGCGTTGCTTGGAAGGCTGCGGTATCGAACAAGCTATGGTCAGAATCAACTGTCCCATTCTTTGGAAGTGAGTTGGATTGCGAAGATGATTGCCGATGAACTAGGGCTTGATGCGTCAAGCGCTAAACGAGCTGGTCTCCTGCACGATATAGGAAAAGCAGTTGATCACGATGTAGATGGGCCACACGCTCTAATAGGTGCCGATCTTGCCCGTCGTTATGGTGAAAGCAAGGAAGTAGTGCATGCTATCGCAGCCCACCATGAGGATATCGAAATCAATGGGATCCTTGATGTCATAATTCAGGCAGCGGATACTCTGTCGGCAGCACGACCAGGAGCCAGGCGAGAGACGTTTGATCGTTATATTGAACGGTTGCACGAACTGGAGAGAATCTGCCAATCATTTCCTGCCGTACAAGCAGCTTATGCACTGCAAGCCGGCCGCCAAGTGAGAATAATGGTACAGCCAGAACGAGCAAGTGACGAAGTAGCGGCAAAACTTGCCTACGATATTGCTCGGACCATTGAAGAGGAGCTGAATTATCCCGGAGAAATCAAGGTTAATGTAATCCGTCAGACGCAGTTTACAGAGAACGCCAGATAAGGATATGCTAGAGGAGGAAGGATGGAGATGCTAAGACTGTCATCCAAATCTAATCCCAAGGCAAGCGCGGGAGCCATTGCCAATAGCATCCGCCAGTATGGGGAAGTGCAACTCCAAGTCATTGGTCCACGTGCAGTAAACCAGGCTGTGAAAGCTATTGCCATTGCCCGTGGATACATGGCTCCAAGTGGAGTGGATCTCTACTTCATGCCCGCTTTCCATACTGTTCTTGTAGAGGAAGAAGAGAGAACTGCAATCTGTTTTGAGATTCGCCCGCGTTACCCACTGCAGAGATTAATCACCTCCTCTCTATGAAGTGATGCTAGCAGTCTGGCAGATACGTGTCCTTGTTCATCTGCTCGAATCTAGGTAGTATTAGTGGATTTTGATCCCTATTTGAAGGAGTGACTTAGGAATGGAACGTTTCTTTGCGCGGTACCGAAAAGTGATTATCTGGGCTATTGTCGTAGCTTTTTTTGTAGGAAGTGTAGCTCTTTACTCTCTGCAACGCTTTGGAGGAACGAAAAGCGCGTCTCCTGGGGACTACGAAGCGCAGGTACCTGCTACAGTAAACGGAACGGCGATCTCCAGTACGGCATTCGAGCAGGCTTCAACAGACCTATTCAATCAATATGAAGAGTACTACAAACAGATGGGCCAAGACATAAGCGCGATTCTGGCAGGTGCAAGTGGCGAGTTGCTTCACATTCAAGTGCAGGCTTCTGCAATGCAGAATTTGATCCGCAAGGTTCTGTTAGATCAAGGGGTGGAGCACCATAGCATTAAGATTTCCAAGGCAAAGATAGATTCACAGTATACCTCCGAATACAATTCTCTTCTTGAAAGATACGATATCAGCGAAGACCAGCTCGCTTCCATCCTGCAAAACCAAGGGAAAACCCTCGATGAGTATAAGGCGGCATTCCGAAATAGTATAGGGGATCAGTTGCGCAATGAGGCTTTGCGTGAACGTGTTGTTGGTAGTATGGAACCAACAGAAGAGGAACTTCGCTCTTACTTCGAGGACAATATTTCGACCTATGAAACGGAGGAAGAGATCCGTGCGTCACACATCCTAGTCCAGGATGAAGAAACAGCAGACGAAATACTGGGGAAATTGACCGCAAGGGAGAGCTTTGCTGAACTAGCTAAGGAATACTCAACTGATACGGGTACGGCAGATGAAGGTGGTGATCTCGGTTGGTTCGCGCGCGGGAAGATGGTTGCTGAGTTTGAAGAAGCGGCCTTTGCGTTGGAAAAAGGAGAAATCAGTAAGCCAGTGAAGACCGATTTTGGTTACCATATCATTCAGCTTGTTGACCGCAAAGCAACTAATAAACCTACATTGGAAGAAGTAAAAGACCAAGTCCGTGATGATTACATTGCGAGGATTTCGAGCGAACGATTCAACGATTGGTACCAAGAGACACTATCGCAAGCTGACATAAAGATCAACCTTCCGTTAGTAAATGCTTACCTGCAGCAACAGGAAGATACTGAACTTGGGTTAGCTGAGCTTGAACGAATAAAAGAGCAGGGTTTGTCGGGTGATTCATACCTCCCTTACTACATTGGCCGCATTTACGAGTCCAAGATGGTGACAGTTGCCGGTAAGAAAGCCGATCTTGAAAAGAAAGAGGAGAAAACTGAAGAAGAAATAGAACAAATCGAGGAGCTGAGTCAGCAAATCGATAGCTACAAACAAAAAGCACTGTCCCTCTACCTAGAGACCTTGCAACACGTAGAACCCGATAAAGGCTTGCTAGATCGGATTCTTGCACTTGACCCAGATAATGTGAGGGCAATTTACCGCTATGGCAAGCTTCTTGTAGAACAGGGAAATCCCATCAGTGCTGACATGCGATTCGAGGAAGCGATCACCAAAGACCCTGGCTATATCCCGGCGTACATAGGTTCAGGGGATGTAGCCATGGACAATAAGAATTACCGCAGAGCTGCTGAGCAGTATCAAGAAGCACTGGGACTTCAGCCAAAGGACCTGGCCGTAATGACTAAGCTCTCTAGTGCTTACCTTGCTCTTCAGCAACTTGATGAGGCTGAAAAGCAGCTTGTAGCAATTGAAGACATCGATCCAGATAACCTTGCTCTAAGCATAGGGCTGGGAGATCTTGCATATGCAAGAATGATTCTGGCAATCAATGAGCGTGACGCGCTCGAGGAGAAGCCTGAGCGTACACCGGAAGAAGAGACTCAGTTGCGGCAGCTTCCCGATACGATCAGCGCTTATCACGAAACTGCAACAAAGCAATATGAGAAAGCGCTTACTAGTAGCGGCTCAGCAGATCTTTACATCAAGCTAGGGAGAGCGGAGCTTGCAATAGGCGAATTCGACCAAGCGAAACGGGCATTTCACGACGCAGTAGTTCGTTCTCCATACAAAGCTGAAGCATATGAAGGCATGGGAGATCTTCTCATGCGGCAGGGAGATACAAAAGGAGCAATTGAGGAATATCAGACTGCATTTTCACGTAGCTTTGACAACACCCTAAAACAGAGGGTAGGGGAAGAGATCGTCAAGTATGATCCTGATGACATTACGATGCGCTTCAAGCTTGCCGATATTTATGCAGACCAATATATGTGGAGTGCAGTAATTAAGCAATATGCAGCAATTATCGAAGCTAGTCCGGATTTGGTTGAAGCATATGAGAAAATTGCAGAGGCATACAAATGGCGAACCGAGTACGATACAGCCATCGACTATCTGAAGAAAGCGATCGATTACGCGGCTAATGGCTCAGCCAAAATAAGTATCTACAACAAAATCATCGAGATTGACCAAACCCAGGTTGGTCAGGGTAAGCCGCTTTCAGTTTCAGGACTTGACTCCCTGCTTAAGCTAGCGCAAATCTACCTTGTCCAGGGGAATCTGCGGGACGCTAGAGAAAAGCTAGAACAGATCATAAGCATAGATCGCTCTTATCATGCGGAGGATGTAGCAGCGCTCTTGCTACAAGCTGGCGGTGAATTACCAGAGCCATCGATTTCCGAAGACACAGTGCAGACGCCTTCTAGTATCGTGACTCCATCTGTGGATAAGGTACAGACTTCTTCCAATAGTGTCGCGCCAAGCGCTTCACCGCAAACACCAAACGACACTCAACAATGAGCCGTAGTACTTTTGAGCAGTTGACGAAATTAGTTGAACGTTTGCGAGCAGAGGATGGTTGTCCTTGGGATCGTGCCCAGAATCATCGTTCTCTGCGCCCATACCTTATTGAGGAAGCGCACGAAGCAATTGCAGCCATCGACGCGAATGACCCCGCAGCCCTTGCTGTAAGTTGGAAAAAAGGCATTGATCTGGAGCTTGCGCTTCGGAAGTCAATCGCAGTGCTGTCACAGGCGTGCCTTAGATGATTCCCATGAACCAAGATGCAACGGTATTTTGGGTAAACACAAACGAATGCGAGGTTCATTTCATTGACGCCATTCTAAGTGCGTACGATGGCATGGCAAACGTAAGACGCGATTACCGCGTGCGTAATGGAAAGGCGTATTTTAAGGTATACGTTTCTCCTGGTATGAAGGATGAGTTTTTGTTTCTTACGAAGCGCCTGCGGCAATCGGGTACAATGATAGGCGAGGTGTTGGAGGAACAAGCGAATGAAGATTCTAAAGCCACATGAAGTTGTATCCTCGATCTTCCAGATTGATTACGAGCGTTTACTACGTAGTGGAAAACGGGCAATCATATTTGATCTTGATAATACCCTTGGCCCCCGAAAGTCGACTCAGCTTGAAGCACAGGTTTTTACCCTTCTAGGTTCTCTAAAGGGTATGGGATTTCACGTTGGAATACTAACGAATCGGCGGCATATTGGTAACAATCAGTCAATTGAACATCTCGCAGAAGATTATCCCTTGGTCCATCGAGCTGGCAAACCTGCGAGGAGCGGCTTCCTCTTGCTGTTGGACAAACTAGACGCTTCGCCCAAGGAAGCAATAATGGTAGGAGATCGTGTCTTCACCGATATCTTCGGAGCTAACCGTTTAGGGATCTACTCAATTCGTATTTGCTCTACTTGAGTCGTGGGTCGAGTACGTCACGAAGGCTATCGCCTAGGATGTTGAATCCGAAGACGGTAACGAGGATGGATAAACCTGGATAGACCGCCATCCACCACGCGGTACGCCCAGTTTCAGGAGATTATCGTACTTGTGATTGTTATCTATCGATGGAGCCTTGGCAACCATTGACGCAGCACTTTTTGTGGACCAACTAGCAGTGCCAAAGCTATTTCATCACTAGTTTTTTCGGGGGGGGGAAATTGCTGGGAAGCAGGAGTCATGTTTAAGGGATTAGGACAGATCCGAAATGCTCCACTTATTCTCTATTGGGCATTCTTTGCTACAGTAATTGTAGTGATCATGTATTTTGGCCGCACCGTGATCAATCATCCTTGGACGGCGCGGGATTGGATAGCTGCCGCAGCAATTGACGAGAAAGTCTACGTGCTGGGAGGGCAAGACAAGCGCTCTGGCCTCCTTGATGATGTCCTGGAAATCAATCTCACTTCCCGTAGGCTTCGCGTGATTGCTTCTCTACCTGCTCCTGGGTGCTGTTTTGCTGCGGCTGCCTTGAATGGCAGAGTATATGTTCTTGGCGGCCAAGGGAGCAAAGGATACTATGACCAAGTGATAGAGGTTGATCCATACACAAAGAATGTGAATATTGTCGCTACACTTCCTTCGCCAAGGGTTTACGGTGGGGCTGTAGCGGTTTTGGGAAAGCTTTACTACATTGGGGGATGGGATGGAAAGCAATGTCTTGATGAAATTGTGGAGATCAATCCCCTGACAGGTGATGTACATGTAACAGGTCATCTTCCTACCGCAATGGAATTTCTTGCCGTGACTGCTGAAGATGATCGTGTTTATGTTCTAGGAGGAGAAGATAGCCAGGGAAATCTATCAGACAACGTGATGGAAATCGATCCAACAACTGGCAGGGTTATAAGAATTGGCGGTCTCCCTTTCCCGCAAGCGCGAGGAGCGGCCAAGGTTCTCGGTAAGAACCTCTTCTTGTTGGGTGGCTGGAGGGGAAGGCTCACCAGCGAAATTGTCCAAGTGGACCTCATCTCTCAAGACCTTACAGCAAGAATCATTGAATCGCTTCCTGAGCCAGCCGCAGACCGCGCAGCTGTTAAGGCAATGGGCAAGCTCTATCTCATCGGTGGAACAGATCCTGGCTTCAAGCGACAAATTGCTGTTTGGGAGATTGATCCCCAATTACGAAAGATCCAGGCGCTGAGATTCCGGAGTGCCTCATTCCCCTGGTAGGTTGATTTTTTACCTTGATCCGCGGAGCCGCGGATCAAGTATATCGCGCAGTGCATCGCCAACCAGGTTCCAGCTAAGGCAGAACAATGTAATGGCGATACTGGGGTAGATCACCACATACCAGTAAGCAAGGGGATTCCCGTACAAGCCAAGGATCCAGTTGCGCGCATAGCTAATCAGTTGCCCCCAATCGGCATAGCCCAGTGGGGCTCCCACCCCGAGGAAGCTTAAGGCAGCAGCGGTGATCACGATCGATCCCATGCTCATCGTCCCTTGGACCACAACAGGCCAGATCGCGTTGGGCAATATGTGGCGCAAGATAAGGCGCAGGGAGTTCGCACCGGCAGCACGGGCAGCCTGTACGTAGTCGGCTTCGCGAATCTGCAGGATGTCACCTCGTATTAGACGGGCATACCCCATCCAGCCCAGGACCACCAGGGCAACCATGACATTCGTCAATCCTCGCCCCAAGATGGTGGTGAGCACCATCGCCCCAACCAGGAACGGAAAGGCATAGAAGATGTCTGTAATCCGCATTAATACTTCATCTAGTACTCCACCATAAAAAGCAGCGACCGATCCTATCACTATGCCGACCAGTGCAGAAATGCCCACCACGATCAGGGATACCGTCCACGCAGTCCGTGTGCCCCACACAATCCCGTAGTAGATATCATACTGCCCTTCTGCTGTCCCGAACGGGTGCTCCGGACTGGGTGGCTTGGGCACGGATGAGTAGCCATCACGGGGGATTCTGTAGGGTTCGTTCTCCCACGCCGGGGGCGCTAACACAGGTGCCAGTATCCCAATTACAATGAAGAACACTAGAAGCACCAGCCCGATCAATCCCAGTGGATTCTTGATCAGTTTTAAGAACGTTGTCATTCCAGCCTTACCCGCGGATCGATATAGGCGTACATTACATCAACGATCAGATTGGCAAACACGATCAGTACCCCGTTAAACAAGAGATAACCAAGCAGAGCCGGTAGATCGAAGGTCTGCGCCGCTCGCGCCGCCCATCGCCCCAGCCCATGAAAATCAAAGATCGTCTCCGTGATCACCAACCCGTTGAACAGAAACGCCACCGTCACTCCAGCAATGGTGATCGTTGGAATGAGAGCATTTCGCCGTGCGTGTTTTTTGATGACTACTTTCTCTTCCAGCCCCTTGGCCCGCGCAGTGGTCACATAGTCCTGCCGCAGGGTCTCAAGCATGCTGGCGCGCGTCACCCGCAGAAGCAACGCCCATGACACATAGGCGAGTGTAAACACGGGCAGAACCAGGTGGCGCAATGCATCACCGAACACATACCAGTTCCAATTTAGAACCGCATCCAACGTGATGATGCCCGTGTAGTTGACAAATTGGCTCGATCGCACGATCGCAGAGGCTCCCAGCCCAAGCTGCCCCGGGGGAAACCATCCCAGGATCCCATAGAAGAGGAACAGGCCTAACAACCCTGCGACAAAGGTGGGAAGAGACCAGCCAGTGATGGCAAAGATGCGCGTGATGTGATCGATCGGCTTGTTGTGCTTCACCGCGGAAAGGGACCCTAACCAGATGCCTCCCAGTATGATCGGAAGAGCAGACCACAAAGCAAGTTCCGCCGATACAGGCATAAATCGCATAAATGCGCCCATCACCGGCCGCGCTGCCGACTGCGACCACCCCAGCTCACCATGCATCACGTTCCAGAACCAGTCGGCAAATTGGCTGTAGATCGGATCGTTCAACCCGTAGCGCTCGATTAGAACGTCAAAATCAATATTTTTAAGCTCAGCTGGATTGCTGCAGTAGATCGACAGCCGCTCGTATGGGCTTAGTAGCTGCATCACTGCAAAGACCAAGATGATGCAACCGAGCACCACCACTGGGAGCATCAAAAGGCGCCTTATGATGTAGGCAAGCATTTACATATAGTCCTTCATCAAGAATTGGGGTAGGGAAATATACGCCCTACCCCAAATTGGTTTTAACTACGCGCTTTATTCGTACGCCTTGTACACCGAGTAGTAGTACACATCTGGGAAGATTGGGTTAAACGCATACCCTTGCACCCAGTCGCGCTGGACCCGGTAACCGTTCACCTGCGGCAACCAGAGGTCGTAGCAGTCATCGTATGATATGTGCTCGATTTGCTTGTAGATCACGGCGCGCTCCGCCTGAACACTGGTCGCCATTGCTGCAGAGATCAGCGGATCGTACTTCTCCGCGAACATCGCAACGAGCGTTTTACCCTGCCAGCCAGAGAAGGTGCCGGTGGAGCTAGCAAACGGGATCACGAAGTTGTGGGGATCCGGGAAGTCAGCCAGCCACCCGATCACGAACAGTGGCATCTGCTCTGTGACCATACGGTCTAAATAGCTCGCCCACGGTACACCACGCACATCGATGTGGAACTTGGGGTTCATCGATTCGATGTTCTTTTCGAGGATCTCGGCGATGACCTTTCGTCCCTGGTTCCCCTCGTTGTAAAGAAGGGTGAACGTGAAGCCACTATCCCAAACTTTGCCGTCCCAGGCCAGCTTCATCTCCGCGGTGGCCTTCTCTATGTCGAAGTTGTAGTAGATAGCTGGATCATCATCGTACGCCCAGCCAAAGGCCTTAGGAACCGGGCCATGAGTGCGGTAGCCGCCGGCTAGGCCGAGAACCTCATCAATGTAGGTTTGGTACTCAAAGGAATAGGCGAACGCCTTTCGCAGGTGGAGATCGTTGAAGAACTCAGACGGAATGCCATCCTCAGCCCACTTCCCCGAGCCAACCAGATCGTTACCTTGCAGATTCAGATCGGATGTGAAGAACCCCGCCGGGTTCAACCCTAATGTAGGCAGGTTCAAGGTCGTGACGATCCCAGGCTGCCCCATCACCTGCATCAGGTACTGCGGGTCGACCGAGCAGATGTCGGCATCGCCACGGCCGAAGAGTAACAGACGGGCCGACCATTCTTGAATCTTCTTATTAACCACGGTCTTGATCGCTGCCGGCTCACGCCAGTAACCATCGAACCGCTCGTAGACCACGTCAACACCAGGGTCCCAGTGATCCAGCATGTACGGACCGGTACCGTTAATGACATCATACAGCTCCGAGGCTTCAGCAGCCTGACCCCCGCCCGGGTTGTACCAAGCGGCCCAGTCATCAGCTGCACCATCCCAGCCACCCTGCTCGATGACCCACTCTTTATCCAAAATCGCTCCCCAGTTTCCCGCGTGAGCCAGAATGGTAAGGAACGGTGGATAGGGTGCAGCCAGGTGGAAGACAACATCACCTGTCGTAGTGACCTCCACCAACGGATCGATCGCCTCGTTATAGAACTTAGTCTGCTGCTCAGGGGTCAGATCCTCGATCAGTGTGCCTTTCTCGGTATCAATACCAAGAACGTCATTCACCCACTGATAGAGTCGCCCATACTTGGATCCGGAAAGCGGCTCGATGAGCATCCACTGCGGACCACCATCGCGATCCTGCAACATCCCTCGCTCAAACGTGTATTCCACATCCTCAGGAGTAAGGCTTCCACCCTCGTGGAACTTTACGCCTTTGCGGATCGGGAACTGATAGGTGATCGACCCGTCTGGATACGTCACAATCAGCCCGTTATCGACCAAAGGGGTAACCGTCGCCAGCATCGGGAGAAGGTCAGCCGTTGCAAGCGAGTAGCTAAGATCGGTCTCATCGGCATCGACTACACCGGCAGGCCACATAATCAAGTTCTCCATAATATTGAAGATGACCGCGCCACTTGAAGTATCGTACGAGTAGGCAGGGTCAAGCGTATTGATCGTACCATATTCAATGCGGACTATCGTATCGGGATTCGTAATCTCTTGTCCCAACGTAAAGACCGAAAGGACAAGTACCAACGCCAAGCTTAGTAGCCAGATTCTTTTCACTGCTTTTCCCTCCTTGTCCGTCGATCACAACCCGAAACAGATTTTCAGTAGCTTTCCCCGGAGCTTCAGGGTGCGACCGATCGGTTCTCTGTGTCTCTCTTGCTGGCACACGATTATAAAACTAGTATCGTGGCCAAGCCCAATAGCTTAAACCTAGTGGATAGACAATTTTCAGTATACCACCTTCAGTGAAGGAATGTCAACATTCGCATTACGTCACCAAAAAAGTGAGTTGCGTTATTCAAGAACAGGCTCATATGAGCAGTTAGGTCATCAACCCCTGATTGCCATGCCACAACTTCGACAGTCTGCTAGTATTGACATCCCATGCTTGAATTAGCGCTTGCCTGCTGGGCCAAGACCATTGCGCCGTACTCCACCGCCTTGTCTCCAAGTGGGGTGATCTGTACTTTTGGAGAGCTAACATTGAGGTGCTGTTCCATCTCTACCTTCATCTCTTCTACGAGCTTAGGGTGATTTATGGCGATACTTCCCCCAAAGCTGATAACATCAGGGTCGTACGCGTTGGCGATATTTGCCAGAGCAATCCCACCATAATAGGACGCTTCTTGAAGAACCCTTTTAGCGATTCCATCTCCGGATATGGCTGCTTCAAAGACAAGGGGAGCATCGATAAACTCGAGTAATTGCCATCGAGTTTCAGAGATGGAGGTCAATCCTTTGCTATTAGCAGCGGCCCTGGCCAGGTGCATGAGCGGTTCATTCATTGGCAAGCCTTCATTTACCAAGTGGATTCTGACGTTCTTCGCGATTCCGCTTCCTGAGCAGTAGGCCTCTGCACAGCCGTAGTTTCCACAGCCGCATTTGAGCCCACCTTTGTGTACCACAAAATGCCCCACTTCGGTATTCGCTTCTTTGCCACGTACAAGGTGTCCACCATCCCATCCACAGCCACCCAAACCG
>JAUWPW010000014.1 GCA_030611415.1 Candidatus Bipolaricaulota bacterium
GGTTGTTGACCCATTCCAGGGGCCGATCTACGACCGTAAGCTGAACCTGCGTGTCCCGGAGGGGTTGCGTATGTCCGAGTTTGAGCTGACCAGCATGCAGTGGGCGGTCAAGGGCATCGTTGGCCCATGGCCCGGTGAACCAGAATAGTATGGCAGTCAATACAGTGGAGTCGTGTTCCCTTGGGAGTACGACTCCATCTCTTACCTAAACGAGGTAATAAAGGAGGTGATAGATGAAGCAGAATTGTTAACAAGGAGTTGCTGGAAATGTTTTGGTAGCATTCGCAGTAAAGGTTTGTTCCTAAGGAGGGACAATGAAAACCAGAGTTATGTTTATAGGCGTGTTGGCATTGGTTCTCATCCTGTGCCCGCTGGGTCTTACAGGGTTGGCTGAAGAAGTAATCCTTGTGAAAGTGGTGATCTTCGCTATGTTTGAGGTTGGCCAATATAGGGGTGACTTCCCAGGAGAATTTCAGTATTGGGTTGAAGGGCTTGACCTTGACCAGCATCAAGTCGAAGTTCCAGGCGCTTATGGTCCAGTTCTCTACAATGACGATGGCGTCTGCGGCACTGTCATTGGGGTAGGCAAGAGTAATGCAGCCGCTTCTGTAACTGCTGTCCTTTTGGACCCACGCTTTGACTTTAGCCAGGCCTATTTCATCACTTCGGGTTGTTCGGGCACACCACCTTCGGTTGGCGCATTAGGCGCGGTTTTCTGGGCAGATTGGGTAGTGGATTACGACCTTGGGCATCGGATGTCTCCCGAAGAAGGAACGCCATTTCAGCCGAAGGATTGTAATCCAGAGACAAATCCAAAGTGCAAGCTCCACTGTCCTGAAAATGAAGAAGGATGTAGGGAGTATGAGGCCTACGCTTTTGAGTTGAACGAAGACCTTGTGGCATGGGCCTATTACCTAAGCAAAGATGTTGAGCTGGTTGATTGTGAAGCAGCCCAGAATTATCGCTCTCTTTACAGGGCAATGGCTGCGCGCAACGCGCCTTTCGTGGGTATCGGAACCACTATGTGTGGAGATTGCTATTTCCATGGGCCAGGTCTGTCTTGGGAAGCCCAATACATCTGCAATCTCTCTGGAGCAGGAATATACAGCACTACGGAAATGGAAGACCATGCCACGGCGCTTGTTTTGGAACGTTTCGGCTATCTAGAACGTTACCTGAGCGAAAGGGATGTGGTCAACTTTGACCAGCCCTATCTTGGCCAAACAACTCAAGAGAGCTTAGATAGCTCTTCAGGCGCCTTTAAAATCGGCATGGAAAATGCCTGGCTAGCCGGAGCGCCGGTTGTCAACTACATTGTTGACAATTGGGAGGTCTGGGAGAAAGGAGTGCCTGAATTCTCAATAGGAGATTAAATAACACCAGCGGGGTCGTGTGTTCCTTCGGGAGCCCGACCCCTTCTTTTTCAGAAAAGTAGACGGGAGTAGGATCGGACGTGTTCATTCTTAGGATTTCATTGCCGCACAAACGCGTTTCGCGATCACGCTGATCGTGGAGTAGAGCAGTCCTACGCAATCTCCCACTTCTCTATAGCGTGTAGTGACAACCTCGCACTGCCTGATAGATCCACTCGTTGGGAATTACCGTGAACGCATACCATAATTCCTCAAGGAGTAAGTTGTTCCAGTGACGAGGCTAATCACACCATAGCTACCCATATGTGTGCCCAAGATTGGGTTTCCCTACTCTAACTCCAACGTATTCCAGATCTCCTCAAATTCCTTCACGCAAACTTCAGCTATCTGTTCACAACTGTTGGGAGAGGAGGATTCGAACCCCCACTAACAGGGCCAGGGCCTGTCGTCCTACCATTAGACGATCTCCCAAAGAACAAAGCAATGTTAAGTAATGGGAAGATTCCTGTCAAGATTGTTGCGACCAGCTTATCCTTAGCGCTACAATACTAACACCATGAATCATGTTCGCGAGCCAGTCGTTGCCGGCGCTTTCTACCCAGGAAATCGTGCATCACTATCCGATGAGCTCTGCCGGCTATTCGGCGAATCAACAATCATTGCTAAAGGTAGCCTAACCTCTCCTTGTGGGTTAATTGCCCCACATGCAGGGTATCCTTTCTCCGGCCCAGTAGCAGCGACCGGATACTCTCATCTTGCCTCCCTCGGCAAGCCACAATGGGCAATTATCCTTGGAGCAAATCACACCGGAATGGGAGCACCGATTTCCATTATGCCCAGTGGTGTGTGGCGCACTCCACTGGGGGATACACCCATTGCCAGTGACCTTGCTAGCCGACTCATCTCTGGAGAGGTCGAAGTCTCGCCCGCAGCTTTTGCTCATGAACATTCGATTGAGGTACAACTCCCTTTTCTGCAATTCTTGTTTGGATCAACAATCCCGTTTGTCCCAATCTGTGTCATGTTGCCTCCTCTTTCCGAGTTAGTACAGGCAGGAAAGAAGATCGCAGAAGCGATCCAAGGTAAGGAAGGAGTAGTAATAGCAAGTAGCGACTTCACTCACTATCAGCCACACAAAATCGCTACCCAACTAGACCAGGAAGCGATCGATCGGATCCTTGCTCTGGATAGCGAAGGGTTTTATCACCTGCTTGTGGAAAAGCGTCTTTCAATCTGTGGAGGAGGAGCAATTATCATTCTGATGACAATCGCAAAAAAACTCAACGTAAACACCGCCCGCCTCCTAAGTTATGGCACCTCTGGCGATGTAACTGGAGATCGAAGCTCTGTGGTTGGCTACGCGTCAATCTGCTTTTCCGGGAGTATAGATGATTAAGAGTATGACAGGATTTGGTACCGGCGAGACAATAGAGGGCAAATGGCGCACTACCGTGAGAATCCGCACGGTTAATAACCGCTACCTATCTGTGAAGGTTCATTCGTTACATGAGCGCCCACAACTCCAGGTATACATAGAGAAGGCATTAAAAGATGCTTTCCGTCGTGGAAAGCTAGATATCTGGGTAGACATCGAACAGCAGAGCGATTCACGCAAGAAGAGATTCTTCGACGTCAAAGTATTGCGCGATTACCTTGCTGAGCTACAAGAGATGTGCAAAGCGCTTTCCTTGGCCGCTTCGCCTTCCATCAGTGATCTGATTCAACTCGGTGCATTCCAACCCTTGCAAGAAGCGGATGAAGAACTGTGGCCAGTCATCGAACCAGCTATAAGGGAAGCAATTAGTGCCGCAACGGATGCACGTGAAAAAGAGGGAAGCTACATGGGCACCGAACTCAAGCAAATTATGGACAAGCTATCCCTACTGTTGACTCAAATCAAGGAGCGCCTACCTATGGTAACAGAGGAGTTGCGATCTCGGTTACGACAGCGCGTGGATGAACTCGCCGTAGAGATTGACCCTGACCGCCTGGAAGCGGAAATCGTTCTGCTGGCAGAGCGTAGTGAGGTGCGAGAAGAGGTAGTCAGACTAGAAACACACATCGAACGAGTTAATACACTTATCAAGAAAACAGAGCCAGTTGGCCAAGAACTTGATTTTCTCACCCAAGAACTCTTAAGAGAGACAAATACCCTTGGCTCAAAGTCCAAGGATTTGCAGATCAATTCTCTGATTATTGACATGAAAGTACAGATCGAGCGGTTCAGGGAACAGGTGAGAAATGTTGAATAGATCAATCCTAACACAACGAAGGGGAATCGGTAGCAGGATTGCATTTGTCGTATGCGGACCTTCAGGAGCAGGGAAGAATTCTGTCATAGAGCGAGTGATGCAAATCCTGCCTGGTTTAGCTTTCTCGGTCTCCTACACTACACGGACACGCCGAGTCGGCGAGATAGCCGGCAGGGACTACCACTACATCTCGTGCCAGGAATTTGACCACCTAGTAGCACAGAAAGAGTTAATTGAGCACGTGACCTACCTTGGTGACCGATATGGAACTTCTTTCCCTCAAGTCATGGAGGTCTTCGGGCAGGGCAAAGATGTTATCTTGAACATCGATGTAAACGGAGCAAGACTGCTAAGAAACCGTGAATCGACCGACTTCTCCTCAGTGTACGTCTTCCTCACCACCTCTTCTCTCGACATCTTGAAAGAGCGCTTACAAGAAAGGGGGACAGAGAATGAAACACAGATTAATGCGCGGCTAGAATTATCAATACAGGAAATGAAGGCACTTCCTTCGTTTGACTATTTGGTACTAAACGACACGTTCAACATTGCTGTTGATGAACTACGATCGATCATTATAGCGGAACGAGCCCGTATCAGGATTGCATGACCAGGATAGGAATTGACATTGTAGAGGTACAGCGAATAAAGGATATGGTGCAGCGTTATGGTCAACGCTTTCTCAACCGTCTATTCACGCAAGGAGAGATTAACTATGCCTTGTCGGCGTCCAACAATTTAAGCTTTGAGCGCCTGGCTGCTCGCTTTGCTGCCAAGGAAGCACTAGTCAAAGCCGTTGGTCACCCCCTCCCATTTCACTCCATTGAAATAGATCACACTGCCTCAGGCCGCCCAATAGTAACTTGCCCGCTCATCTCCGGGAAAATTGAGGCCAGCCTCTCTCATACAAAGAAACTGGCCATTGCCTGTGTCCTATTCGAGAAACCGTCTGTTACTTCCTAGCTACACCACCTGTTAACGCTACTTTCAGGCTTTTCGCTATTCCTCGGCGCAGCCCCTTGCCTGGCCTGAAAAATGGAACAACTTTAGAAGGAACATAAATCGGCCTTTTTGTTTGTGGATTGACACGACTACTTGCCTTGCGCGCCCGTACCGCAAACTTGCCAAATCCAACAAGTTTCACCTCTTCGGCTCGAATCAGAGTATCCTGGATAAGGTTGAGGACCGAGTCAAGAAATTTGCGCGTTTCCTTCCTGGTTAAACCTGTTGAATCAGCCAGTTGGCCGACAAATTCGCCCTTATTCATACTATCCTTCCTCCTTGCTTTTGCTATCTCTTTCCTCATTCTCAAGGTCAAGCGATCCATTCTCTAGCAAATCACGCATGCTCAAGGTCTCATGTCCAGTAGTTTCTGCAAGGGCTAAATCGCTCTTTTCTTTCTTCCTTGAGCGCTTACGAGGACGAGATGGAGCATCCTCAAAGAGATGGCGCATGCTGAGACGTACTTGTTTCTTCTCCTCGTTGATTCCGATTATCTTAGCTTGTGTTTTGTCTCCGATAGAGAGAATCTCGTCAGGGGTAGTTATTCGCTGGTCAGTAATTTCCGAAACATGGATAAGCCCCTCAACATCCTCAGTGATTCGCATGAAAGCGCCAAAGTCCTTTATTTCCGTAATCTCTCCTTCGACGATTTCATCTATTGAAAACTGTTGTAGGAACTCCCGCCATGGATCCACCTTTAACTCCCTGATGCTGAGGCTAATGCGTCGTTCCTTCTTGTCTACGTGTAAAACCTTGACCTCAACCTCTTCTCCTTCTTTGAGTACATCACGTGGATGGTTAATGTGACCCCAATCCAGTTCAGAGACGTGGACAAGACCTTCTATACCTTCCTCCAGCCTTACAAAGGCACCAAAATCCGTGATCTTAGTAACTTCACCAACCAGTCGCTGACCATGCGGATACTTTGCTTCCACGTCTTCCCATGGATCACGTTGAGTACGTCGCAAAGAAAGACTGACTCTGTGTGCTGCTTCATCGCAGCTCAAGACTACTACCTCTAGTTCGTCTCCCTCAGCCACTACCTCGGTTGGCTTCTCTGGGTAACCCCACGAAAGCTCAGAGACGTGAATCAAGCCCTCGATGTCTTGCTCCAATTGAACAAAGGCACCAAAATCAGTCACACTTACGACCTCTCCTTTGACTCGATCACCTACTGGATAACGCTCGGAGATCCCCTCCCATGGATTGGGACGGAGCCGTTTAATGGATAAGGAGATTTTTCCTTTGTCTTTGTCAAAACCTATGATCTTGGTCTTGACCCTATCTCCCACTTTGTATTCCGGCGGCGGAACAGGAAGGTTCTTCCACGCTATCTCAGAGCGGTGACACAACCCCTCGAAGCCACCAATATCAATGAACAAGCCAAAGTCAACAATGCTACGAATTACACCCTCAATTTCTTGCTCTTCTTCCAAGGAATTGAACAGGGCCATTTGCCGTTTCTTCTCTTCGCCCTCAAGCCAAGCACGGTGCGATACTACAAGGTTCTTGTCACGACGAGAGAGTTCAAGAATCTTAAACGGCAGTCGCTTGTCCTTCAATTCTTCAATGGCACTCGGGAGATCTTTCCCTAAATGAGAACCTGGAAGGAAGGCCCGAATTCCATCGAGATTCACGTGATAGCCCGCATTCCTCACTTCACTTGTTATTTCTCCCTCAACTATACTACCTTCGCTATACGCCTCTTGCAGGAGGTCAATTCTCTTCTCGTACTCGGCCTGCTTCTCTGAAGCGTAAACCGTTCCTTTTTCCTCGTCAATATAGGTAACAAGTACCTCAATCTCTTCCCCTTCCTCGACCTTCTTCTCCTCTCGGAAAGGAGAGAGTTCTTTCACAGGGAGAATCCCCTCCGATTTGTACCCTATATCAACTAGAACCTCATTTTCATTAACCTGGACAACGGTTCCAGTTATCGTGTCCCCTCGACTGTACAGTTTGACATCGCTTTCTGAGAAAGCATCTTCCATCTTGATCTTTTCATCCATGTTTAGAACCACCTACTCGATTTTTTATGGGCCAGCTTGCATTAGGAAGAAAGTTTTTGCCTATCTCCCTCCTTTTATTAGCTCCCCTTATGCCGCATCCACGTGCTTCATAAGTTGCTCGCTCAATTCTCGGTACCGTTCCGGATGTCTCCTATCCTCATTTTGTTCGACTTCCAATTCCGAGACGTGAAAAGGCCTACCAACCGAAACAGTAATCTGAGGAAAGTGAAACGGATAATGCGGCGGATAAGGACCACTTGCTCGGATATTCACCGGAAGCAAAGCCTTTTTTGCACGCTTAGCGAAACGAATCGCCCCCGACTTAGATCGCACCCTCTTCCTTGTCGTACCCTCTGGGAAAATCCCTATTATTCTCTCACGGCTCATTGCCGCAAGCACACGACGTAAATCTGTTTTGCTGAAATGTTCTCGGTCAATCGCCGTAGTAAAAAACTTGACCAGTGGATTTAGGAATAGGTTACGTAAGAGGCCTTTTCGAGAGATAAAATGAACACGGTTGCGCCAACCAAGAGCAACAACAAGGATTGGAATATCCCAATAACTGCGGTGTCGCGCAACAGCTATATAGCCTCTTCCCGCCTCGACCATCTCCCTCCCTCTAACCTTCATACGAAATAGAGTCCTTATCGGCAGACAAAGGATAAGGCATATGATGGCGTACAGCACATTCTTAATCGAGCCTTCTACTGAACGCAGCAATGTCCTTCCAAGTACTCCTTTACTAAGTCTGTTGCCTCGCAAATAACTTCCTCAAGGCTCTTTTGATCGGTGTTGATTATAATTGCATCCCTTGCAGGGTTCAAGGGAGCTATTTCACGTGTGGAATCCCGCTCATCGCGAGTGACAATCTCTCTTAGAGTAGTTCTAAAATCGAGCTCTTTTCGCTGGTTCATCCTTCTCCTGGCTCGGCTGGATGTACGCGCTTTCAGAAAGATCTTTATCTCCGCTTGCGGAAGAACAACTGTTCCAATATCTCTTCCTTCCATCACTATATCACGACCTCTCGCAATCTGTTGCTGCAAAGACACAAGCTTCTTGCGAACCTCTGGCTGGGTTGCTACCCTGGATGCAGCCTGATCAAGTCTTGGGTTATGAAGGAGATCCGTAACATCTTCGCCATTCAGCAAGAAGTGGTTGTTCCCATCCATTGTAATATCAAGCTCGTCAAGTTTGAGTCCCCCCCCAAGCCCAAGGGCAACGGCACGATACATCTTACCTGTCTCAGCAAACAAGTATCCAAATTGCTGAGCAAGAGCAGTGCCGAGACTGGTTTTTCCCGAAGCAGCTGGTCCATCAATAGCAATCTGCATCAGCATCCTTCCTCTACGTGATAGCCGCTCCCTGTTGCGGAACATAAATGGACACTTGCTTGTGGACAGGAACACATCAGCCTTTCGTACGCTGCCTCTGCAGCCACAGGATTCTCGAATGCACCGAAATAGCTCGCCCCACTCCCACTTAGACCGAAAAAATCAGCCCCCACGGAAGCAATCGCTTCCCGATATGGATAAAGCTCGGGATAAACCTCAAACGCTGCCTGCTCAAGCTCGTTCTGTCCCAGGATAGCTTGTGTTGAGCGCTTTCGCCTACCTCGACCAAATCGATCGAATTGTGCGTAGACCGCAGAAGTTACACAATGAATCGGTGGAACAAGAAGGATGAACAACTCGGGGCGCTTTTCAGAAAAGGCACTTATTCTTTCTCCTCTCCCAGAAATAGTCATCAATCCACCCGTAAGAAACAACGGGACATCCGAGCCAAGTTCCCGAGCAAGTTCTAGTAAATGCTGTTTAGACATAGAAGGTATAATAAACTGGTCAAGCGCCCACAAAACCGCAGCAGCGTCGCTTGATCCCCCGCCAAGCCCCGCTCCTGTAGGAATGTTCTTCTCGACTACGATTCTTACTCCCTTCGTCTTTTTCTCCGCAAGTACAAGATTTGCCGCCTGCCAGACAAGATCTTCCTCTCGGGGAATAGCAAGATTGTTCTCCACAGTGAGGGGTCGCGCAACAAACTCAATCGTGATTGTATCAGCAAGATCAACTGTTTGAACGATCGACTCAAGTTCATGAAACCCATCTTGACGTAAGCCAAGAATAGAGAGCGATAGGTTTAGTTTGGCGTAAGCAGCAAGCCTTATCATGATGACTTGTAGATGATCCTTCCTTTCTTGATCACTGTACTAACTGGGTTGTGCCCAAAGAAATACGGAATCTGACGATACGAATCAAGCCGCAAGAACATCAAATCGGCCGATTTCCCTTCCTCCAGTGACCCGATCTCTTCGGCCAATCCTAGAGCACAGCTAGCGTTTAGTGTGGTGGCGGTGATAGCCTCTTCCACTGATAACCCCATTTTGATCACAGCAAGACCGATGATGGTAAGCATTGAGTAGATAAGACAAGTTCCTGGATTGAAATCACTTGCCAGAGCTATGGGAAGGCCAATATCGATCATCTTTCGTGCCGGTGCGTAATCTTGGTTGAGCGTAAACGCTGTCCCTGGAAGAAGCACTGGCATTACTCCTGCCTCTTTCAGTTTGTGCATTCCTTGGCGGCTCACCCGCGAGAGGTGATCGGCTGACGTGGCCTCAAGGTCAGCAGCTAGTTCTGCACCACCAATAGATCTCAATTCATCTGCGTGTAACTTCAATCGCAGACCAGCACCACGAGCGGCCCGCAGAATAGAGCGAGCTTCAGAAATCCCGTAAAACCGCTCATCGCAGTAGACGTCACAGAACTCCGCCAGCCGACGCTGACGGACCGCAGGGATCATCTCGGTTATGATTGAGGATATATAATCATCGCGCTGCACACCTTCGGGAAAGGCATATCCTCCCAAGAAGGTAGGAACAACCGTAATAGGTAGGGTTTTCTTCATTTGCCGGATAGCAAGGAGAAGCTTCACTTCTCCTGCCAGGCTCAAGCCATAACCGCTCTTTATCTCTACCGTGGTCGTACCACAGGAGAGCATCTGTCTCAAGTATGGTAGACAATCTGTCACCAAACTTTCTTCTGTTGCTGTTGCCACTGCACGTGCGCCTGCCTGAATTCCTCGATCCGTATGGAGATCCCCCTGGATACGAGCAAGGAACTCCTCTTCTTGCATCCTGGCAAATACCGCATGTGTATGTGCGTCAACAAACCCTGGCAGAACAACACTGCCAGCGGCATCGATCAGTTGATCTATCTTTTGTCTGCTGATTCGCGGGGCAATTTCTGATACCCTGCCGTCCCCAATTAGCAGCTCAACATCCTCATAGATTGTAAGGTTAGCGAGTTGCTTTCCCCCAAGGGGGACCGTACCATGAGGAGTAGCAAGCTGCGCAATATTGGTAATAAGCGTATTCATACCAGTTTCAGAGTATAGTAGATAGTACAAAGGCTTTGCAATGCTTGTTGATATCATGACTACTCATAGGCAAAAACTGAACATCCTTTCAGGACATCACTACTGGAGGCCAAGTAATGGCTGATTTCAAGGCTGGCTTCGTGGGTATCTTAGGGCGTGCAAACGTGGGAAAATCAACATTTCTAAACACAATTATGGGAGAGAAATTACTTATTACATCCACTAAACCTCAAACAACAAGAAATCGAATTCGGTGTGTATACACCACAGATACCGCACAAATTGTATTTGTTGATACTCCAGGGCTTCACCAACCGCGTACCCAGCTTGGACGCTACATCCTACGTGCCTCGTTCCGCGCCCTTCGAGAGATCGACCTACTCTTGTACATGGTCGAACCGCAAGGCGAAGTGAACAGCTACGACCGCAAGATCTTCAATCGCTTGATGGATCATGGTTATCCAATCTTTCTTCTGGTGAACAAGATTGACCGTGCCTCTGATGACAGAATTAAGGAGACTCTTCTTGCTTACAGCACAATTGACAGGTTTGCAGAGCTGATCCCTGTCTGTGCCCTACGTGGCGACAATGTTGATGAAGTAATAAGAACTGTCATCTCCTATCTTCCTCGAGGCAAGCTGCTGTTTGATCCTGCTGTGAGAACAGACTGCTCAGAAGAATTCTTGGTAGGTGAGCTGATCCGAGAGAAGATCTTCCAATCCACTTTTCACGAACTCCCTTATTCCACTGCAGTACAAATAACACAGATGAGTGAGTGCAAAGATGGCCTCCTCAAGATCCAGGCCAACATCATAGTCGATCGAAATTCACAGAAGGGTATAATTGTCGGAAAAGGAGGGAAGATGATCAAAAGGATCGGGACACAAGCCAGGCACGACATAGAATCTCTCCTTGGAACACACGTTTTCATAGACTTAAGGGTGAAAACAGCAAATGGATGGACCAAAGAAAAAGAGCGCATCGAACAGTTCGTTGGGAGAGACTAGCAACTGAGGCTTGCCGAGCGAGTGGAATGCCAGGAGAAAGAACTAGATTTCATCAGTTGGACAATCGATCCTTTATATGGCATCGAAGCCCACCTTACGCTCAACAAACTGGGGGCAATCGCGGCTTCCTATGAAAGATGCAGGGCAGACAAGAAGAACAAACATGACGCTACAATTAAGAGAAAATAGGAGGAGAAATGCGCAAGAAAGAACTCGCGAAGTTCATTGATCACACAACCCTCGGCCCAACCATTTCTGCAGAAAAGGTCTCCACTGTGTGCCAGGAAGCAAAGGAGTACGGATTTGCTTCCGTATGTGTGAACCCATGTCATACCGCCGTTGCCCGGGAGCTCCTTGCAGACGTACAAGTAAAGGTGTGCGTGGTGATCGGCTTTCCTCACGGAATGAACACAAGTGAAACAAAAGCATTCGAGGCACAAAGAGCGATTGCCGACGGTGCGGATGAACTAGACATGGTAATAAATGTAGCTGCATTGAAGGAAGGTGACTACGAAACCGTCCTCACGGATATCAAGGGTGTATCTGCGGCCGCAACAAAGGCACCACAAGAAGTCCTAGTCAAGGTCATACTAGAAACGTCTTTACTAGATGACAACGAAAAGGTTGCCGGTGCAATCCTGGCTAAGGCGGGAGGGGCTCATTTCGTTAAGACATCAACCGGATTTGGCCCCGGTGGAGCTACAGCAGAAGACGTCACCTTGCTGCGCCAAACTGTAGGGGAGAGCTTAGGAGTAAAGGCAGCTGGCGGGATCCATGATTATGATACCGCAATGGTATTGATCGAAGCTGGGGCAAGCCGCATTGGTGCTAGTCATAGCATTGATATCATTGCTGGAGCGCCGGACTAGATTGGCACTGGTTCAAGGCACAGGTTTTGTTCTACGGATCTGTAAGTTCGCAGAATCTGACCTAATTGTTACCCTGTTCACCGACAAATGGGGGAAACGGACGGCAATTGCTAAACAAGCACGGCGCCTGAGCTCTCGAATTGGCGGGGTCTTTGATCTGTTAAACCAAGTGGAAATTGTGTTCTACGAGAAGCCGGGCCTTGATCTAATTAGCCAAGGATCGCTCATTCAAGGTTTCCTTGGGCTAAAAAGCAACCTTAAAACGGTATCGGTCGCCCTTTCTGTCGGACGACTCCTAAATCGCCTTCTCCCACCTTGCCAACCCGAAAGACAAGTATACGCCCTATTTAGTCTCTTCCTTAAAATGCTGGACTCCGGGGATGTTCCGATGGATCATCTTAAGATTGCCTTTACCATGAAGGCACTAACACTTCTTGGGCATCGACCACACCTTAATTCTTGCCTTAAGTGTGACGCTACAACAGACTCCTTTTCGTTTATCGCACATAGAGGCGGAGTTCTCTGTTCGAAGTGTTCTCAAGGAAGGGGAATCCCTGTTAGTCGTGGTCTTCTTCTCTCGCTGGAATCTCTGCTTCGTTTTTCTCTGCCTCGAGCGGGGGTGGTACATCTTTCGCTAAAGGATATTCAGCTAACAAACGAGATTCTCACCTTGTATGCCAACTTCATTAGCCCTTGAACTTAACCGCTCCTGTCTTATATAGTTTTCATATTAGGGGGCATAATGCGTTGTCGATTATTATCAGCCAGAAGAACCTTATTCGATGGAGAATCAGAAATGGTGGTTGCCCATAGCCCACAAGGGCAGTTCGCTATCATGCCTAATCACGCCCCTTTTCAGGCAACTCTTGACTCCGCTCCTCTTCGCATCAAGACCCATGAGGGTGTCCATACGTTTGCTATCTTAACCGGGGTGCTGCGTGTTTCAAGAGAAGGAGTAACAATAGTCTCACCCGAGATTATCTGTGCACAAGAAATCGATCTCGCTGCCGTTAAGGCAAGAAAGGAGACAGTTGAAAAGAAGCTGGCAGAGGCTCAGGATAGGACTGCTCTGTTGCATGAATTAGCTGCCCTGCAAGCGCAAGAACGTGCCAAGAAAGGCAATGTCTAGGCGAGTAGTCGTTACCGGAATAGGACTGCTTACCCCTATCGGGACAGGGAAAAATCAGTTTTGGGATGCCCTACGCGCTGGGCAGAGCGGAGTCAGGCGAGTAGACAACCTGGTAGATCTTTCTGGGATCGACGTGTTGATTGGTGCACCTGTGCTCGAATTTGACCCGCTTAACTACATGGAACCTCGGCGAGTGCGGCGGATCAGTCGAGTTACGCAGTTTGCGCTAGCAGCAGCCAGCCTCGCCTTCAATGATGCTGATCTGGAGCTGAGTACAGTTGACCGAAAGCGGATAGGCGTGGTCGTGGGGACGGGAATCGGTGGGTTAGAAACAATGGAGAGGAACTTCACCGCTCTCTCAAATAAGGGCCCACGCCAGGTGAGCCCGTTTTTAGTTCCACAACTGATGCCAAACGCTGTTGCTGCACAGATAGCAATTGAACATGGATTGCAGGGAGCTAATTTTGGGGTCTCCTCTGCATGTGCCAGTTCGGCACACGCTATTGGGATAGCCAGCGAGCTAGTTCGCGCAGGCTTCCTCGATTGCGCTGTAAGCGGAGGAGCTGAATCAGTTCTGTTACGTATTGTCTATGCCGGATTTTCTCAAATGGGTGCCATCTCCAAGCGAAATGACGAACCAGAGCGTGCATCACGGCCATTTGACCGTGATCGTGATGGTTTTGTCATCGGGGAAGGAGCAGGAATCCTTATCCTTGAGGAGTATCAGCACGCACTAGCTCGCCAAGCACATATCTACGCCGAACTGATCGGATTTGGAATGAGCGCTGATGCAGAGCACATTACCGCTCCCGCTAAAGGAGGGAGAGGCGCAGCGCAGGCGGTTTCTATCGCACTCGCCAGGGCTAATATTCCCGCACAAGCGGTTGACTATATCAACGCTCACGGTACCTCCACTATACTAAACGACAAAGCTGAAACCGAAGCGATCAAGATTGTCTTTGGCAAGGGTGCTTACAATGTCAAGATCAGCTCCACGAAATCACAGATTGGTCATCTGTTAGGTGCTGCCGGAAGTGTGGAGGCAATTGCTACCCTTCTCTCAATGCAGAATGACTATATCCCCGCGACCCTGAACTATGAACATCCAGACCCTGAGTGTGATCTGGATTACACTCCTAAGGCGGTGAGCACCCCAATTAAAGTGGCCCTCTGTAACTCATTCGGGTTTGGTGGTCAGAATGCCGCTCTTGTATTCCGCAAAACAGACTAGGATACGGTCAGCTGTCAGCAAACAGCTATCAGCAGTCAGCTTTGAGTTCCTGCCCTTTCACTGGTAACTTACGACTCTCCACTCCGGGTTCCAGACTATCTTTTCTCCCCCTCCCTTTATGAAGGGAAATACCGCATGTAGCTTGTGGCAAGTAGTGAGTGGTTAAAGGAAATAAGGCATACGCCCCTGGAATTCCCTTGTATTCGTCATTCTGGCGAAAGCCGGAATCCAGTCAAATAGTTTAGTCCTTAAGTAGTGAAAAGCAGTACAATTCCTTACTCAAGTACTTCTCCGCTCATGATCCCTCTCCCTCGATGAAGGGAGAGGCTAGGTGAGGTAAAGGTAGTTGCCGGTTTTTAGTTCGCGCTTCCTACTCACTCAACGAACTCAACAGACTCTATGAACCCAACGAACCCTATGAACTCAATGAACTGCGTATCACGAACTACGATCCGCAGGCTACAGCCTACTAGCCACAAAGCAATAAGGGATCAGAACTGGGTGATAAACCGTAGGTCATTTCCGAGAAAGGTACGGATATCTTCAATGCCATAGCGTAACATAGCCATGCGCTCAATGCCCAAACCAAAGGCAAAACCGTTGACTTGTTCTTCATCGTAGCCAACTTCAGCAAGAACAATTGGATCAACCATTCCTGCCCCCATGATTTCAAGCCATTCCGAGGAACCAGGAACGCGCATGTGCACCTGCACGGAAGGCTCAGTGAATGGAAAGAAATCTCCCGACAGACGCATTTGGTACCCCTCACCAAAGAACTCATGCACAAACAACTCAATCATGTACTTTAGGTTAGCCAAGGACAAGCCCTTCTCTACCCATAATAGTTCAACTTGGTGGAAAACAGGGGAATGGGTTGCGTCCTGGTTATCACGTCGATAGCAACGCCCTGGGCAAATGATCCGCACCGGTGGATCAGTGTCCTTCATCACCCGTATTTGCACCGGCGAAGTGTGTGGTCGCAATAGATGGGTGTCATCAATGTAAAAGGTATCCCATTCATCGCGCGCAGGATGGTCTGCTGGAATGTTGAGTGCCTCAAAGTTGTAGTATTCATCTTCGATTTCCGGTCCGCTAGCAACATTGAACCCCATCCGTAGGAAGATCGACTCAATCTCCTGTTGTACTCTTGTAAGAAGGTGCAAATGCCCAAGACGGTGGTAAACTCCGGGAAGGGTAAGATCCACTCTCTCCTTTTCTATCCTTCTTCTGAGTGAAGCTGCATTTAACTCACCTTTGCGGATGTTTAAGACACCGCTCGCCCTGTCCTTTAGATCATTTAGGAGCTTGCCTGCTTTGGCACGTTCATTGACATCAAAATCAGGAAGGGTCTTGAATAACTGACTAACACGCCCCTTACGCCCCAGATACTCAATGCGGAAAGCCTCTAGCGCCTTTTCGTTATCGAGTTCTTCCGATCGAAGCCCAAGGTCAGCCTCCAAGGAAGCAATTTTCTCCTTCAATTCTCCAAGTCCGTACATACGAGGGATTATAGTGTTCCTGCTAGTCCTTGACAAGGCTCTTTCATCGAGCATATCATTGTCCAGTAATGTAAGAAAGGAGAAAAATGATCGACTACAAGAAAAGAATTACGTCCTTGCTCGAGCGAATAGAGGCTGATACTTTCCTGGTTTTCAACCTAGAGGGAACAGACAGCGCAAGCATGTACTACCTAACCGGGTTCACCGGTGAAGGGGCGCTAATAATTTCGGGAAGCGAAACACTCCTCCTAACTGACTCCCGTTACACCGAACAGGTTAAACGAGAGGTCCCAGAAATAGCGTCAAAAAAGATAACAGGGAATTATCTGGACGCAGTAGTAAGTACAATTAATAGTAAGTCTATCCCTAACCTTGCAATCGGCAGTAGTAGAATTAGCCACTACTTTGTTGAGACCCTAAAGAAAAGAGTGGAAACAATAATCGTGTCAATGAAAGATCCTGTAGAGGAACTGCGAAAGGTAAAGGACCCAGAGGAGGTCAAACGGATTAGGTCGGCGGTTAATCTCACTCAAGCCTCTCTTAGCGAACTGATAGAAGGGATCAAGATTGGGATGACCGAACGCCAGGTTGCCCTCCGCCTTGAGTTTATCATGCGCGAGAAAGGAGCAGACAAAGTCGCTTTCGACTTGATTATTGCCGCGGGGGAAAACAGTGCCCTCCCTCATTATCGTCCTAAAGATCGAAAACTAAGACAAGGAGACCTTCTGCTGTGCGATATTGGAGCACAAGTCGATGGATATTGTTCCGACATGACACGTGTCTTTTCAATCGGTGAGCCACCGACACAAGGAAAGGAAATCTACGACATCGTTCTACGGGCAAATCGGGCAGGACTTGACCAGGTCAAAGCCGGAGCATCAGGGATCGCAGTTGATGGAGCGGCTAGAAAAGTAATTGCTGATGCCGGCCATGCTGATCACTTTGGCCATGGACTGGGCCACGGCGTTGGAATAGAGGTACATGAAAGCCCCCGTCTTTCCCCGTTAAGCAAAGACATACTGGAAGCAGGAATGTCAGTTACAATTGAGCCAGGTATCTATCTGCCCGGATTTGGAGGGGTAAGAATAGAAGATCTGGTAATCGTAACAGAAGAAGGATGCGATGTCTTAACGAGTTTCCCTAGTGATTGCTTAACACAGATCGGGTAGCCCGACAGGGCAAACAAAACGCAAGAAGCTGCTATCGAGCTCGCAGAATGCTACCTCCTAAGAATCAAGCAAAGCTGCGTGTCCCACTAGGCTATCCGATGCCTGTCTGGCAATGGAGCAAACAATCTGTATGTACTCCCCCATTCGGTCTAGAGTTAGACGGCTGGTCGGTGCAGTAATACTAATAGCGGCTAGGATTTCGTTATCATTGGCGTGAATCGGGGCAGCAATGCACCTTCCACCACGCTCTGCTTCCTCATCATCAATGGCATAGCCCTGTATCCGGATCAATTGGAGTTCTTTGCGTAAACGCGTTGCATTGGTAATTGTCTTCTCTGTGTGCTGTGGTAGTCCACATTCGTAGAGTAACTCTTCAATTTCTTTGTCTGTCAGCACGCTCAGCAGCATCTTTCCCACGCCAGTACAATGCAGATCAAGGGCAAAGCCAATGGGAGGAACTCCCCTGATGATACTCTCACTCAATACCTGATCGATATAATACGCATGGTTTCCGTTCCGCATGGCCAAGGAAGCCGTTTCACCGGTCTCGCGTGCCAGCTGTTCAAGGAAAGGATGAATAACAAGCGGAAGGTTCAGCTGACGCTCGGCTGCTTTACCCAAATGAATAAGTGCCCAACCTAGACGATACCGTCGCGTCTGTGGATCCTGTTGAACAATTCCATGGTTCCGCAATGTCCCCAAGAGTCGCACAAGGGTACTTTTTGGGATAGCAGCTTGGCGAGCCAGACTTCCCAGGTCAACATCCGTTGTTGCCTGCGCCAGCAGCTCCAGGACCTTAACTGCCTTGACCAGGGAACGCACAACAGACGTATTTGTGTTGTAACCCTTCTTGTCCATCATTTCATGATACAACAAATGTGCCAACTAAGGAAGCCGTTTCCCGTCGCTTTCTCATACTCGCTCGGTTACCAACGCCAAGAGTGCCATACGCACAGGGATACCATTGGCTGCCTGGCGAAAGTATGCCGCTCCTGGATAGCTGTCAACCTCAGTAGCGATCTCGTTTACCCGCGGGAGCGGGTGCATTACGGTCATGCCTTCCTTTGCCCTGGCAAGCATCGCCTTGGTGAGGATATAGGCATTCTTCAACCGGTCGTACTCTGATGGATCATCGAATCGCTCTCGCTGAATGCGGGTCATATACAGGACATCACTTGCAGCAACTGCCTCCGCAAGGCTTTCGGTCTCGGTGACAGATACACCTTTTGCCCTGAGCTTCTCCACGATCTCCGACGGCATGCCAAGCGTGGCCGGCGACGCAAACACGAAGTGCACGTTATAAGAGGCGAGGAGATCGGCAAGAGAGTGGACCGTCCGCCCATGCTTAAGGTCACCAGCCAGGGTGACGGTCAATCCTTCGACCTTTCCCTGTTCCTTCTCTATGGTGTAGAAGTCGAGCAAGGATTGGGTTGGGTGCTGTCCGGCGCCGTCGCCGGCGTTGAGGACTGGCTTGCTGGTTGCTGCCGCTGCTTCGGCAGCCGCTCCAATCCGCGGGTGTCGCAGTACGATAACGTCAGCGTACCCCTCTACCGTCTTTATCGTATCGTAGAGAGATTCTCCCTTTGCCGCCGAGGAACTCTTGGCCTCAGCAACGCTGATCACTTCTCCACCCAACCGCAGCATTGCTGCTTCGAAGGAAAGGCGCGTGCGTGTGCTGGGTTCAAAGAATAACGTCGACAAGATCTTTCCGCACATTGTCTTCAATGCTTTCCCGCCATCGAGCTCGTGTTCGAACCCGCGTGCAGTTTCCATAATAAGGTGGATTTCTTCCCTGCTAAATTGATCCGCGCGTAGTACATCTTTTTGCGCAAGCTTCGACATTCTCATCCTCCTTATAGATTGTTTGTGCCGCTTCACTGTCTGACCGCAATAGGAGATAGCTCCTTATGCTTCGCCCTATTCTACCTCATCTTTCACGATATGAGTCCCCGTTTCACCGGCCAGGGCAGCAACGGCTTTGTCTAAAGAGGTGATTACCGCTCTTTTGCCACCCCACTCAAGAAATCGAATACATGCCCTAACTTTGGGACCCATGCTTCCTGCCAAGAAATGTCCTTGATCTGAGTATCTCTTTGCCTCAGTCAGCGTCATCTTGAAAATGGGTTTCTCGTCAGGTTGCCCGTAATCAAGCTTCACCACTTCAACATCTGTAAGAACCAAGAACTCATCCGCATTGATCACCTCGGCAAACCTCTCTCCGGCCAAGTCCTTATCTATCACTGCTTCCACACCGGCATAACGACCCTGTGCATCACGTACTACAGGTATCCCACCACCACCGGAGGCGATGACGATAATACCAGCATCTACCATTCGTTTAATTGCCTCGGCTTCGACGTTGGCAATAGGATCAGGAGAGGGAACAGTGCGCCGCCAGGTCTTCTCTCCATTTGGTTTGACCTTCTTGACGATGTACTCGGGATGCTCACGTTTGAGCTGCTCGGCCTCCTCCTCGGTAAAGAAGTTGCCCACAGGCTTCGATGCCGTGTCTCCGAAGAACTCCGGGTCGTCTTTATTCACGAGAACCTGGTTTACCACCGCACATACAGGCATTATCGTCCCCATGTCACTCAAGTAGTTCATCAGTGTCTGTTGTAGCATGTATCCTATTTGCCCTTGGGTCATCGCTCCCACGACATCCATCGCCTGGGCAGGTATTCTCTCTTTACCCATCTCTTGCTGTACGAGAAGATTCCCTGCCTGTGGGCCGTTCCCATGAGTAATGGCCAAGCGGTCATCTGGCTTCATCTTCTTGACAATCTCAGCGATCAGCTTTGTGGTCACTTTGCAGTTTTCGAACTGCTCAGCAGTGCTCCCTTCTTCATGTGCCTGCTTTATTGCATTTCCACCCAGCGCGATTAGTAACCGCATATGTTCTCCTTTTCCAACTAAAAAGTGTCTAGTACTTGTCCTGTTCTTGCTTCTTCTTCGCGAAGAAACCTCTTGTGCCGTCCTTTGTATCTGTGCGCAAGAATTTCCCATGCCCAGGAGAGGTGTGTAGAGTTCCTTTCTCCAAGATTACCTCTCCACGCTGCATAGACAAGATCGGCCTACCCAAACATGTTCGTCCTTCATACAGCGTGTAGCTAGCGTGGGAATGCTGCGTTTTCTGCTCAATCGTATGAGTAAGAGCTGGATCCACAATAACAATATCGGCATCGCTTCCTACCTGCAACGTCCCCTTCTGTGGGTAGAGCCCAAAGATCCTCGCTGGATTCTCACACATTACTTGCACCAGTCGTGGAAGTGATAACTCTCCACCGTTGATTCCGGCATCGTAGACTACAGGGAACATCGTCTCGGTCGAAGGAGAACCGTAAGCCGCCGCAAAGAAATCATCCCCCTTAGTTTTCTGTTTGGGAGCATGGTCGCTAGCAATTGTGTCGATCACCCCTCCGGCCAATGCCTTCCACAACGCTTGGTTGTCTTGCTTCCCCCGCAAGGGAGGTCCGATTTTGGCAAGCGCTCCCTGCCCAAAGATCTCCTCACTGGTCAGAGTAAGGTACTGAGGACAGGTCTCAGCGAATACCCGATATCCCTTTTCTCTTGCTCGAGCCACCACCTCAACATCCTCACTAGCAGTGAGATGAACGATGTACAAAGGACAGCCAGCTACCTGCGCTATCGCTATCGCCCGGTTCACCGCCTCCGCCTCCAGCACCGCCAGACGCGTAGCGACGAACACTTCTTTCGGATCTCGCCCTAATTGCAGGTACTTATCCTGGAGATAATCCGTGGCAAGCCCATTCTCCGCGTGAACCATCCCCATTCCACCAGCCTGGCTGATGATATCAAACGTGCGCATCAGTTGATAATCATCGGTCATCCACTTGAGTTTAGCATAGGTCATGAACATCTTGAATGAGGTCACACCAGCGGCCACAGCCATTGGGATCTCTTCTGCTTGATGTTTCGGATCGAACAGCCCACCATGCAAAGCGAAATCAAGGACAGATCCACTTTCCCCATCCTGGCGGAATTGGTTAATCGCCTCCATTAGCTTTGTCCCCGGCTTGGCGTACGCGTAGTGAATCACGGTGGTGATACCCCCATGTGCTGCTGCCTCTGAAGTTCCCTGAAGGTCATCCAGATAGACAGGGTGCGTATGCGCGTCGATGATCCCTGGAAGGACGTATTTTCCCCGCGCGTCGATTGTACGCTTGGCCGCCTCGGCAAGGTCAGCGGCAACCGTGACAATCTTACCGTTCGCTATCGCCATGTCCGCACGGCGGATAACCCCTTGATCAACGACTAATCCACCTTTGACTAGATAATCCAATTGCGACATAGTCACTTCCTCCTTGGCTATAATCTCCACCCGTACATTACAAAATCTTGCTCAGGAACTCTCGTGTTCTTGCGTGAGTAGGGTTGTCGAAAATCTGTTCAGGGGGACCCTCTTCCAGGATGATCCCGTGCTCCAACATCATGATCCGTGTAGTTGCCTTGCGGGCAAACCCCATTTCGTGAGTAACCACAATCATAGTCATGCCCTTGCCAGCCAGATCTAGCATCACATCCAGTACCTCCCCGATGAGTTCAGGATCAAGCGCAGAAGTCGGCTCATCAAACATCATCAACTTCGGATCCATAGCCAGTGCGCGAGCGAGCTAAGGATAGGAATCCTGCAATCACCCACTCCTGAAGGCCATTTAACTCTGAGCTTTAGGGCGCTGTCATTATTACTCGGAACGGTCCCCGCATGGATCGCATAGTTGTCTTCTCATATGCTATTGGCTTGGCTGTGCAGCGCACCGTGCAACAGCTTCGGCGATCTTTATCGCAGCGGCTCCTGCATCGACAACTGGGACCTTGATGGCATCAGCCAGGTCAGCAGAAAGGTATCCCATCGCTGTGCAACCAAGTACGATGACGTTCGCACCATCATCTATCGCTTTTCCACATACCTCTATCAATTGCTCCAGCACTATGTCTTTCTTTCTGAGATCAAGGACGTGTAGATTCATCGAATGGATCGATGCCATCCGTGGCCAATACCCTTTCTGAGCGATCCTAGAGAGAGTAGCACTGATTCCATCAGGGTTCGGAAGGATCCATCCAAAACGCTCTCCGAGTATCGTGGCGATCGAAAGTGCTGCCTCACCTGCACCAACGACGGGAATCGAAATGGCTTCCTTCGCTGCTCGAAGCCCAACGTCAAGCGTACAATCTATCGTCACGGCATCGAACCCTTCATTTTGCGCTTTCTTGGCCTCCGCGAGGACGTAAGGAGCTGCTTCAAGAACGCCTTCTTCATTCTCGATTGAAGGCGGGCCTTTTGGAAGAGAAACTACCTCCACAACCGTATCAGAGGCAGCAGCTCTTTGCCGGAATGTGGCCTGGGGTTCAATCAGCGAGCTAGAGGAAACAGGAAATATGACTTTGATTCTCATGCAAAACCTCCTTGGCTAAACGAGTTCCTCGATCGGTCTGTAATCGACGTCGAACCCGAAGTGGCGTGGGCCAAAGACATCGATCCCTGCTTGTTTACGATATACTTCGGGCGATTTAAGGCCAACAATCGCCACTTTTTGACCTTTAGCGATGCCCATATTCGTCAGCGGTTCGCCCGTCTTCCGATCAACAACGTTTAACAGGTCAGGACTAGTAACATACGGCTGACCATCAAGCCATGACATGTGATTCTCGTTCTTAAACCAGATCTTGAATTCATGGCCAGAACTCCGCCCTATCCCAGTTATCGTATGCTCTCCCCAAGTGTAGCCATCCCTGTCCTCCCATTTCTTATTTGAAACCTGGCCCTCAAACAAAAACCACCCTTCCAACGCCTTAACTACTTCTTCAACTGCGTCCTTCTTCTCTTCTCTTGCGCGCCTGATTAGTCTCCCAATCTCTAAACACCGGCTAAGCGTCCCGGGGATAAGAGCGCGCTTCATTTCCTTCCCCTTACACAAAAAACCTGCCTGGCCGACTAGTCCGAACGATGCTACCGATAAAAATTTTCCAATCCGTTCCGCCATCTCATTACTAGAACAGTCCTCAATGAAAATTCGATTACCGAACTTATCAACTGTGGCGATTGGCCACATCGATCTCCCATGCAAACATGGGGTTGCTTGAGATAGCTCGGGAACAGCTCGCCCTGCATAGTCCCCATCAATGATCATTGTGCCTGCCATGGCTGCAGCAGCAACAGCACCAGATGTAGCTTCTCCACCAAGTTCAGGTGCTACAACTGCACGAATACTAACTCCTGACCTTTCTTCTAAGTAATTCATGGCTTCAAGCTGAAGGGTTCTAAACCCTTTCTTTAGCATCATTCCAGGGGGGGTTGGTTTAGGCGAAATAGTCCCCATGAGAACTAGACAGACTGTCCATTCATCATCGCGCACCTTTGAATCTGGGGTAAACACCAACTCGTTTCTCTCCTGTAGGGCTTCTTGTAGCTTAGCCATGCCATCTTTGGGTTCACCGCCTCCACCTGTTGCCATGAACGTACAGCCGCGAACGAAATCCTCCGCATCTTTTATAGTTGTAAGTCTTGACATATTCTCTATACCTCCAATCCTTGTTGTACCCTAAGACGAACTGAATCGTCTAAAGATGACCATCGTGATTCATATGGAGTGGACTTCACGACCGAAGTATCGCCTAGCCAACCCAAGCAACAAGCCTTTTCTTGTGACCTATAAGAAACGCGTTGGTTACCTCCGCTTTTTGCTGACGTTGTTAATAATCTCAGTGAGGAAGGTCTCCAGAATGCCCCGTGTGTAACCCTACTCTCATATCTCGCAGGTCGTCTCATCTTGCATACGTCCCTTTGATCAAAGAAGGTCATCCATGTTCAATTTCCCGCTCTGGGTGGGAATAAACTGACCCCTTCCGGGCTTAACGTGCAGGTTATCACCCCCCAGCACCACTTGCCCCCGTTGCATGGAGAAGACAGGCTTTCCTAAGCACCGGCGACCTTCGTATAGGGTGTATGTTGCATGAGAGTGCTGAGTCTCGTGGGCAATCGTGTGTTCTAATGCAGGATCGAAGACTACCAAGTCCGCATCGCTTCCTACTTGTAGCGTTCCCTTTTGGGGGTAGAGGCCAAAGATGCGCGCTGGGTTTTCGCACATCACCTGGACCAAGCGCGGCAATGACAGCCAACCGTTATTGATGCCCTCATCATAGGCTACCGTCAGCATCGTTTCAACCTGAGGAGAGCCATAACCCGCCTCAAAGAAATCATCCCCACGCTTCGTGGGATGTGGCCCATGGTCGCTGGCTACTGTGTCAACCACCCCTGTTCTCAAAGCCCGCCAGAGTGCTTGGTTGTCCGCCTTCTCACGAAGCGGAGGAGCAATCTTCGCCTGCGCCCCCCATTGGAGAAGATCTTTATCACTTAATGTAAGGTACTGCGGACACGTCTCGGCGAACACCCGATACCCTTTTCTTTTCGCATTGGTGATTATTTCTACGCCTTCCCGCGCCGCAAGGTGAACGATGTATAACGGACAGCCAGCGACCTGGGCCATCGCGATTGCCCGATTGATCGCCTCCGCCTCCAGAATTCCGGGACGTGTAGCTGGGTACACCTCGGCTAAATCCCGTCCCCCGCGCAAATACTTATCCTCCAAGTAATCCATTGCCAGGCCATTCTCAGCATGTACCATCGCTAGTCCTCCGTACTCAGCGATGACATCAAACCCGCGCATTAGTTGATAGTCATCAAGCATTTGCTTTTGTCTAGCATAAGCCATAACCATCTTGAAGGACGTTACCCCTGCCTGAATGGCCTCAGGGATCTCTTCC
>JAUWPW010000008.1 GCA_030611415.1 Candidatus Bipolaricaulota bacterium
TGCTACGCGTGTCCCCTCTCGGTAACGATCTGCCCGATCGGGTTGATGCAAAACCTCGTGATCTACGGGGCCGTGCCTTACTTCTGGATCGGAATGATTGTTGCGTATGGCCTTGCTGCCGGGCGCGGTTTCTGCGGCTGGTTCTGTCCTTTCGGCATGTTGAACGACCTTCTCTCGTTCAACAAGACACGCATCAGTAAGAGTTTCTCCTACTCTAAGTACGCGGTGCTCGTGGGGACGATCGTTACTGCGTGGGCGTTCGCCGACACGATGTTCTGCAAACTGTGCCCGGCCGCATCGATCGAGGCGTCGATACCTTATCTCTTGATGGGGGTAGCGCACGTAAATCGACCGTTCATCATCCACATGATCTCCCTCGGGGTTGTCCTTGTAGGGATGCTACTCATTGCGCGATTCTGGTGTCGTTACCTGTGCCCGATGGGGGCGGTCCTGTCACTCTTCAACAGGGTCAGCTTCCTGCACCTGAAGCTCGACAGCAGTCGGTGCTCGCGCTGTAACGCGTGCGCTGCAGCCTGCCCGATGGGCTTGAAGCCGTATGAGGAATACGATAGCCACAACTGCATAAAGTGTGGCAAGTGTACCACTGCGTGCTCGCTCGACGCACTTACGTTGACCTTCTCACCCCAGCTACTGCCTCGATCCGCTCACCCTCTCGCATAGCCATCACTCGTGATTTCGCCTAACGCCGCCCATCACGCGCGGGTACCGCGTCGCGTGCATGGGCTGATTCGCTACCTCTTGCCATTCTTTTTTCAGGATACCGTATAGTTCAAGGTCTTCGTACTTGTCCCATTTCCTTGCGTGTTGCCTACGTGTACCTTCGTGTCGCATGGCCAGTTTCTGCATGACTCGACCTGATGCCGGATTCCGGGTGAAGTGGGAAGCATGGACCCGAAGCAAGGCGAGTTCTGTGAACGCATATCCTAGGAGGGCTTGTCCCGCCTCGGTACAGAATCCGTGGTTCCAGTACGGCTTTCCGACCCAGTAGCCAAGTTCGGCCTGATGACCTTTGGCAATGCCCATCAAGCTGATTGCTCCCACGAGAGAACCATCCGACTTACGGGTGACCGCAAACGTCAGCCCTTGCTCTTTGGCGAATGCGTCTCGATGCGTGGAAATCCATTCTTCAGCCATCCCGTCCTTGTACGGGTGTGGGATGTTGAGTGTAGTGTCGGCGATGGCCCTGTCTCCGGCGAGACGCTGAACTTCCGCCGCGTCGTGAAGTCCAAAGGGGCGGAGCGCCAATCGTTCAGTTCCGAATGTCGGCATCTCTTTCATTCTCGCATTTCATTCGAACAATGGTTATCGTACGAATCTGCACCATAGCGCCTACGGGCCCCGGTTAGCCCGCGCTACCTTTCTTTGTGGTGTTCCAGGTATTCCCGGCCGAAGTCCGTTTTGAGTTCTACCCACATTGGAAGATGGTCGGACATCTGATATGTGCGCCAATACGTCCGATAGTACCCACTTCTTTGCGCTGCACTCCGTTTCTTCCCTTTCGATGTCACAAGATAGCCTTGCCCCATCTGGTCGATATACAACGCTTCGTCACCGTCGGTGTAGACGACCTTGAAAAAATCAAATACCCCCGCTCTCCCCGTAGGCTCGAGTTTTCGTCTCTTCGGCAAGAACGCTACCTGGTCATAGTAACGCTTCTTCTTGCCCGTGTTTGTCGGCGGTAAACACTGCAGTTCCTTTGGCACCTGGAACCCGGCCTCCGAGATCTTCCGCATTGTTATGTCCTCGGGACTGAATATGTTGAAATCACCAAGTAAGATGATGTTGCCCGACCAACTGTTCGCTTCCTCGAATCGCCGAACAAGAAACTCCGCAATTTGTTGTATTTCTTCGGCCCTGCGGGGGTCATCAGCTTTGTCCTCCCCAAACATGATGTGCACCGTGCATAGCATGAAAGTTGACCATCCCGCTTTGAATCCACAAAGAAAAGGGGTCCGGTATAGCTGATTCGACGGACTGAACGTTGTCTTCTTGCCTTTCACTTTCTTCTCGATCGGTGGAATCACAACTTCACCTGCTACATTGCCAAACTTGACTCGGCGAGAATCATAGAGAAAGGCCATCCGTTCTCGATTTCCCCGTGCCCCCTCCGTAACATCAGTGACAATGTATTTCCACCATCCGCCAAGAATACTCCTCACCCGTTCAAGAGCCTGCAAATCTTCTCGAACCTCCTGCACTGCAACAAGATCAAAATGCGATACTATCTCCCCGATATAATAGAGGGGTTCAATATCTCTCTCTCCGTACGCCGGAGAGTCAAACTCCCTGATATTCCATGTTGCTAGGATTATCGTGCCTTCACCTTTCGGTGGTATTCCTTCTTCACTTTCAAGGGCGTCCTTCAAAGACAGAAGTCGCTCCGCCATGCGTTTGCCTTTGTCATCGCCAGGGATCTTGGTATAGTACATATTCAGCTCCCTACCTTTCTCCGGTTTGATTCGACTTGCGTTGCTCCGAGCGGGCTAACCAGCAGCAGATTGAAATCCGCTGCTCGATGGAGCATGTGCGTAGCGTCCTCGCAATAATGATTATCGTGCGAATCTGTACCATAGCGCCTACGGGCGCCGTTCGCAGCTACTTCCGTTCCCGACCGTTCTAACCTTCCTTTCCTCATATTGACATTGCTATTCGTGCATGACATCGTACAGCAATGAAGCTGTTCGAGCAAATGCATCGGGCCTGCCGAGTAAAGCACTACTCCCCACGAACGGAGCAAGCCTATGCGCGCTAGATCGAACGGTTCCTGCGCTTCTGTCACGACAAGGCTGAACGCTGGACCCACATTAAGGAGATACTTGCTGCTAATGTGGATTCATGCCTCACGTGCGTACGGCTTGGTGTCGAAAGAAACCTTTGTAAGAGAAAGATGCTGGAAACGGTCTTGGAACGGGGTTCCTCAGCCCATCACAAAACACCAAGAATAAAAGTCTGACCCCTGCCACCTGTGCTACCACCGTGGCAGCTGCAGTCAGTATTGAACTGATCATTAGCCAGGAGTGTGGGCCAGTAATCTTCTGCAATTATGGTTCGATTACATAGCTTGATGTTATCTCTGCTATTCCAGCGAGGCTATTGGCAACTGGGCAGTACTTGGCGAGGGAGAGATCGATCGCCTTCTTCAGGTTCGCCTCAGACACTTCCCCGGTTACGTAGTATCTCAAGTGAAGCTTCGTGAGGACCTTGGGATATTCTGTTGCCCGCTCATCTTCAATCTCTATCTTCAACGATTTAGGCTCTGTCTTCATCTTGCGCAAAATGGAGACAACATCCATTCCGGTGCACCCTCCGAGGGAAGCGAGGAGGGCCTCCATCGGTGGCGCCGCGCTGTCGCTCCCACCGGATGCAGGGGCACTATCCATCATTACCGAGTGCCCGCTCTTCCCTTGAGCGACAAACTTCATCCCTTCGACAAGCTTTACCACAGTTCTTCCCATCTCTCCTCCAGTTATTCATATGTATGAATATGTGACAAATCTGAACACTAGTGGAGAATCTTACGCTAATGAAAGGGAATAGGCAAGCTGTGATTGACAACGAGAGACAGCAAAAGTGGAGCAGGTTTTCTCCGCACTGGCTAGCGATGCCCGTCTGCGGATTGCAGGATTGCTGCTCGGCAGAAGCATGAAGTGCCAGGAGGATCCTAGGCCGACAGAACTTGAGCCGATGGGCGATTTCCTATCACATTGGGAAACTCGAACGCAGCGGCAAATCATTTGCTGTTTACAGATAGGCTGAATCATTGCTTTAGTGCTTTGCCAGTCAATGTATTGATGGAGATCTTAAATACTCTAGTCTTCTCTCTTAGGCTCTCGATATATTCTATCCCATTGTCAAAGAATTCCGGAGAGTACTTATGCAACAGTCCTTCCAAGGCTATCTGTTTATTGCTATCAAGTACTTCTTCGACCTCTCCTGAAACTATTACGCTTTCATACTTTGTGGTGAATTTATCAGGTAATATCTTTGTATTTCCAACAGCGCAAAATGAGACAGAGCTGTTCTGTTTGATATTGTCAATCTTCTGTCCTTCAACGGCACAGTGGAAATATATACAACGATCAATGATACAGAAGTTCAGAGGCACTCCATAAGGTTCTCCGTTTTCAGAAATGGTCGATAATACTCCATATTCCGCCTTGTTTAGTATAGCTATTGCTTCCTCTTGGGGAATAGCGCGATCCTTTCTGCGTAGCTGTTTCATTTGTCATACCGCCTAACGCCGCCCATCACACGTGGCTCTTAGCCGTCGTGTGCATCCAGCCTGTTCTGTGCTTTCTCGTGTCCATTATATCAGAACTTGTGGGGCAACCCATTCATCCAATCTATCCGGTGGGGAAGAGATCCACAAAGCCGTGAAGTGTACCAAAACTGCCCGAAACACGGGGAAATAGAAAACCCCGTCTACCCAGAGTTCTACTCTGAAAAGGCGGGTTGTCTACGTAGGACTGGTGGAGGTGGCGGGATTTGAACCCGCGTCCGAAGATAGTGCCACTTGGCATCTACAAGCTTAGAGTCGTATTTTAAGTTCGGCCGATGCCCTCCTACGACCAGGATGACACCTGTCTAGCTTCCGAAGATTCATCGTGTCCGCGGGAAGCACGGGGCGCGATATACCCGCTTTTTTGACGCCTGGTTGAAGCTTGCGGGCAGCTCCAGCAGACGGCCTGCCTAGTTTAAACTAGATGCAGGAACAGAAAATGCGTAGTTATCTTCCGCATTTAGTTGTTTTGTTCGCTAGTTTTGGGAGATAGCGAGAGCTCCGCTTGCAGCCTTGCTTTACTAACTCCGTCGAATCCATTCACCCCCATGTCAATGATCCACTTCCATTATATCCTTTCTCGCGGCGCCTGACAAGGGAGTAGTATAATGTGTTATCATGTGAACAGAGATGAACTATGTATTAGTCATTATTGCTCTTGTGTTTGCGGGTGGAATCGGGCTGGGCATGATGCTTCCAGGCACCTGCAGTTTGTCGTTTCTCTACTGGCTAGCAGTGGGAATAGCGGGTTGCTGCATGATGTTGGCTCGCTGGAAGGGGTTTTTCGTGGTTGGTTCGCTTGTTGTGGTTGCGATCTTAGGGCTGATGCGCTTCCGGTCAGCGGAGCAATCGTTTGAAAGGCTTTATGAACGAGCATCGCATCTTCATGAAGTTATTGGAACAGTTGTTTCGTATCCTAACATAAGCGAACAATACATTTCGTTCACATTTGATCCAGACGATATCCCAGCCAAGATCCGCGTAACATGGTTTGGAGAAGCGAAGCATCTGGCGGAACAGAGCGTTTATTATGGTGATCGTCTTCGACTAATTGGGAGGATAAGGGCGCCAGAGCAATTTGCCGATTTCGATTATCGCGGTTACCTTGCCCGTCAAGGTATCTTTGCAACCATGACGATCGGTGAAGGTAAGGACGAAGTAGAGAAATTGGGTGTTGGGAAAAGTTATCTATTACGTCTTGGAGATCTGGTTCGACATCGTTTGTTGGCAAGGCTTGACCGAAGTCTCTCCCCGGCTGAATCAAGTTTGGCGCACGGACTTCTGCTTGGGGATCGTACCGCTCTTCTTCCACAAATAGAGGAGAGCTTTCGCCAGACCGGATTGATGCATTTGCTTGCTGTTTCCGGCCTTCACCTTGGGGTTTTCATTGCTGGGTTGTGGTTTGCTCTGCGAATGCTGAGGTTGCGGCCAGCGGTTAGCTATCCCATTGTTGGACTAGCTGTTGTTGTAATTGTGTGGGTCATCGGCCCTCGCGTCAGTTTATTGCGTGCGGGTATCCTTTTTATTTTTGTAGGCATGGGAAGTGTGCTTGCAGATTTGGGAATTATACTGCGGCGTTGGGTGAATCCACTTCAAGGGCTTGCTGCAGCCGCTCTAGTCATTCTTGGTTTCAGACCCAATTCATTGTGGGATGCTGGTTTTCAATTGAGTTTTTCTGCCACCGCGTCAATTATCCTTGTTTGTAACCCAGAATTTGGCTTACAGAACTGGATACATCGTGTAGCAGAACGTGTTCCGTTCTTCTCCAAGCCTGTGAGGTATATCCTTACCCTTTTAGTTGTGTCGGTAGCGGCTCAAGCTGGTACCGCGCCTGTTCTTGCATATCACTTTGGCACGCTCTACCCGTTTGTCCTTCTATCAAACCTTATTGCCATTCCGCTTGCCACTTGTGTGCTTTGGATAGGGCTTTCCTTTAGTATTCTTCTCTTGCCACAACTGCTCTCACCGGTAAGTAAAATGCTTCAATTTACTTTGGGTCTACTAATTGATGTGGTGGAAGCGCTTTCCCACATTCCACTAAGTGCTCTTGTTGTTCCCGCTTGGATGGGGATGTGGCTTGTTGGGCTTGTGTTTTTCTTGTTCGAGGTGGCGGTTTACTCCTGTGATGAAGTTTCTTCGACGTGGTAGTCAACGTCGATTATGTCTTCTTTATTGGGCTTCGAGATATGAGCTTGTTTGATTCTGAGGTGCCAGAAAAGCAGCATGATTCCGCAGGCATCGCTAAGGAGACCGGGAATAATTAGAAGGACGCTAGCAAGAGGAAGGATAAGTTCCTGCTGCATGAGAACCGTCTTGAGCGAGAAGTTCCCCTTCAAGAATAGCATGAGCATTGCGGAGAAAGCAGGTCGTTGACTGAGCCTGATGATAACCAGCCCAAGAACAGCGGTAAGCAGGATTATCCCCAGCACTGAACCACTACCAATTGCTTGGCCAATCTTGATGAGCGCGGCAAGTTCGACACACGCAAAAAGAAATACGATAACTGACATCTTCTTCACCTTGGACGATCATAGCAGAAGAAACTACGGCTCACAAGATTGATGATTTGGCATGAGAGGGCCTGAAAATGTTGTCTATATGTACACATTCGTCTAAGATTCTAGGCAATGAAAAGAACAAATTCTCAATACTTAGTTGGGCTTAACCTAATTGTTGAACTTTCACCGCGAAGGCTAATCACCCTTCTTGATCACTTCTCATCTCCAGAAGAGATTTGGCTTGCCTCGGTCAACGAGATATCGAGTCTGCCTGGTTTTCGTAGTGTGGCGGGAGAGGTTGCCAGTGGACGTAGCGAAGAAAAGCTTGATAATGAGCTCGAGCTGGCAAGAAAACTAGAACTAGATATAACTACACTTGTTGATCCAGATTACCCGGTATTGCTGCGTGAAATTGAGGTGCCACCAGCTGTGCTCTATATGAAGGGGCGCAAGAGAATCGACACTGCTCGTACGATTGCCGTTGTAGGAACACGGCGCAGCAGTGGGTATGGAAGAGCTATTGCCAAGCGACTGGCGCGTGAATTGGGGGCCATGGGGCTTGTTATCGTGAGCGGTCTTGCTGTAGGGATTGACACTGCAGCCCACCGCGGTGCCCTGGAGGCAAATGCTCACACTGTTGCTGTTCTTGGTTCGGGTTTTCGCCATATATATCCGGCGGCAAATGTAAAACTAGCGGAGAAAATTGGCGAGACGGGGACACTTGTAAGCGAGTATCCCGTGGATACTAAGCCAGCAAAGTGGACTTTCCCACAGCGTAATCGAATACTTTCCGGTCTCTCGCGAGGAGTAGTGGTAGTTGAGGCTGGTGCGCGAAGCGGCGCTTTGATCACGGCGCGTTTTGCGCTGGAGCAAGGGCGTGAAGTACTTGCTGTACCTGGCAATTTGACTAGCGCATCGAGTGTTGGGCCAAACCGTCTGATCAAGGATGGGGCTAAGCTTGTGGAAACCGTGGATGATATTGTCCAGGAATTCCCTGATTTATGTTGCTTAAATGAGAAGCGGCGAGTCAAGGAAAGAAAAAGGATTTCACTTTCCG
This sequence comes from Candidatus Bipolaricaulota bacterium, assembly GCA_030611415.1. GTDB lineage: Bacteria > Bipolaricaulota > Bipolaricaulia > UBA7950 > UBA9294 > JAUVYF01. The sequence goes on from JAUWPW010000008.1 coordinate 7,856, forward strand.
AGGCACAGCAACGTGTTTACGACCTTATCGGGCTTGAAGCGATGCATATTGACGATATCATTGATCGAGGGAATCTTTCTCTGAGTGAGGCTTCGTATATCCTTCTCGTGCTACAAATGGAGAATTTGATCCAGGAAGTAGAGGGAAGGCGTTACATTAGAGTTCGATAGGAGGTACTAGCGAGATGAATGCACAGCGTACACTGGTTTTGTGCAAGCCAGATATCGTTCAAAGGCAACTTATAGGAAGAGTGATTTCGCGCTTGGAGAAAAAAGGACTAAAGATTATTGGAATGAAAATGCTGCGTGTCGATGAGGATCTTGCGCGACAACACTATCAGGAGCATGTCGAGAAAGCATTCTTTTCTGATCTTGTGTCATTCATAACTGTTTCTCCGGTTGTGGCGATAGCTATTGAGGGAAACAACGCAGTTGAAGTTGTGCGTCGGCTGATGGGTGCAACCAACCCACAAGACGCCGCGGCAGGAACGATTCGGGGTGATTTTGGTCTTAATCTTACAAGAAATGTGGTCCATGGGTCCGATTCACTTGGTTCAGCCAAGCGTGAACTAGCCCTCTTCTTTTCCCAAGAGGAGTTGCAGGATTATTCCCTTGAGGTTGAGGCATGGCTGTAGGTTGATGAGCTGTAGTTAGTGAAGTAAGGAGGAGTTGATGGAGCTCTCCAGGCGCTATGATCCGACAGAGGTAGAAGAGAGACTTTGCCGTTTCTGGGAAGACGGAGGATTCTTTCACGCGGATGTAGATCTAACACAGGAGAAACGGTTTTCCATGGTGATTCCACCGCCGAATATTACCTCAGCCATGCACATAGGCAACGCCCTTCAATATACACTACACGATGTAATAGTTCGCTATAAACGAATGGATGGTTATGTTACGTGCTGGTTCCCTGGCATGGACCACGCCGGAATTGCCACTCAAAATGTGGTAGAACGTGAGTTGGCCAAGAAAGGGATCACCCGGCATGACCTTGGTCGCGAGGAGTTTGTAGAACGCGTATGGGAATGGAAAGAGCGTTACGGTGGGCACATTCGAGAACAGATGAGAGCGCTTGGCACTTCACCTGATTGGCGTCGAGAGCGATTTACTCTTGACGAAGGACTCTCCCGCGCTGTGCGCGAGGTGTTTGTCCGCCTCTATGAAGAGAACAAGATCTATAGAGGAGAGCGGATGATCAATTGGTGCCCACGTTGTCAGACAGCTCTGTCTGATATTGAGGTAATACATTACGAAGAACCAGGAAATCTCTACACCATCCGTTATCCATTGGCTGGACCGGGCGAGGCAATTGAGATTGCCACCACGCGACCGGAGACAATGCTTGGAGATAGTGGTATAGCAGTCAATCCTAGCGATCCTGCACACGCTGGATTGATTGGAAAAATAGCTATCCTTCCCCTTTTGGGGCGCGAGCTCCCAATTGTTGCTTCTGAGGAGATCGACCCTCTGTTTGGAACAGGGATCCTTAAGGTGACACCTGGGCATGATCCAGTTGATTTTGGGATTGGCCAGCAGCACCATCTGCCCGCAATAAACATATTGAACACTGATGGAACGCTCAACGAGAATGCTGCTTCGTACGCAGGGCTTACTGTAAGCGAGGCACGAAAACGTATCGTAAAGGCTCTTCAGGCATCTGGGCTGCTCGTAAAGGTGGAGCCATACCCGCACTCTATCGGGCACTGCCAGCGCTGTGATACCCCGGTCGAGCCGCTGATTTCTAAGCAATGGTTTGTAAAGATGAAGGAACTCGCGACCCCAGCAATCAAGGCTGTTGATTCCAATGAGGTACAGTTTATCCCCAAGCGTTGGGAGAACGTGTACTTCGAATGGATGGAAAACATAAAAGACTGGTGTATCTCGCGGCAGCTGTGGTGGGGTCACCAGATTCCGGTATGGTACTGCCAGAGTTGCGGAGAAACAGTTGTCTCACGGGAGGATCCAACCTGTTGTCCAAGATGCGAGAGCAGGAAGCTTGTGCAAGATCCAGATGTTCTGGATACATGGTTTAGTTCAGCCTTGTTTCCATTCTCGGTCATGGGATGGCCTGAAAAGACCCCTGAACTTGAGTATTTCTATCCGACCTCATTGTTGATCACGGGGTTTGACATCATCTTCTTCTGGGTAGCACGAATGATTATGATGGGAATTCACTTTATTGATAAGGTCCCATTTCGTCAAGTTTACATTACACCCCTTGTCGAGGATGAGCACGGGATAAAGATGAGTTCATCCCGTGGAAACATAATTGATCCCTTGGAAGTGAAAAAGATCTATGGGATGGATGCACTTCGCTTTACCTTGGCTCAATCTTCCTCCAAGGGACGCGGAATGCGAGTAGAGATACGTAATATTGAAGCAAGTAGAAACTTCTTGAACAAGATCTGGAACATGGCTCGGTTTGTTCTCATGAACTTGGATGATGAACGACCGCAGTTGCCCGAAGATGTGAGTGAGCTTGAAGATCGGTTTCTTCTGTCTCGACTTGCTGAAACGATTCAGCTGGTTCGTAATAACATCGAGTCATACAACTTCAATCTGGCGAGCGAGGAATTATATTCCTTTATTTGGCACGATTTCTGTGATTGGTATCTTGAGCTTGCAAAGGTAAGGCTTACGTCACGCGAGGACCACACAGTAAAGGCCGTCCTTTATCATGTTCTAAAAACAATTGTGAAACTCTCGCATCCATTTGTTCCATTTATCAGTGAGGAAATCTGGCACGTTCTTGGCGAGAAACCCGCATCTGTTTCCATTACATCATTCCCAAAGGCTACTGCAAGGGACGAGGATGCAGAAGCAGAAATGGCGGTTTTCCAAGAGGTGGTAAATGCTGTGCGGATGATTCGATCTGAGCTAAACGTTCCGCAAGATGCATCAATTGAAGTATTGATTAAGAGTGATAGCACCAAGGTGAGAAATCTTGTCAATCAGAAGACGCAAGCTCTGCGTGCACTGGTATGTGCCAGGACAGTAAAGATTTCGGACGAGCTTGTACCACCTGCAGGAGCGGCACGGAAAGTCCTTTCAGTGGCGGAAGTGTTCATTCCACTAAAGGGATTGATTGATGTTGATGTGGAGCGCGCTCGTCTTCGCAAAGAATTAGCGCAGATGCTGGCTAAGCTTAAAAAGGTGGAGAGAAATTTAACAAATGAAACCTTTCTTAGCCGAGCGCCAGAAGCAGTTATTGCGAAGGAACGGGCAAAGCAAGACGAATTCTCCTCTAGATTGAGTCGATTACGTGAAAACCTGGTTGCAATAGACTCGTAGAATGAATTACACGGATGCTCGCCAAATCCTGCAAAGACTGCCTTCTCTTGAGGTGAAGCCAGGATTGGCTAGAACTGAACATCTTCTTGCCGCTATTGATCACCCTGAGAACTCATTTCCAGCAGTCCACGTGGTTGGAACAAATGGGAAAGGGTCGGTGGTGGCCATGCTGGCAAGCGTTCTTAGCCGTGCTGGCTACCGGGTGGGATGTTTTACCTCCCCTGATCTTGTTGATTTTCGTGATCGCATCGTGATCGATGATAAGTGGATTAGCAAGGAGGAACTAGCTAGGATCGTGGAGCAATTGCACCCGCAATTGGTTGAGGGGGATTGTCCGACGTTATTTGAGGCGATGACAGCAATAGCCTTTGAACACTTCTCTCGCAACAAGGTTGACATTGCTGTTGTTGAAGCCGGACTTGGTGGTCGATTTGACGCAACAAACGTCGTGACCCCAATCCTTTGTATACTGACTAATGTTGGCCGTGATCACCTCCAAGTATTGGGAAGCTCCCTTCTACAGGTCGCCTGGGAGAAGGCGGGGATCGGAAAACCTCAGGTTCCGTTTCTTGTTGGGAAGCTTCCCTCTGATGTTGAGCAAGTTGTGATAGAAGAATGTCGACGCAATGAAGCAGTGCTCGTGCAGCTTGAGGAGCCTGAGATAGAACGGATTGCCTTTGACTGGGAACATGTTAGCTATAGGATAGGTAAAGGAGACTTGCCCAGAAGGATTGATTCTCCGCTCTTGGGCGGTTGTCAACTGGAGAACCTGAGAATCACCTTACAGGCGATTGAACTTATGAGAAAGGCAGGCTTTACTATTCCTAACACTGCCATAGTTTGTGGATTGGCTGAGGTGCACTGGCCTGGTCGATTTGAGGTGGTGCAGCGGAGCCCAACAATTGTTCTTGATGGAGCTCATAATCTTCCCGGTGTACTTGCGCTGCGCGAGGATGTAAGGCGCTACGTGCCGGAGAAAGAACACCGCCACTTGCTGTTTGGCGTTCTTGCCGACAAGGAAGTGATCCCTATCTGCAATACCCTGTTTCCCAGCTTTGAGACGGTTACCCTGACCCAATCACATAGTGCTCGTGCGGCATCGGTGAAGGACTTGGCTCAGCTGGCCTCTTCATTGAATTCTGTGGTTGTGGAGTCAGCCGATGTGAAGAATGGAGTGTCTGTGGCTTGTGCGTCGCTAGGCACAGAAGATTTCCTTCTTATTACCGGATCGATTACTATTGTCCGTGAAGCGAGACCATTCTTCTTGGGGGGTGCTGTGTGATCGGGATTGAAGAGGTGAAAGCGCGAGGGCTTCCGTATCACGTAGCTATTATTATGGACGGAAACGGGCGCTGGGCCAAACGGCGAGGACTTGTACGTACTGCCGGTCATCAAGCCGGTGCTCAAGCCGCCGAGCGCTTGATCCGCTTTGTGGTCAGGCAATTGGGTTTGAAATACCTAACTTTATTTACTTTCTCTGTTGAAAACTGGGATCGACCAGCGGCCGAAGTGGATTTCCTAATGGATCTTCTAGAGCGATTCATCTCAGAGAAGTTGCAGGAGTTTATTAGCGAAGGAGTACATCTTTGCGTATCCGGCGATGTGAAAGGACTCCCAGTTCGTGTACGAGAGACCGTTGCTCGCGCAATTGGAGAGACAGCGAAGAATGATCGTCTGTATCTGAACATTGCGTTGAATTACGGTTCGAGACAAGAAATCGTTCGTGCCTGTCAGGTGATTGCTCGAGCGGTACAGCTGGGAGAGCTTGATTTGAAGCTGCTTGACTCAAAGGCATTCTCTAAGTTCTTGTATAGCAAGGACATTCCTGACCCTGACCTTATTATTCGCACAAGTGGAGAAATGCGGCTGTCCAACTTCCTTCTCTGGCAAGCCGCATATTCAGAGCTTTACTTCACAGATACTTTGTGGCCGGATTTCGCTCCAGAAGAGCTGTTGAGCGCCATTGCCGTCTATCAAGAGAGAGATCGTCGATTTGGTGCTGTGCCTGGGGAAAAATAGTATGAACGTAGTCAAGCGAAGTGTGAGCGGTGTGCTCGGCGGAGGAATCGTTTTTGCGATTCTCTATACTGGGTCTCGGTTTGAGATAGAGTGGATCGTAGGAATCTTGATTCTCATTGTTGCGTATCCTGCTGGGATAGAATACCTGCAACTAATGAAGAAGATAGGGATCTCAGTAGCACAGCCGGAATTCCTGGTCTGGATCCCGCTTCTAGTTTTTGGGTACGTTGCTCTAGACGGTCGTTACGGTGATGTGGTTCTCTTTTTGGCAATGAGTTACCAGGTGTTACGCTATCTTGGCAAGCTTCCGCATCGGACCGGCTTCATGCAGGCAATAGCCGGAGTATTCGGTCTGTTGTACATTCCCTGGTTACTCAGCTTTTTTTATCTGATCTACAGCCATCTTGGCGTTTCATACACGCTTATCCTCTTGCTCATGGTTTGGGGGTACGATACAGGCGCTTACATATTGGGAAGCCTTATTGGTCGTCATCAAGCCTTTCCATATGTTAGTCCTGGAAAGACCTGGGAGGGAGTGATCGGAGGATTTGTAATGACAGTCATTGGAGCACTATTGGGTAGCTCAATTGCACTAGTGTGGGAGGAGGCTGCTTTTTGGACAGGATTTCCCCATATCATTGCCTCGTCGTTTGTTGTAGGAATGGCTGTTCAGCTTGGGGATGTTTTTGAGTCTAAGCTCAAGAGAGCAGCTGGGGAGAAGGATTCAGGAACCTTTCTTCCTGGGCATGGCGGCACACTTGACCGAATCGATGGACTGTTGTTTGCTTTGCCTGTTTTCTTTTTCTATTGCCACTATATTCTTCATCTCATGTGAATAGAGTTGAGCCAGCTGATGGCCACTAGTAGTTTGGGTGGAGGTTAGTGTGAGCTTATTTGTACAGTCAGTTTACCTTTCTGCCGGCTTGTCACTGCTCTATGTTTTCGTGCTCTACCGTAGCAATCCATTTCGGCGGCTTCCATCTATTACCGTGACGCTGGTCTTTGTATTGGGAATGCTTGCCGTAATCCTGGTTGATGTGATCAATGGCCTTGTCCCGTTGCCGCAAAGTACGGGTGCTTTCTCTAGCCACATAGGCACCGGATTGCTTGAAGAGGGAGTCAAGTTCCTGCTAATGATAGCCACAATCTGGCGGTTCAGGTTTTCCGATGTAGCTGAACCAATGGATATTGCAATCTATTTTGGAATCCTGGGAGTTGGCTTTGGCGTATATGAGGATTTCCGTTATATCTTTCATGGCAGCTATCCGCTGTGGACAGCGGGGGAGATCGATCGCTTGCAAGAGGCATTACACTCGATTGCGTTGGCGCGCGCTTTTCCCGGGCATGTCTTGTTTGATGGGCTTGCTGGCTACCTTATTGGGAAAGCTCGTTTTTCTACGGGGCAGCTCTTGCGACTGGTCTGGTTCTGCAGCGGATTCGTTCTTGCGGTGGTCCTGCATAGTCTATTCAACGTAATTGCAGATGTGGGCGGGGAGACTCCTCTTCTCATATATATAGTCTTCCTTATAGGCTTGTTTCTTGTATTCCGACAGCTTGCGATAGGCCGATCTCCATTTCGAGCACTTATCCTCATGATAAGCGAGAATATGGAACAGCGATGGGATCATCCATGGCCGCCAATTAGGTACCTGTTTGCAGATGGGTTTGCTTGGCCCGGGAAGAGAAAGAAGGAAATGTTTCAAGTATTTCCACTTGCCTTGTCACTTGTTATTCTGTATCCACTATTAGTGATGATAGTCTACGTGGTAAATCGAGCGATTGTGCGGTTTCTTCCAGGATAAGGTTCAAGGGCGATCAGGCCGGAGTGCCTGGTCGCCCTCTCCGGGTGGTGAAAAAAGATGAGGGGGTCTTACACCCTAACTTAGAGACTATAGCACCTCGCATGTGATTTGTCGGTAATAAGGATAACATCTCTCCCCCCTCCCCCTAGATCCCTCCCTTGTCACTGTTTGGGATAACTGTGGACAAGAATTCCAGACACACTAGATCATTTCGAAGGTGTCCTTCTCTGCACCACACTCGGGGCAAGTCCATTCATCGGGAAGGTCATCAAATGGTGTTTGTGGGTCTATTGCAGTGGCGGTGTCGCCAGTCGCAGGATCGTATATGTGACCACAAACTGTACATTCCCATTTCTCCATTGTCTCACCTCCGTGCGTTCCAGGTTATTGCCCGTCATTGCTTGACAAGGGGGTAGCAACATGAAAGGGGGTAGCAACATGAAAGCGGAATTCCTCAGCACTACTGAGGTCGAAATAGTGTAAGAAGTTGTCAGTTATGTGCAAGAGGAGCGTACGGCCTTGTTTATCGGCGTGAATAAGATCTCTATTGATCAATTCTCGGACATGTTCGTAGGCCTTATTCCCGCGTGCCTTTACTAGGTCAGACTGGGTCATAGGATGATTATAGGCGATCATTGCCAGGCTCCGTAGAATGGGTCGAGGAATATCCTGATGGCGAGCAAGGTGAGCAACAGCATCGACATAGCCATGTTTCACGCGTAATAGGGCTTTCTCTTCGTTTATTGACAACTCAACTCCGTGTGCATCGGAGTTGAGGTCATTTTGAAGTTCACTCAGGAGATCTCTAGTGCAGTGGGCAGAATCAGAGCCAAGAATTCTTGCCAACTCTTTGACTGAAAGAGGCCTATCAGCAAGGAATAGGGCCGCTTCCAACAACCCCTTGTCATGTGGCTTTTGTATATTTGCACTCAAACCCTAAACTCCTTCCTCGATACTAATCAGAATGTCGCCGAGAAACTCCTCTTGCTCACAAGAGATCTTTCCCTGAGCAATGAGATGTAGAACCTCGAGGAATCTGCGTACCCTTTCTTCCTTATCTCCTTGTCTCAGCAAGCGGAAAAAACTCAGAGTCTTTCTGCCCGAGAGCATTTTCCTAATAGTCGAGAAAAGGCCGTACAAGCGCTCTGAGATATCTTCATCTTCAGCTTGAAGATAGCTAAGATCGTCCTCATCTTCTTCCCCTTGATGACGCTGTATTCGGCGACGTGTTACTTTGATTGCATTGCTAAGGGCAATCCGCAGGTCGGTAATGGTGACGTGTCGTCGTGTATAACGCCGTAACGGAAGGGAGAACTCTGGGGGTACAAGAGGTTCCTCCCATTCGCTAGCTGCTTCCTCGACTGCTTCCTCTAGTTCATCAAGTAATTCATTTCGCTCAGCGGGGCGGCCCATTTCGAGAAGGATGTCTGACTTCATGCGCAGCAAGATTGAGCAAGTCAGAACCATTTGCCCCGAGACTTCGTAGTGGAGTTGACTTAATGACGCGATGTAAGAGCGATAGCGCTGAGCAAGTTGCGCTATGTCGATGCTCCACGGGTCCATATCTGCAGTTAGGCAGGCCAGGACCTCTTGCCAGCTCTTACCTACCAGCTCATCAACTGGGATCTTGGTGATTGATACTTGTTTCATCATTTTCTTCAATTTAACTTAAGGGCCAGAATCTTGGAGACTCCATTCTTCATTGTTACTCCGTAGGCTCGGTCTGCATGGCGAATTGTTTCATCATTGTGTGAGACAACGATCACCTGAATACGCTCGGCGTAATATCGCAACATTCGCCCGAGTCGCGTGATGTTTACGAGATCTAGTGCAGCGTCGATCTCGTCCAGAATGAAGAGCGGTGCTTGCTGATATTCCTGCAAGGCGAAGATAAATGCTGTTGCAACTAAGGTTTGCTCCCCGCCAGATAGTGAATCAATCAGGTCTGGTTCCTTGTCTGGTGGGTTTGCTTTGATCAGGAGTCCCGAATTGATATTCTCTGGCTCTTCAAGTTCCAGTGACGCGGTGCCACCTTCGAATAACTCATGGAAGATACGCTTAAACTGCTCATTGATCTGCGTTAGAGTGGAAAGGAAGAGCTCTTTCTTGCGCTGCTCAATCTGGCCAATGAGTATTTCTATCTCGTGTTTCTCAGTCTGAAGGGCGGTTACACGCTCGCTAAGTAGGTCGAATTCCTGTTCATAGGCTTTGTATTCGTCGATTGCGCGCATATTTATGGGTTCCAATCCCCGGAGCTCTTTTCTATTCTTTTGGGCTAGTTGTTCTAGTTGTCTTAAGGAGTCTTTGACATAGTAAGAATCATCTTGTTCTTCTTTTCCAAAGGCTTCTAATTCTGCTCTTGCCTGTGCTTCCTCGCGCTCGTAACGTGTAAGACCACGTCGCATGTTTTCCAATTGACGATACGTTTCTCGGCGCTTGTCGCGCAACGCGTGCAGATCGTCGCTACGTGTAGTTGTTTCGCCCTTTGCTAGGGTGGATTGCTGTTGCTGTCCGGAGAGTTCCTGCTCTTTGCGCTGGAGCTCGTCAGTCAACTCCTCGATCTTTTCCTCTAGGTCGATGATCTCTCTTCCTATTTTGGAGATTTGTTGACGCTTCCTTGCCGTATCAAAAGTTGAATCTGCGGGTACTCTTATCCCTGGTTTCTCTTTCTTTGTGCTTATTCGCGAGCCACCAGTAAGTGCTCCTCCCTTACTCTGCAAGTCGCCGTCCAGGGTTACTGCACGTACTCCATCGATATCTCGCAGTGCTTCAAGGTTCTCACTGACTACTGTATCGTACAGTATGTATTCAAATGCACGGCGGTATTTGGGATCGAAATCAACGAGGTTGATTGCGTAATCGATAATTCCTGGTAGCCTAAGGGCATCGGCTGAGGCAAGGCTTTTGGGTCGTGTGACTAGCCTGCGCAATGGGAGGATGCGTACACGGCCAAGATTATTCTCCTTCAGATAGTTGATACAGTTGATTGCTGTCTCACGTGAGTCAACAACGATGTCGTTCAGGTGGCCTCCAGCTGCTGTCTCAAAAGGTATCTCGAAACCGGAATTGGGTCTTGCGATTGATGCAATGGTTCCGTAGACTCCGCTACGCTTGTGCTCAAGTATGGCTTGCACAGCACCACTGCGTCTTGCTGCTGTTTTGGTCCGTGCCTCTTCGGCGGCTTTGATCCGTGCTACTTCATCTATCATCTGCTGGAGATTAGTGGCTTGCTGGCGTTTCAAATCGATCTCCCCCTGCTTTCGTGAGAGTTCCGATCGCAGGTGCTCAACTTCCTTAATCAGATCAATTTGTCCGTCGTTTTCCAGCTCTTCTTGAACGCTTTCAAGTTCCCACTCCTTATTCTCAATTTGGAGATCAAGTCTCTCTACCTCTTCCTGTAGCGTCCTTATGCGCCCTGAGATTTGAGCGCATTCCTTTTCGGAGAGAAGGAGCTTCTCCTCGGCTTTCTTTCGCTTTGAGTATCGGATGGATGCTTCTAAGCGATCCAATTCTTGAGTCATGCGTTGATATTCCAGTGCTGCATCCCGTTCCCGTGAAAGAGAGAGGAGTCGGCGGCGGCGTTCCGCCAGAATGATACGGTGGGTATTTAGCTTAGATTTCACTTCTTTGAGTTCAACGATCGCCTTCTTTCGTTTCTCGTCATAGGTAGCAATACCACAGATGTCATCGATGATTTGGCGGCGTGTTACTGCGTTGTCTTTTATCACTTTGGTGAGTGTTCCTTGGGCGATCAGCTGTTGTCCATCAGGGTCTATTTTTGCTTGTACCAATACTCGGTCAATCATTGCTCGCGAGCAAGCCTTACCCATGAAGTAATAGGAAGAAGCGCCATGGCTGATACGACGGCCGATAGTGATTTCTGGTGGGGAATCACCATTTGTAAGGAGGTGATCGAATACATGATCGGTGTTGCTAAGATGAAGAATAACTTCGGCGGCTTGGGCGGGAGAATATTTTTCTCCACCATTGAAAATCAGGTGTTCCATTCTATCGGATCGTAACTGCGAAGATCTCCTTCCCATAACAAAACTGATAGCGTCAAAGAGATTTGACTTCCCAGAACCGTTTTCTCCAACAACAGCGGTCAGACCGTCGAAGAATGGGACTACTGTTTTCTTCCGAAAGGATTTGAACCCTGTGAGGGCCACGCGATTGATTCTTGTCATTGCTTAACAAACCCTTTCCGCATCCTTGGTGAATAGGTTTGACTGATGGATTGGTTTGCCATAACTCGCTTAGTCCATCCTTGTACTAGTCGGAAACGCTGTAGCCGCTCTCCTGGATTGTTCATAGTGATTGTACTCCGAGTAGTTTACTGACATAGCTTCTGCTACACAACAAGGCAGAGAAGAAAAGCATCGCATCCCATACCCTGTGATGCTGATTTCGTGGCCCAAATAAGAGGGACAACGGCAAGAATTCCGCAGTGCACACATCACTGTTTCTCCTTGGTAGATACATTTATCCCACAAGCTTAAGGCTAGAGATGTAGACACCATTGCAAAGGACGTGTAGGCGGGGAGCACAGATCTTTTGTCGCTTGTTCTTAGGACAGGTGTCTGTTTGCGAGCATTGTGTGTTAGTGTGAAGAGAGAGAAGCTTATTTTGCTGCGTGCAGAAAGCTTATCAATACTCGCATAGGCAAGCGAGCGAAAACGAGTCTGGTGTTAACTCGGAATAGACAAGCAGCGTTGAACCCACCTAGATCATGTAGTAGAATGACTCAGTTTTTTGTACTAGGAGTGGCTCTTTGTTAGAGACCTAGCAAACGATAAACTCACTCTAAAAGAGGGGTGTATGTAGTGAGATGACTGTTCTAATTGTCATACCGGCTGCAATATCGGTATTGGCGTTGGTAAGCGCTTTCTTGTTTAACCGCTCGGTGGTGGCCAAAGCACGGGGCACTGATCGGATGAAAGAAGTGCAGGGGTATATTCGTTCAGGTGCGTTTACCTTCATGCTGGAGGAGGCACGCGTAATGGGAATTACTATCCTCATTATTGGTGCCATATTGTGGATCTTGTTCTATTGGGAGATTGCGGTAGCGTTCTGGATTGGATCTATCCTTTCGATGGCTGCGGGATTCATTGGAATGAACGCGGCAACCCATGCCAACGCTCGTACAACGCACGCGGCGCGTACTTCGTTCAGGGATGCGCTCAGTGTTGCATTCTGTGGTGGAAGTGTTATGGGGTTATCTGTAGCTGGATTAGCATTGGCCGGTCTTGTTATTGTTGTAGTTGTATTTAGGAAGTGGTATGACCCGGTCTCACTGCACATCGAGACGAGATACCTCTTTGGAGTGAAGTCACTGGGAGTCAACTTTATTCGCGGGGCACTGATCGTTAGTGCCTACTCGATGGGGGCGTCGTTGGTTGCCTTATTCGACCGTGTTGGAGGCGGAATTTACACAAAGGCGGCTGACATGGCTGCCGATATGGTTGGGAAGGTGGAAATGCACATTCCTGAGGATGATCCCCGGAATCCGGCAACAATTGCGGATAATGTTGGTGACAACGTGGGCGATGTTGGAGGATTAGGAGCCGATCTTCTGGAATCGTTCATCGGAGCTATTATCTCGGTAATTGTCATGGCTCTTTATATCTTTGTTGGGCGTGAGAATGAGAGTATCCAGGGACTCATTCGGCATCTTGGACTTAGTGCAGGCTTGAATGAGACAACATACTGGTGGGTTTTTATTGCTCCATTGATGATCGTTGCCGGGGGGTTGTTTTCGAGTTTATTGGCGATGCTCTATATTCGATTCAGTAAACGCCAAGAAGGAATGGAACAGGTGTTGATGAACGCGACGCGCTTAGCTGCAGCTATTACTGCGCTAACAACATTCCTTTTCTGCTGGTTATCACCGCTAGGTTGGAATATTCTCGGCGAGGTAATCCTCGGCCTTGCTGCTGGGATCGCAATTGGTTTCTTCTCCGAATACTTCACATCAACTAGCTATAAGCCAACACGTGAGCTTGCGAGAATGAACCAGGACGGGCCGTCGGTAGCGGTTACCGAGGGAATGGCACTGGGAATGATGAGTACCTTCCTGCCAGTGCTCACTATTGCTGCAGCTACGGTAATCTCTTATGAGCTGGGCGGACTGTTTGGAGTGGCGTTTACAGCGATGGGTATGCTTTCGTTTGTTGGAATGACTGTTGCCGTAGACACCTATGGCCCAATAGCCGATAACGCAGGTGGGATTGCTACAATGGCTGAACTTCCGCCCGAGGTTCGGGAACGAACGGATAAACTGGATTCGATAGGAAATACGACAGCTGCAATTGGAAAAGGATTTGCCATCGGATCGGCCGCTTTCGCTGCATTGGGTCTAATTGCTGCATTTATGTGGTCGGCTATTGGCACCGCAGACAAAGTTGTTCAACCGCAGCTACCGATTGTGGGGCAAATAGCTGCTCAGTTTTCTCCATCCGGGAGTCCGATCATGGTTGGAGCGTATGTTATCGCTGGCTTGATGCTTGGAGCAATGGTTCCATATGTATTCTCCGCTCTCCTTATTCGCGGAGTGAGCCGTACGTCTGCGATCCTTGTTGAGGAGATTCGGCGTCAGTTTAAGGAGAATCCAAAAATCATGAGCGGTGAAGCCATGGCTGACCACAAACGCTGCATCAGTATTACCGCGCATGGGGGACTCCATAAGATGTTCCTTCCAGCGCTAATCGCTGTCCTAACTCCGATTGTATTTGGGTTGATTTTTGGCCGCTATGCCCTTGGTGGGTTCTTAATAGGTGCCCTTCTGTCGGCTATCCAGCTGGCTATTTTTTGCGGGAATTCTGGTGGCGCGATGGATAACGCTAAGAAGTATATTGAAGAGGGTCATTTTGGAGGCAAGAATTCCGAAGCGCATGCGGCGAGTGTCATTGGTGATACCGTTGGAGATCCATTGAAGGACACAGTTGGCCCATCACTTGACATCTTGATAAAGCTGATGTCAGTAATCTCACTTGTATTTGCTTCGCTGTTCCCGATTTTCCCTATCTTTGTGTAAGACGCTTAGCAAGCATATGGCGTAATAGTAGCGGGCTCTGCTTAGTAGTGGCAGAGCCCGTTGTCATGTAAGGGGTGAAGGAACGGGAATCGTGGCACCGGAGCGGACCAAATGTGTGGCTCCAAGGCGGGTGACAAGAAGACATTGCTATCCCAACAAGCTTTCTGTAACATCCTAACTGTGAAGGTATCGTAAGGATGGAGTCTTTGCCACCGAAGATGTCTCTCTTGATGGAAAGGAGGTTATGGATCAAGTGAAGCAAGAACAGTGCAGCGTGATCCAAACAGAGCACCTTACGCGAAACTTTGGCGCCATAGCAGCGATGAATGACCTCGATTTAGAGGTGAATAAGGGTGAGGTATTCGGGTTTCTTGGACCAAACGGCGCCGGCAAGACTACTACTGTGCGCATGCTTTCGGGATTGATCGCCCCAACTAGTGGCAAAGCAACTATCGTTGGATTAGAGATTGGGCGCGACAATCGGGCAATTCGCGAACGGGTTGGCGTTCTGACTGAAACACCAGGCTTATACAAGCGCCTCTCAGTAGTAGATAACCTACTCTTCTTTGCCAAGCTGTATGCTGTAAGGGATCCAGAAAGACAAACGGAACAGTACTTACGATTGTTCGAGTTGTGGAATCGTCGGGATGATCTTGCCGGGACTTTGTCCAAAGGGATGCGCCAGAAACTTGCGATTGCGCGGGCACTTATTCATGAACCACAGGTCCTTTTCTTGGACGAGCCAACCGCGGGCCTTGACCCTGAAGCGGCATTAATGGTGCGTAAGTTGATCGAGACCTTGCGCACAAAGGAACGAACGATCTTCCTGTGTACACACAACCTTGATGAAGCCGATCGATTGTGTGATCGTGTGGCATTATTCAAAGGACGGCTCCTCGCGGTGGGTGACCCACGCGAACTAAAGGAGCGCTTGTATGGTCGACGGACTGTAATCCACCTTGCCGAAGCGCATGCTGGACTCGAAGACGCGATCAAGCTTCCATTCATCAAGAAGGTAGAGCGAATGGATAATACGCTTGTCATTTCGTTGTCCAATCCAGAGAAAGAGAATCCGTTGCTTGTAAATCGGCTTGTTGAATTAGGGGCAGAGATCCAGTTTGTTAAGGAATTGCGAGTATCACTGGAAGATCTCTATCTTGACTTGATGGAGGAGAACGATGCAACGGATTAAGGTGATTGTGTTCAAAGAGTGGCGGGAGTCACTGCGTAACAAGATGATCCTGTTAGGAGCCATCTTTCTGCCGCTAGTTATGGTTGGCGCATCATTGGTGATGGTGTATCAAGGAAGAGCGATCGAGGTGCCCGGAGCACAGGTTGCCTTGTTTAACACAGCACTTATGTACTTCTTGATCATGCCTGCAATCATACCGGTTGCTATCGCAGCCTATTCCATCATTGGGGAAAAAGAGCAAGCAAGCATGGAGCCACTGTTGGCAACGCCGATTAGTGACAGCGAACTTTTCTTGGGGAAGGCTCTGGCAAGTGTAATCCCTGCTATAGGGCTTACATGGGCAAGCTTTGGTCTATTTCTTGGTGTGTGCATTCTGCTTGTTGGAGAGATCCCGCCGCATGTCCTTAATCCTCCTTGGATAGCTGTCATCTTTGGGATATCCCCTCTCCTATCTCTGTTCTCAGTTGGGGTAACATTGCTTGTTTCATCGCGGGCAACTGATGCCCGTGCTGCTTACCAGTTTTCAACCTTTGGCATTCTACCGGCGCTTATCCCGCTTATTGTCTACACCAGCAAGAAGACACTGGTTAACCTGTGGCTTGTAGGGGTAGAAGGAGTGCTGTTGATCGTTGCCAGTGTAATCGTGCTATACTTTGCCATTAAGGTGTTCAGTCGGGAGCAGATTCTCACGCGCTGGAAGTAAGGAGGGAGAGATGCTAGAAAAGGCGGTCTTGATTGTGTTTGCGATAATTGGTGCAAGCTTTCTCTATGGCCTGGTCACGCCAACCCCTATAACTGAGCCTGTGCTAGCACAGGAAGAACTGATCGAGGCAGGTCGGTTTGTCGTTGAACAGGGGGGAAAACAACTACTTGAAGAGAGCTATACCTTGTTTTTTGCTGCTGAAGAAGGATATATGCTCATTTCTCAAACGAGGGCACCTACTCTGGGAGATAGCGTTACGCTGGCACAACAGTACCAGCTCGATCCCGGGTTTACTCCAATTGCATATCACGTTGCTGTTGATGCATCATCCGGCTTACAGATTGTCTCCGCGCAGTGGAGTAACCTTGTAGTTCATATGGAGCTCTTGACCAGTGAAGGCGCTCAGTCAGCTAATGTTCTTCGAACGAGCAATGAAATCATTCTCGATAACAACTTGATCAGTCAGTACGTTCTATTAATCCTAGCAATGAAGGCGGGTGAAATCGAACGCGATTTCACGGCTATTGTTCCTCAGGCACTATCATCATTTGCCTCACACTTGGATGAACCAAGCGTTGTTGAGTTTACGTCTGGGGGAAAACAGTATGAGGGAGGGCTTTACAGGTTGCACATTGGTGATCTGCTGGTCTTGATGGTTATTCACGGTGGCCGACTTGCGGGACTGCAAATCCCACAACAAGCAATCTGCGCATATAATGCTTTGCTATTTCCAAAGGGAATATCACTTGGCTTAGAGGGAACTGCTGATGTTATTCCAAGTGGTATAGAGGAGCATGAGGTAACCTTCAATAGTAATGGAATTACCCTCACAGGAACGCTTACGCTTCCAGCGCATGCACCTAAGCCTGTCCCCGCTGTCCTGTTTGTTCACGGATCAGGCCCGGTTGATCGAAATGAGAACGCGCCTGGATTAGAGACAAATATATTCCGGGATCTGGCTCGCTCTCTTTCGCAGGCAGGAATCGCATCGCTGCGCTACGACAAACGCGGAACGGGTGAAAGTGAGGGAGTGTTTAGTGATAGTTCAATGAATGACCTGCTTGCGGATGCGCGTATCGCTCTTTCCGCGTTGCAAGCATGTGATAAGATCGACCGTCATTCATGCTTTCTTATTGGCCATAGCGAAGGCGGAATCCTCGCTCCGATCATAGGCAGTGAGGGAAATGACTTAGCGGGAATTGTAATTATTGCTGGAGCGGCTCATTCGCTTGATGTAATTATCCGCGGACAGGTGGAACGTCTCAATCGCGGTTCGGGAATGAGTGAGAACCAACTTCAAACAATGCTTGAGCAAGAGGATCAGTATCTGTCCTTTGTACGACGAAGCACAGGAGAATGGTCCAGCTACTCCTTTGCTGAACTCAAGAAAGCAATGCCATGGCTCACCGAAGAGAAGTATCATGAGGTTACAGCGCTATCGCTCACTTGGTTGCGTGAGCATTTCCAGCACGATCCCCTTGCTACGATCGCTCAGGTAAGTTGCCCGGTACTGATAATTCAAGGAGAAAAGGACTTGCAGATCCCGGCGAAGGAAGCAAAGCTTCTTGCAGCGGGCCTTGCTGGAGGAGGGAATAGTGATGTAACACTTGACATTTTTCCTGATCTCAATCACCTTCTACGTTATCACCCCGAGGAACCAAATCTACTCAACCGTCATCTCGACTCACTAATTGACCTTCGAGTTACTACAGCGATTACTACCTGGTTACTTGACCACAATGTACCTCGCTGATGTTGACTCGCGCGATGTAGTCTCATCGATACTTCGGAAAGCAGGGATTAGACCAAACAAACAGCTTGGACAGAACTTCCTTGTCGATCGCTCAGTGGTTGCAACAATAATTGCTTGTGTCAAACAACTTAATCCACAAGAAATTCTTGAAATTGGCACTGGTTTGGGAACAGTTACAACGGAGCTTTCGAAGATTGCCAGGCGCATTGTTGGTGTTGAGATTGATTCACGGCTGGCTGATCTGGCTAAAGAAAGGCTAAGTCGGCTGAAAAACGTTGAGATCGACCGTCAAGATATTCTTAACTTCGACCTCCTTCGGTGTTTTGGGAATACCAAGATTGTTGTGGTGGGGAATATTCCCTATCGTATTACCGCTCCCATCCTGAGATACCTTGTCGAGAATCGAAATTCCATCAGTGAAGCGCTCCTTCTAACACAAGTGGAAGTAGTCCAGAAAATTGCGAGAAGCCCAGGAAAGGATGGATCCGGGCTAGGTGTTTTCGTGCAAGCATATGCAGATATTGCTGTAATCAAGCACATTTCCAAACACTCTTTTTATCCTGTTCCGCAGGTCGATTCAGTTCTCTGGAAGCTCTCTTTTCTGAGGGGACCGCGATTTTCGTCTGCGCGCGAAATCTTTTTTAGGGTGGTGCGAACGATTTATGGCAAGCGGAGGAAGATGATTCGAGTTGCATTGCGAGATGTGCTAAACGCAGAACAAATAACACTAGTGCTAGATAAGGCTGAGATCGATCCATGCATTCGGGGAGAAAGCTTATCGTTTGAGGCGCTGGACCGGCTAGCACTGGAAATAGGGAGAATTGATACATGTTAAAGTTGGTCTTTCCTGGCTGCATGAGGCGCAATTTGCTGGTCTGTACTGGGCAGAGAAAAGAGGTCTATAGAAGAAGGTCCTAGCAAGGGCAGACCGCAGGATGTATGTTGAGAAGAGAAAAGGCGTGGAAGGTTGCAGTGGGAAAGAAGGCTAAGACTCAGGGTAACGTTGAGGGTCTACCAACCGCCTCCGCCACCGCCACCAAACCCTCCGCCGGAAAACCCTCCGCCGAACGAACTACTGCCGCCCCAGGCAGAGTGCCCCCCTGAGCTTGCTCGTGGGGCTGAGACAAATGTACGCTCCATCCCTGTGGAAATGTGCATGATCGATAAGGCAAATAGATGCGCACTGAAGACAGGGCTTACTCCAACGTACCACTCTGGAGGTTGTTCAAACATTCCCTCAAACTGCTTGGTCCAGATAGAGGTTAGGTTAAGAGCCATAGCGTAGGGAAGAAGTTTCTCAAATAGCTTTGGGTTCTTCTTTGGCGCGTCATGAAATTCCATTTTCTCTATCTCGGCACGGCCAATATACTCAGAAAGGCCTAGAAGATCCTGTAATACATTAACACCTTTCCTGGTCTTCCGCGGCATAATTGGAGAAAAAGCAAGGATAACCAAGCCAGAAATAGCAATAGCTGCTCCCATGTACAAAGAGGAAAGGACAACACCAAGAGCAACCCCACCAAAGAGAATCATCATTCCGAAACCCATGTATGAACGGCGTGTACGCTCCGGGTTGTGCGGGTAGTACCCCTTGTTGATAAGTCCGGTATACAGATCTGACTTGATCTTGGGAAGGACCTTGTAGAACTCGTTTTCCAGCGTGGATAGGGTCCGCTCCTCTGAGTGAGCATCATCAAAAATGCTTGTAAGCAGGGTTTGTTCGACTTTGGACAACTGGGTATCCGCCTCTTTGAGCCTGATGAAGTCGTAGTCAAGTGGTGCGCTACGGCCAAATAGCCCCTTTACTTTTGAGACAACTCCTAGTTCGTCTTCGGCAATCTCTTTGATCTTGAGGTATCCTTTTACCGCTAGGCTAATTACCATTGCTGAGATGTCGCGCAAGTCAGCACGATCGTCAATCAATACTCCAGCCTCACCGGCGTGCATTCCGGGAGGTGGAGCAAAGCGTGGAGCAATGGTGCCTTTGACTGGATCTTTCCCCTTGGTGAACCACAGGAAAGCCATTGCAATGAGCGTGACGAGCGGTAGGGCGGCGTACTTGTTTGCAGACAGAAACCACAGACTGCGCTGCCATGTTGTTGGTGCAGGAATCCCGACCGCTTTTCGCGGGATTGCAACATCAATTGTCAGTCCTTCGCCAGGAGAAAGATCTACCGCTGTAAACAGGAAGCGGCCTTTAGCATCCAAGGTAGCTGGTCCTCCTCGCGCGATGGTGCCGTAGTAGCCAACATAAGAGGTGGTTGAGACTTCATCTAGCGGTACACCAGGAGGGAGCTGAACACTGGCACTAACACGATTGATCGGGATGGTCCACTTGTTTCCGGTGACATTCCAATAGAGCTGGATATAGTCTTCTTTGAACAAAAGTGCGCGGTTGACAGAGTAACAAATTGTGTAGGTATGCGTACCTGTGACTGTCACATTTGGGTCACCGATACGAATGAGCGTATTTCGTCCATGTCTTTGTGTTGTGTAATGAGCTTTTGTGGCATCGCTTTCGATTGATGTAATGTTAAGGTCAATAGTAAGGTTTTCTCCGGTTGGGCGACGGTAGGATATAGGAATCTCACGCTCTATTCCATGGTGAGGGCTGTAGAAAATAACTGTGAGGGTTTCTTTGATGTTGAGCGTCCCTGTTTCATCAAGTGCGATATCTGCACGGAAGTCGGTTATCCGTAGAGTTGCAGACCCGGTGACGAAAAGGGTACAAAGCAAAACGATGGAAACAAGAGTTTTCCGGATCAAAATCTTGCCCTAGGAGCTTCTCTTTGTTCCTCGTTTGGTAGCATGTAGAACTCTCGCTTCTGAAAGTGAAACATGTTAGCGATGACGTTCTGAGGGAAAATACGAATGCGGGTGTTGAAATCACGTACTACTGCGTTGTAATACACGCGTGAACGCTGGATGGTATCTTCTACTTGCTCGAAGCTCCGTTGAAGCTCGAGGAAGTTTTCATTGGCTTTCAATTCAGGGTAGTTCTCTACTACGGCAAATAGTGACTTAAGAGTATTCTTAAGGCCTTCTTCGGCAAGTGCCTGTTCTTTTGGAGAAGACGCGTTGATCGCCTGCGTGCGAGCAACGGTCACTTGTTCAAATACTTTCTTTTCATGAGAGGCATAACCCTTAACTGTTTCTACTAGATTTGGGATAAGGTCGTAACGGCGCTTGAGCTGGACATCAATATCTTGCCACGATTCCTTAGCACGCACCTGTAATTTGACGAGTCGGTTGTAGTTTAGAATAGCCCACGCAGCAACAGCCACAACAATTAATAAGACATAAACGCCAGCACTCATACTTCCTCCTTATGTAAACTTGGGATGATTATACGCTGAACATAAGCATTGGCCAAACCAGAGGCATGGGAAATCCGCTTTTCTTGTGGCTAGATTGTTATTGCAAAAGGAAAATCTGGCCGTTACAATCTGTCTTACAGCCTTACTATTGCAAGGAGGTAATCATGCATAAGCGGCTTTTTACCCCTGGTCCGACTGAAGTCAGGGCCGACATTCTAAAGGAACTCTCAACTCCACAAATTCATCATCGGTCTCCTGAATTTGGTGAGCTCTACGCTGGAATTCAAGTGAAATTGAAGCAACTCCTGTTTACGGAGAATCCTGTCTTCTTGTTCACCTCTTCGTCAACTGGGGCCATGGAATCGGCAGTGACAAATCTTGTTGGTAAACGCTGTCTTAGTTTGGTGAATGGCGCGTTCTCGAAGCGATGGCACGAAATCACACAGGCAAATGCTGTTCCGTGTGATGCTTTCTCAATCGATTGGGACAAGGCACTCAAGCCAGAAATGGTCGAGGAGCAGCTAGAAACGGGGAAATATGATGCTGTGACCTTGGTGTTGAATGAAACCTCTACAGGTCTTCTGAACCCAGTTGCCGACATTGCCGAGGTAGTTGCTTGCTATCCGGATGTGTTTCTTCTTGTTGATGCAGTGAGTGGAATGGCAGGGGTAAAGATCGACACCGATGCCTGGAAGCTTGACTTTGTCCTTGCGGGGGTGCAGAAGGCATTTGCGCTTCCTGCAGGTCTTGCTGTAGCAGCCGTGAGCGAGCGAGCGCTTGCTCGGTCAGAGCACGTTCCACCACGTAGTTACTACTTTAGCCTGCCCAATATGTACAAGGCACACAAGAAGAACCAAACTCCATCAACGCCAGCGATTCCACATCTGTTTGCACTGGACGCACAGCTTACGAACATGCTTGCCGAGGGTTTGGAGGAGCGATTTGCGCGTCACGAAAAAATGGCGAAAGTGGTGCAGAACTGGTCAAAGAAATACTTCGATATTTATCCTGAAGAAGGTTACTGGTCGAAAACTCTTACCTGCATAAAGAATACGCGCGGAATCTCAATTAGTGAGTTGGTTGATAACCTGGCCAACGATTACAATCTTCGGATATCGAATGGCTATGGCTCTATCAAGGAGAAAACATTTCGTATTGCCCATATGGGAGACACTCAGCTTGACGAAATCGAGGGCGTCCTAAAGGCAATTGAGACGGTAGTTAACCTGTAAGGAAGGAGGGAGAATGGGATTAAGGGTGCTTGTGTCAGATCCATTGGCTGATGACTCTGTTGCAGCAATGCGACAAGCCGGCCTTAGTGTGGATGTGAAGACTGATCTTTCGCCAGATGAACTAGCCAAAGAAATTGTGAACTATGATGTGATTGTTGTTCGTAGTGCAACCAAACTACGTGGTCCAATTATCGATAGTGCCAGCAATCTGCGCCTCATTGTCCGTGCTGGTGTTGGCATGGATAACATCGATGTAGACTATGCAAGATCAAAACACATTGAGGTGCGTAACACGCCGGCAGCAAGTTCAAGCTCTGTTGCAGAACTTGCCCTGGGTCACCTTCTTTCGCTAGCCCGGTACATTGGACGTGGTACAGTTTCCTTAAAAAACGGAAGCTGGGAGAAGAAGGCCCTAAAAGGCGTGGAGATTGAGGGAAAGACGCTTGGCATCATCGGGATCGGACGCATTGGGCAATTGCTGGCCAAGAAAGCGAAAGCTTTGGGCATGGAAATAGTTGCGTTTGATAAGTTCATTAACGAGAGCCCTTTAGCTGAACTGGTGACAATGGTGTCATTTGATAGGTTACTCAAAGAAAGCGATTTCATCTCGCTACATATCCCATTTGATCCCAAAGAAGGGGCAGTAATTGGAAGGGATGAATTTGCGTTGATGAAGGATTCCGTGAGGATTATTAACTGTGCTCGAGGAGGAGTGATCGATGAGGTGGCGTTGGCTGACGCTTTGGCATCGGGACAAGTGGCTGGTGCGGCCCTCGACGTGTTTGCGGCTGAACCGCCAGATGTGAACGATGCATTGTTTTCCCAACCGAGCTTGTCCCTTACTCCACACATTGGAGCAGCCACTGTTGAGGCACAAGGGCGTGTAGGGAAGGAGGCAGCCGAGATCGTTATTGAATTCGCCAAATCCAATTAAGGGGGCGTCATGTCACGGATCATTCCATTTCGTGGTATTCGTTACAATAAGGACGAGATCGACGATTTGGCTACAGTTGTAACACAGCCATACGATCGAATCGATGGGCCTGAGCAAAAGGCGTACTACGAGCGTAGCCCATACAATATCGTGCGTATCATAAAGGGCAAGGCAGCTCTGCCTGGTGATGTTTACGCTAGCGCAGCTTCCTTCTTCTTGGACTGGCTAAATGAAGGTATCCTGAAGCGTGACGAGACACCTTCTCTCTATGTCTATCACCAGGAATACACCTACGCCAATGAACGTCTAACTAGAAAAGGCTTTATTGCTTTAGGGAAGCTTGAGCCGGAACAGGTACATGCTCACGAGCGTACCTTAAGGGGACCTAAAGAGGATCGCCTGCGGTTAATGCGGGCTACAGAGGGAAACTTCGGTCAGATTTTCATGCTGTATTCTGATCCAAAACGCGCAGCTGACAAAGAACTGGAGGCGGCAATTAATGAGAGGCCACCTATAATATCGCTAAAGGATGACCTTGGAAACCGACACCTGGTATGGCAAGTCATGGACAAGAGAGTGATTGGTGAAGTTCAGGCTGCCATCGCCGACAAGGATCTGTACATTGCTGATGGGCATCATCGCTATGAAACGGCAGTTAACTTTATGGGTGAGTGCAAGAAACAGGGATGGAAACCGACTGCGCTAGAGTCATTCGATTACCGCATGATGACTCTATTCAACATCGATGAGCCAGGAATGACGATCCGACCAATTCATCGATTGATACACGGCTTGCCTGATTTCGACCCGCAGTTGTTTCTCACAAAGCTGGAGAAGGATCTTGCCGTAAAGCGGTGTTCAACGCTAGCGGAAATGGAGGCAGCGTTAAAGGCAGGGCAAGACCATCATACCTTTGGGTGCTACACAGGTGGAATCTTCAGCACGCTCACTGTGCGTGATGAGAACTTGATCGATCGACTAGTCACTGTTGAGCGATCGATGGATTGGAAACGCCTCGATGTCTCCGTCTTGCACATTGCCATTCTGGAGAGACACCTCGGGATTGATGCTGCAGCACTTGAGGAGGAGCGAAACATTACCTACAGTCATGATGCACTAGATGCTGTAGACAGGGTTGATCAAGAAGATGAGCAGATCTTCTTTTGCTTAAACCCGACGAGTCCGGATGAAGTACGACGGGTGGCAGATCATGGAGAGAAAATGCCTCAAAAATCAACCGACTTCTACCCAAAACTTCTGACGGGTCTTGTTCTTAGCAGAATGGAAATACAGAAATAGTACAGGGCCCTGCTTATGTAGTTGGGTTTGACGTCGTGCGCATGTCTGGAGCGCGCGAGGAGGCTGTCTAATCTTGGCGGTGATTTAGCGCTGTTCAGCGTGCTCACCAAGCCCAGGAATCCTTGCCCGGTGTTCCAGCAATCGCAATAGTTGGGAGATGATAAAGACCAGTACCAGGTAGAATAGGGCCACAACAACAAATACCTCGAAGTAGCGGAAGTTGCGCGCAGCAATCCGTTTTCCAACACCCATCAAGTCGAGCAATGTTACCGAGAAGACGATGGAAGAGTATTTTACCATCAAGATTAGTTCATTCGACCATGACGGGATAACAATACGAAATGCCTGTGGTAGTACGATGTAACGAATAGCTTGTGGTAGGCTCATCCCAATTGCACGTGCGGCCATGAGTTGGCCTTGGTTGACGGCTTGGATTGCCCCACGCAGGTACTCTGCTTGGTATGCTCCTGTGTTGAGCCCTAATGCGAGAACTCCGCTGATGAATGCGGACGGGTAAATTCCCCAGCTTGGAAGACCGTAATAAACCATGAGTAGCTGTACCAATAGCGGTGTGCCGCGGAAGATCTGGATATAGATACTGCATGGAGTGGAGATCAATCGGTTTCCGTAAACACGCCCCAATGCGAGCAGAATTCCAAGTACAATTCCCATTGCGATACATGCTGTCGTAATTTGCAGGGTCAGAAGAAGGCCCTGCGTGAGCTGTGGAAGCCACGCTAAGTCAAATACCATCACTCCGTCTCCCCGTACAGCTCTGTGATCTTGTTCAGGAATTCTCCTGTCCGCGGATGCTTTGGGGCGGAGAACATTTGCTGTGGGTTGCCCTGCTCGACAATGACTCCGTGTTCCATAAACACAATTTCGTCGGCAACTGCACGGGCAAAACCCATTTCATGTGTAACGACCAGCATTGTCATTCCATCCTTAGCCAGCTTGATCATCACCTCGAGAACCTCGCCAATCAGTTCCGGGTCAAGGGCCGAGGTTGGCTCATCAAACAGTATTAGCTTTGGCTCCATTGCTAGAGCCCTGGCAATAGATACACGTTGTTGCTGGCCGCCGGAAAGCTGTGCCGGATAGGCATCAATTTTGTCATCGAGCCCAACTCGTTCTAGCTCTTTCATTGCGAGCTTTCTTGCGTCTTCCTTTCTTATTCCCTTTACCTTAGTAAGGCCAATGCTCACATTTCGCAGTGTGTTCAAGTGCGAAAACAGGTTAAAATCTTGAAAGACGAAGCCCATTTGAGCGCGTAGTCTGTTAATGTTGCATTTAGGGTGTGTAACTTCAACTCCATCCAACCAGACCCGGCCTTTGTCTGGTGGGGTCAACTGATTAATACAGCGAAGGAATGTGCTTTTCCCGGTTCCAGATGGGCCAATCACAACCATGGTTTCGCCGCGTTCAAGCTCCAGCGAGACCCCCTTTAAAACCTCCTCCTTCCCATACCTTTTGTGGATATTCTCAGCCTTTAGTAGACTCATTTGTTTTGGGTTCCTCCCTTCATCTGTAGGCCAGGTATTCGTAGTCGTCCTTCAAGCCACCCCAGGCTTCGGTTACCGCTGTAGGTCAATACAAAAAAGATCACTGCTACAGCTAAGTAAGCAAGCATTGCCAGCTCATAGTGTCGATCCATAATAATGCGTGCGTGACGCAGGACCTCATTTAACCCTACCACGTAGGCGAGTGTGGTGTCTTTTACCACAGATGAGAACTCGTTTGACCAGCCAGCAAGAGAAAGACGAAGAGCTTGAGGAATGATGATTGTAATAATTCCTTGTAGTCGACTCATTCCCATCGAGCGTGCAGCCATCATTTGCCCCTGCGGAATGGCCTGGATAGCTCCACGGAAGATTTGTGATTGATACGCGGAAGAACGAATTCCAAGAGCAAGGGTTGCAGCAATAAAAGGTGGGATATTTACACCAAATTGTGATGGTCCAAAGTAGAACAAGAACAACAGAACAAGGGCAGGAATACTGCGAAAGACCCAGGCATAGCCTGCGGCAAGTGTACCGGCAAAACGTCCTCCATAAACTTGCAGCAGGGCAACAACAGTTCCTAGAAGCAATCCTAGGAACAACAAAGCAAACAATAGTTCAATATTGATCAACGTGGCACGTAAGAGCATGGGGAAGCTCTTTGCAATAGTAACAATGCCTTCTATGGGATGCCTCCTTCACTAACTACAAAGAACCTCCCTCCAATCCTTATAGGAGGGAGGTTCTTTACAACTTGGATATTATGTATGAATCAGATTACTTACTTGCTTCCTCAGCCATTGCTTTCGCAAAGGCATCTACATCCCTGTCTACCAGGAGAAGGTCCTTACAAACAAGCCAAGCTGCTTCGAGCTTGTCGTTCGGTGGACCAAAGTAAGCCTTGAGTAGATTATCCCAAGGGCTTCCGGGAGTAACGACTAGTGTTTTTGCCCCTCCCGGTGCCTCAACAACCTTAAGGCCTAATTCACTTACTCCTTCATTGATTCTAGGGAGTAGTCCTTCTGGGTCTCCGGGTGCGACGATGAACCCGAAATACTCGTAGGTATTAATTATCCCGGCGATCGTAAGTAGATCTGGATAGGCGGAGATGGAAGACTGTGAAGCAGGCTCATCTTGGATCACTGCGTCGAGTCGTCCACTAACTAAATCAAGGATTGCTGTTGGGTAGAATTCGTACCCTTTTGGCTCGATGTCAAGCCCCGCTCCTTTCAGTTCGTCTTCTACGTAGTAGAAACCTGTCGTTCCATTCTGAGCTCCTATTGCCTTTCTCGGTCCAAGCCCAGCCATTGCGGTGATAATGTTCAATCCGGAATCCTTGCGTATCACAACCGCCTGATTGGACAAGTAATACGGCTCAGAATAATCAATCGTTTTTTCACGCTCAGCGGTGATGGTAAACCCGGACACGCCTAGATCGGCCTTCCCTGTAATCACGTTTTGGATAATCACGTCAAAGCCAGTGTTCAAGATCTCAACCTCGAAGCCAGCAACAATTGCAATCATACGTATTGCGTCAAGGTCAAATCCAAAGAATTCACCATTGACAGTAACCATCTCAAATGGCGCCCACGGGATATCCGAAGCGACTATGTATTTGTCCTTTGCTACAACCAGTCCACCACTAGCAATCAGCACTATCATTGTTAAGACTACTACCCCAGCCATCGCCCTATGAATTTTCATACTATACAGCACCTCCTATGTAAAGTTATTCAATATAGCACGAATGTGGACGGTAGGTCAAGTTGGCTCCAGGTTCAGTGAATTCGCAAGGTGAATAGACAGGCCAATAGAAAACCCAATGAAAAGCCAGCGAGGATGCCAACCGGTGGACTACCAAATACTGCACCAACTACTGCTCCCACAGATAGTCCTAATGGAAGAAGAATCACAAAATGTTTGGGCCGTGAATGAAAAAGTCTGTTTAGCATCTTCTTTCTCAAGAACATCAAAAACAGTTTTTTGCACGAGGTCTGCGATTGAATTTTATTCCTAGCCAAGTTGTTCATTGTAGCACCAATAGAATCTCGGTACAATAATCTGACTGCGCAAATCTATTACGCGCTGTCTGCATTTGACGAGGAGGCAATCCTATGCCAACAAAACATATGATGACCATTGATGGAAATACTGCAGCAGCACATGTTGCCTATGCATTCAGTGATGTTGCAGCTATATATCCTATTACCCCTAGTTCTTCTATGGGAGAGGTAGCTGATAGCTGGGCAGCACACGGAAGGCTGAACATCTTCGGTCAACCATTACAGGTAACGGAAATGCAAGCTGAGTCTGGGGCAGCTGGGGCAGTCCACGGTTCTCTTGCGGCTGGCGCGTTCACCACCACCTTCACGGCTTCACAAGGTCTCTTGCTGATGATCCCGAACATGTACAAGATCGCCGGAGAGTTGCTCCCTACCGTTTTTCATGTTTCAGCACGTGCGGTAGCCGGACATGCCCTATCTATTTTCGGGGACCACTCCGATGTTATGGCAACACGCCAGACGGGGTTTGGGCTGCTTGCATCTGCCTCGGTGCAAGAAGTAATCGATCTCGGACTAGTCGCTCACATTGTTACTCTCAAGGCTAAAGTCCCATTCATCCATTTCTTCGACGGCTTCCGTACATCGCACGAGATCCAAAAAGTCGATGTGATCCCTTACGAAGAGATGGCAAAGCTAGTTCCGTGGGATGAAGTAGAGAGCTTCCGTAAGCGGGCTATGAACCCGGAACACCCTCACCTACGCGGAACTGCCCAGAACCCCGATATTTACTTCCAGGGACGTGAGGCGGCAAACCGCTATTATCAAGCAACACCGCGGATTGTCGCGGAAGTGATGGCCCAAGTAAGCAAGCTGACTGGCAGAGAATACCACCTGTTTGACTATGTAGGGGATCCGAGCGCGCAGCACGTCATGGTTATCATGGGTTCGGCGAGTGATGTTGCCGAAGAAACAGTGAACTACATGGTAGCACGCGGGGAGAAGGTTGGCCTGTTGAAGGTTCGGCTTTATCGCCCTTGGTCAAACGAACACTTTCTAGATGCAATGCCACCGAGCGCAAAGCGGATTGCTGTTCTCGACCGAACCAAGGAACCAGGAAGTCAGGGAGAACCACTCTACAAGGACATCTCTACGCTGTATCAGGAAAAAGGGAAAACTCTGCTTGTCGTTGGTGGGCGGTACGGACTTGGCTCAAAGGATGTTACGCCGGCAATGGTCAAGGCGATATTCGACAACCTTGGCTGCGATTCCCCAAAGAATCACTTCACGGTTGGTATTACTGACGATGTCACCAATACCTCGCTTAGGCTTGGCAAGGATATTGATGTTGCCCCGGAAGGAACGGTTCAGTGCAAGTTCTGGGGACTGGGAGCAGACGGGACGGTTGGGGCAAACAAGAATGCAATCAAGATTGTTGGCGACAATACCGACCTCTACGCGCAGGGATACTTCGCCTATGACGCAAAGAAATCAGGCGGCATCACCATCTCTCATCTACGTTTCGGCAAAGAGTTGGTTCAATCGCCATACCTTATCAAGACAGCCGACTATATTGCTTGCCACAATCCCGCGTTTGTTCACAAATATGATATCCTTGCCGGAATCAAAGACGGAGGAACGTTTGTGCTCAATTGTCCCTGGACCGTGGAAGAGTTGGAGACTGAATTGCCGGCTGCCATGAAACGATCGATTGCCGAGAGGAACCTCAAGTTTTACACAATCGATGCGGTCAAGCTTGCAGAAAGTGTGGGTCTTGGTGGAAGAATCAACATGATTATGCAGACGGTGTTCTTCAGTCTGGCGAGAATACTTCCGGTTGACGAAGCAATCAGCCAACTCAAGAAGGCTATCGAAAAGAGCTATGGAAGAAAGGGAGAGAATGTTGTACAGATGAACTATGCAGGGGTTGATGGAGCCCTTGAAAAGCTGGTCGAAGTAAAGGTCCCAGAGACATGGACAAACGCTACATCTAACAAGGGAGAACAAGCGGGGACAGAACCAGACTGGGTTCTTGAGGTGATGCGTCCGATGATTCTACAGGAAGGGGATAAGCTTCCGGTAAGCGCGTTTGCCGCAGACCTGGATGGAAGCTATGAGTGGACCGGACCTGACGGGTCTTTCCCTGTAGCGACAGCAAAGTTTGAGAAACGGGGTGTGGCGATCAATGTACCAGCGTGGAACTCCGATAATTGCATTCAGTGCAACTTTTGTTCCTTTGTTTGTCCGCATGCCGCGATTAGGCCGGTGCTGGCAACCGAGGAAGAACTAGCCAGTGCCCCTGAGGCATTTGCGACAATACCAGCGCGAGGAAAAGAACTTCAAGGTATGCGTTTCCGTATTCAGGTGAATACCCTTGACTGTACGGGTTGTGGATGTTGCGTTGAGGTTTGCCCGGGCATGAAGGGACAGAAAGCGCTGGCGATGAAGCCGCTCGACACACAACTTGATCCGCAAATTGATAACCATCGCTTCTCTGAATCCGTGCCAAACCATGCTGATATGCTCAATACAAAGACAGTTACCGGAAGCCAGTTTTTGCAGCCGTTGTTTGAGTTTTCGGGTGCTTGCCCAGGTTGTGGGGAAACACCGTATGTAAAACTTGCCACACAACTGTTTGGGTCCCGGATGTTGATTGCAAATGCGACCGGTTGCTCATCAATCTATGGTGGTTCGGCGCCTGCCGTCCCTTACTGCGTAAACAAGGATGGACATGGCCCTGTGTGGGCTAACTCCCTATTTGAAGATAACGCTGAGTACGGGTTTGGGATGCGCCTCGCATTGCAGGCTCAACGTGATAGGTTGGCTCGCCTGGTAACAGAAGCCCTGAAAACGGAGCTTTCCCGTGACCTGAAAACAGCAATGAGCGCTTGGCTTGCCGGGAAGGATGATGCCGAGGCGTCGCGTGAGGCCGGTAAGAAAATGACCGTGCTTCTCACACAGGAAGCCGGATCGGATGAGCGCTTAAAGACAATCCTCTCTATGCAGAACCTGTTCACCAAAAAATCCGTTTGGAGCATTGGGGGAGACGGCTGGGCCTACGACATTGACTACGGTGGTCTTGATCATGTAATGGCAATGGGGCGCGATGTAAATGTTCTTGTGCTGGATACGGAAGTGTACTCCAATACCGGAGGCCAGTCGTCCAAGGCGACACCGACCGGATCGGTTGCCAAGTTTGCCGCTTCGGGAAAGAAAACCAAGAAGAAGGACCTCGGGCGAATGCTCATGAACTATGGCTATGTATATGTTGCTTCGGTCTCCATGGGTGCGAACAAGAACCAGTGTCTAAAGGCGTTCCTTGAAGCGGAGAGCTATCCTGGGCCAAGCATTATCATTGCCTACGCTCCCTGTATCAACCAAGGATTAAAGAAAGGGATGGGGAAGAGCCAGGAGGAGGAGCAACTGGCGGTCAAGGTTGGTTATTGGGTTCTTTATCGTTATAACCCTTTGCTCAAAAAACAGGGCAAGAACCCATTCATTCTCGACTCCAAGGAGCCGACAGGTGACTTTCACGAGTTCTTAATGGGTGAGGTACGCTACTCGAGCCTGGTAAAATCGTTCCCCGCAGAAGCCAAGCGGTTGCACAAGCAACTGGAAGACGAGTACATGGAGCGCTATCAGGAGTACAAGAAGTTCGCTGAAATGTAAGGCAAAATCTAGTTCACGATACATGAACCGCGGATAGACACGGATGAAGAGAGTCTATAGAGTTCGTTGCCCCATGGGAATACTATTCCACGGGGCAGGAGTTCGTTGAGTTCATTGGGTTCATAGAGTTCATTGGGTTCGTTGAGTTAGAAAACAGTGATGCGTAATGAGAGTCTCATGGCTAGTAGCCGGTGGCTCGTAGTGGCGCATGATCTGTGAACCTACAGCACATGAAAGCGTTACTCACGTCGTTCTTCTTTAACTA
>JAUWPW010000024.1 GCA_030611415.1 Candidatus Bipolaricaulota bacterium
ATAACAATCCCTTTTGGGTTGCACACCGATACTAGCTCGTTCAGCGTGTAACGTCAAAAATGAACACTATAGTTCTTGAGGATTTCGGGCGACGATCTTGTGGGAGAGACATTCTGAGCTATTGGTATCCGATAGACGGATAATGTGACATCTTGCTTAATGGACACCTTTCACGACTACTTGGTTTCTACCGCGCATGTGTCTGCCGAGCACGCTTACCCTTGCCGCTCTGGAGCCGATTGTTGGGTGCTGGTTCATGCCCCCAGTGTCCCAATCCAGTCGCCCACCCAGTGCGTGAGGGCAATGACGATCATTGCGATCACGAGGTGTTCGCCAACGATCTTCCAGGGTGGCTTGCCCTGCGATCTTGCGATGATGTAGCTCAGAACAGCGAGAATAGACAGTCCCCATATCAAATTCACGATGATGGCAGCGGAAAGGGAGAGAAGAAGAACAGGAACCAGAAAGGTCATCGCGAACAGGAACTTGGTCAGGAAGGTCGCAACGGTGGCCCCCCAAATCTCTTTGGTGGTGTGAGCGTTCTCTGCTTCCTCTGAAATGTGGATACCCAAGGCATCTGAAAACGCGTCAGCAACAGCAATTGTCAGAATCCCGGCGAGGACCACAATTCTGGAGTGCGTCCCAGAGTGGAGACCAACTATGAGACCAAGGGTCGTGATGACAGCCGATGTCAGCCCAAACGAAACACCTTTGCGCAATGAATCCTTCATCTGTGTGTTCTGATCTTACACCCAACGATCCCTTTTAGCCAATGTTGGGTCGCACACCGATACTAGGTCGTTCCGCGTGTAGTTTCAAAATGTACACTATGTTATTGAGGGTTTCTAACATCTTCTCTTTTCTTTGCCAGAATATATAGTACGGGTTGCTTATTCATATGCTATCCTCTAGATTCCGGTGCCTGCCCTGGACCCCGATCCGGGGTTCGCCGGAATGACGAATGGCCTAGAACACTGTGTGGTTAAGTTAACGGTTATGCCCACCAGAGAAAAGGTGGATGAAAAGAATCCAGTATCATGTGCTCGGGATCGGCGGTATACTAGTCAATACATGATTTAGAGCATGCAACAAGGAGGATCACAGACCAGGCAAGGGTGCAAAGACAAATAGATGCGATCACACTTCAGCTTGTCTTCCTGCTAAGCAGGGAATGCCTAGGGCGTAGGCGACTTGCTCGTCGGGCTGGCCTTTCCGAGATGACCGTACGTATTCAACTGGAAAGACTGCGCGATCAGGGCTTCCTTGTGCTGGATAAGTCAGGTGGTGCTCTGACCAGTGTTGGCAAAGAACGATTTGCTCCTGTACTTGATCATGTTGCGGACGTGCAAGAACTCTCTCTCTATTCTCTTGCTCAGGATAGTATTACTATAGCTGCTTTGCTATCACACGTAGAGAAACAACACCCATCGTGGTGGTACCGTGATCAGGCTGTAAGGCAGGGAGCAACTGGCATGCTCTTGCTCTCCTGTTCTGCGAATGGATTGTTTTTCTCACACACTGAAGAACGCATTGCTGCCGACAACCCACACGATGCCCAGGTGATCAAAGAAGCGTTTCCTTCTCGGCAAGAAGGAGATCTGCTTGTCATTGTGAGCGCGCCCACGCACAAGCAAACCAGGCTTGGCTTGTGGCAAGTTATTTCCGAAATGCTTTATACAAGGGATTAAACCTTTCCTTGATCTTCATATTGAACTAGGTTAGGATATGCTCTTATAAATGTGGGATGTTACATCCCACATATTGAGGAGGCAAGAGAACAATGATGAAACGACTATGTGTAGCTTTGGTAATACTATTCCTGGTTGGCCTGCTGGGCTTGGCACAGCAGTTCCCCGTTACAGTAGTAGATGACCGTGGAGTAGAGATTACAATTGAGCAAGAACCGGAACGAATCATCGTAGCTGGCATCTCGCTCTACACTGACATCCTCATCGATCTTGGGGCACTTGACCGGTTGGTTGCCGTGGCAAGCTCGCCAGATAATCCACCAGAAGTGGCAGGTCTCCCTAGGGTCGGCGAGAGCTTCGCACCAAATGTGGAAGTAATCCTTTCTATGGAACCGGACCTCGTGCTTGGTGCTTCGGATTGGGCGGGAGAACGTACCAAATTGGAGGAGCTGGGAATCACCGTGCTGAGCGTCGGCCGCGTCGGCGGGTACATCCCTACCATACCGGATATCTTTTCCTCCATTAGTACAATTGGAACTGCCGTAGGGGCGAAGGAAAAAGCGAAGTTACTGATCGGTCAAATCGCAGAGGAGATTATCATAATCGAAAGCACCACCCTGACCAAACCCCCGGTAAAAGCAGCCTTCCTCTATGCGACAACACGCGATATTCCCCCATATGCTGCGGGGAGCAGCTCCATCGAGAATGAATTGATGATTCGTGCCGGCGGAGGAAACGTCTTCTCCGATGTTCAGGGGTTTCCTCAAGTGAGTTTTGAAGAGATCCTTTCCCGAGATCCCGATGTTATATTCACCGATCCGGCACAGGTTGTGAATATACTAGAAAACCCGCTACTTGGACAGGTGTCAGCAGTAGCAAGCAAGAAGGTCTATGGCATCAACGCAAGCAATCTCCTTTCTACCAAGGTTGCTCGGGCTCTGAGAATAATGAGTGAGTTCCTTCATCCTCAGGAATAATGGGTAGGGCAAAGAAAAGACCTCAAGGCCAGGTCTCGTGGAATAGAAGAAAGACGCGTTCCATACGATGCATCTTTGTACTGTTGATGACCTTGCTTGTGGTCACGTTTGTGATCGGAGTAATTATTGGTCCGGTATCAATTCCTATCAGAGAGGTGTTTTCGTACCTGGTGGGGCGCAAAGCCGCCATTGGAGGGTCAGGACACATTCAGCATCTAATCATCTCCCAGATCAGGCTCCCGCGAGTGTTATTGGGGCTATTGGTCGGTTGCGCGCTCGCCATCTCGGGTGGAGCTATGCAAGGGCTGTTCCGCAATCCGCTGGCCAGCCCGTACGTCCTCGGGATCGCCAGTGGCGCCTCTACCGGCGCGTCTTTGGTCATCTTCCTGAATTTACATGGGGTAGTCTTTCTTCCCCTGGGGGCGTTTATTGGCGGTTCCCTTGCGGTGGGAATCGTCTACCAATTGGCACGGCAGCGAGATAGAAAAACTTCCGTCTACACACTGATTCTCGCTGGAGTGGCCGTGGGAGCGCTTTTCTCGGCCATAACAAGTTTCCTCATCTTCTTGAGCGCTGGCACTGACCGAATGACGGATGTGATCTTCTGGACCATGGGAGGGCTAAGCCGCGCCAGTTGGACCTATCTTTGTGTGCTCGCGCCGATCGTTGCACTTGGCAGCTTGCTACTTATAGCTTTCTCACGGGACTTAAACGCCCTTGCCATGGGAGAAGAAGGAGCGTTCCATCTGGGAATCAATCCGGAGAAAAGCAAGCGTATCATGTTGGGTGTGGCAACTTTTCTTACTTCATCTGCTGTCGGCTTCGCCGGCACTATCGGGTTTGTTGGCCTGATCATCCCACACATCATGCGCTTGATTATGGGGCCCGATCACCGATTCCTCTTGCCAGCGACAGCCGTTGCAGGAGCGATCTTTCTTGTCTGGGCTGACATGGTAGCTCGAACGGTAGTTCGGCCAGTTGAACTCCCGGTGGGGATCATCACAGCCTTTCTGGGAGCCCCTTTCTTTCTCTATTTGCTAAAGACGAGAAAAGTGAGAATGTAATGAATATCACAATAGAAGGACTGCACTTCTCTTATGACGGGGAACCAGTTCTAGAAGAGATCGGCCTGAGTATAGAGAAAGGAGAAATCTTCGCCATTGTGGGCCCCAACGGATCAGGGAAGACCACGCTCCTTAAGAACATCTCAGGTGTCCTCACCCCTGATAGAGGTGCGGTCTACCTGGGCATGAAGCAAATAGCTGACCTGTCAACTTGGGAGATCGCGCGCCAGCTGGCAATGGTGGAGCAAGATCGAGAGGTTGGTTTCGATTTTACCGTTCGCGAAGTGATAGCCATGGGTCGCATCCCTCATCAATCTCGCTTTGCAAGAGAGAACAAAGTAGACAAGAAACGAATAGAAGAAGCTATGAGGGTTTGTAGTGTGAGCTCACTAGCCAATCGTCTCCTAGCCGAGATCTCAGGAGGGGAGCGCCAACGTGTCTTCCTGGCAATGGCTCTAGCCCAGGAACCTAAGGTACTACTGCTGGATGAACCGACAACTCACCTTGACATCAATTACCAACTCCAGATTATGGAAATTGTTCGCGCACAGGCTATAGATGGTTTGACAGTAGTAATGGCCCTTCACGATCTTAACCTTGTAGCACAGTACGCGGATCGAGCGGCCATGCTGGATAAGGGACATCTATTGGAAATCGGCAAACCGGACGAAGTACTCACTGAAGCAAATATCAAGAGAGTTTTTCATACGGACGTAATCGTGACAAAGCACCCCCTAACCAACTCCTTTTACGTTATGCCTCTTCCCTACAGATTTGATAGGAGCAAGAGTCGTTCATCAGAACAAGAATCGGTCTAGATCAAAGCCACTCAAGTAGCAACTCACGACAACTTGTCCGCATAAATTAGCTAATAGTATTGTTGTCTGTCGTCCAGAAAAATAGTACTGTTTCGGGTAATGATAAATAAGATCCTACAAGCAGTAGCGTTGGCGATATTGGCTATTTCCTTAGCCCTAGCAGTTGTGGTCGATGCTAACCGCATTGGTTGGGAACGGGAAAACGCAGGGTTCATTGTTATTGTCAGAGCTCAAGATGTAACGAACTTCTCCCTTGACGAGCTTGCCAATATTGGGATAACAGGGGTTGCTGTGTGCTCATCAAGCCTGACGGATGGAGGATCTCCGTTTGTCGAGAAGATACTCAAACACAATCTTGAGGTGGGCCTAATTCTCGATCAGCCTATTGCTAAGCTTGCTAACAACTTCTCTTTCTTGTGGATAGAAGGCCCAATCGACGAACGATCGTTTCATAAGCTCTTTCCGGACGAGACTACGATCATTTTGCAAGAGTTCACGGATGTGTCGCAGGAACGTGAAATGTGGGAAAATGGACACCACCAACTAGTACGAGCTCATGAGGTGCCAACAGAAGATATGGCTCGGTCGTCAACCGAAACCCTTGTTGCACGGTTCGAAAGAGCTGTACACGAGCGCGGAATTCGCTGTCTTATACTTTCTCCAGCCCCTGGGCTTTCGGTACATGAGAACCTGAATTACTTCCAAGCTGTTATTGAGCAGATTGAGAGAGACGGGTACGCTTTGGGCAGTTTTTCCCTTCCATTTCCCAAGACTCCTTGGTACACGGAGATCGTGCTTCATTTAGGAGTTAGCGCTCTCTTATTGCTTGTCACCCTTCAAATCTTCAAACACCTTCCCTTTGCCTGCTTTGTTTTCTGCGGTGCTGTCGCCGCTATTGCCGCTAGTATGCCGGAGATCCTCCTTCGCCAAACGGATGCCTTTCTAGTCGCAATACTTATCCCAGCATACATGTCTTTCTTGCTTGTCCCGCGCCTTAGATCAGGCTGGCGAGCAGGGGCAATCGTATTCCTCTTGTTTTCTGCTGGTTCAGCTTGCGGGGGTCTCTTGCTTGCTGCGGTTCTTTCTCATCCTGTTTTTCTGCTAAAGCTTGCAGAGTTTCGCGGAGTAAAGGTCGCGCTTCTGTTTCCTTCTTTTTTTGGAGTGTTTGTCTACTATCGCCAGGTCGGCTGGGAAAAACTACGGAACCTTTTCTATTCGCCTATCCGCTCAGTCAGTGTGACACTTGCTGGCTTCAGTCTTGCAGTACTCGCCTTTGCTATTCTACGAAGTGGGAACACAAGCGGAGGCTCATTTGGACTGGAAGGACAGGTGCGGGGCATTCTGGAGAAACTCTTCATAGCAAGACCTCGCTTCAAGGAGTTCTTGATTGGCCATCCTTTACTGATCCTGTTTGGAGCGGATGGCAAGCTCAATGACTGGAGAGTATTTCCTCTTTTTGTTGGCCTGATTGGACAGGCCTCCATCCTGAATACCTTTGCTCACGCGCACACTCCCCTCCTTGTATCGCTCTTGCGAGTGGTTAATGGGCTCGTTTTGGGAATCCTGGCCGGAGGAGCTTTGCTGGCAGTCATCGGTTTGGGGCGGTTGCTATGGCAAAGGGTATCACAGTCGTAATTGCTGGCTACTATGGATTTGGAAACCTTGGCGACGAAGCGATTCGCTTTGCGCTGCTACAATCACTCAAGCAGTATCACACGGTCAAATCGATCGTTCTTACGGCGAATCCACAGGCTAGAAATGAAATCAGTCGCAAGAACCCCATTCGCATTCTTTGGGCGCTTCGACATTCATCGGCCCTGTTGTTTGGTGGGGGGGGATTATTGCAGAATCGCACCAGCAACCGTTCTTTGTTCTATTATCTTTCTCTCATTCTTCTCGCGCGTATTGCGCGTCGGCCAGTTTACCTTATTGGGCAGGGGATTGGGCCAATTCTGGGCAAAGTGGCGCAAGTAGCGACTCGCTTAACACTTGGGCAAGTTCACCACATAGACTGTCGTGATCAAGAAAGCTTCAGCTATCTTGATTCGCTAGGACTTAACGGAACACAAGGCAGCGACCTTTTCTTCCTTCTCCCTCCAAGTCCCCACCATTCCCGGCTGACGCAGGGCCCGCCACGGATTGTTCTCTCACTTAAAGGGCTGCCTAGAAAGCGACAAGCAGGTTTCATTGAGCAAGCAGTACACTTGCTGAAAGAACTGCACGCGCAAAGGCGGGTGTCTTGTGTTTTTCTTCCGTTTTTCCCTAAAGAAGACCTGGCCCTTGCAAGAGCGATCTCAAACGAATGTGGATTTTCGTGCCAGGTTCTCTCGGCGCTGGGAGTAGATCAAGCAGAGAGGGTCATTTTATCTGCTAGCTTTCTCGTGTCATCACGCTTGCATCCACTGGAGTTTGCGTTAAGGATGGGAACGCCGATGTTTGCTATTCCTGAAGATCCGAAGATTGAGCGCTTTGTCCATGAGGTTCATTCGTGCGATGGCCCTTGTATTCCTTGTGGATCTTTTCCCTCCGTGGAAGAAACGTGTCTTCTCCTTGACTATCCACCAGCGCCAGACAGCTTACGAAAGACTTATCGACGTTTACATGAAGACAGGAAGCAAACATTCAAGTTGTTGCTTGATGGACTGTGTTCTAGTTTGACAGGAAAAGATGTATAAGCCACGCCATGTACCTGTTTTGGCTAGTGAGGTAGTTCACTTACTTGATCCAAAGCCAGGAGGTATATACGTTGATGGAACAATTGGCCTGGGCGGCCACACTCAAGCGCTATTCGCGCTAGAGCCCAGAATTACTGTTGTTGGGATCGACCTTGATAGGGAAGCACTCAGCTACGCAAAGAAACGTTTGGCCAGCTTTGCTAGTCGGCTTCATCTTGTTCACGCAAGCTACACCGACCTTCAAAAGCACCTGCGGATACTTGGCATTGAGAAGGTTGATGGTCTTCTCCTTGATCTTGGTGTATCGTCGCTCCAGCTCGATAATCCCGAGCGTGGCTTCAGCTTTCGTGCTAACGGGCCTCTCGACATGAGAATGGATACTTCGCAACATCTAACAGCCTTGGACATTGTGAACAACCTTACAGAGAAGGAACTTGTTGACATCCTTTTCCGGTATGGAGAAGAGAGTTTTGCTCGGGAAATTGTGCGTGCCATTGTCGCTACCCGTAAGTCGGGAGCAATTGAGACAACTACTCAACTCGCGGACCTCGTGTGCCGAACGATCCCAAAGCGATTCCACCTCAGGCGAAAACACCCCGCGACACGTACCTTTCAAGCGCTACGAGTCGCAGTGAATGATGAACTGCGGAATCTGCAAAATGGGTTACAAACTGCATTCCAATGCCTTGCGCCTGATAGCGTCATAGCAGTGATAAGCTTTCATTCGCTGGAAGATCGAATTGTGAAGCGGTTCTTTCACTACAAAGCGCTTGATTGTATTTGCCCCCCTAGCCTTCCGGAATGTGTTTGTGATAAACAAGTGGAAGGAAAGATTCTCACACGGAAGCCAATTGTACCGTCAAAAGAAGAGATGGAAAACAATCCCCGCTCACGAGCTGCAAAACTGCGTGCTATGCGGAAAAGCAAGGCATCTACCTGAACCATGATATTTGCTATTCTTGACGAGTGCCTGATAAGCTGTGGTAAAGTTGCTGCGATTTTGCTACTTGGTGGACAAGCAATATGAGATGGGTAATCTACTTCGGTATAGTAGTTGACAAATGTCCGAACAAGATACCTCATGCTCCCTTAACTTATTAGTAAAGATGATGACAGATCCAAGAATCAAACGATTGAGTTATCTATCTGGGCAGACACGTTCGGCTCCTCCAACACAGGGACTAACCTGGCAAGGAGTGCTGGGGATTGGAATCCTCTTGGCAACAATCATTGCTGGGCTTTGTCTTGTTTACCTGTGGCAAGAAGCGACAATTCGTGACTTGACCGCGCAAAGGGAAAGCGCAGAAGACAGACTTATGGCTACTCAGGATGTCAACCGTTGGCTTGAGTTTGAAGTGGGGAAGGCCTTCTGTTTAGAGCGTGTTTCTTCCCTCGCCCGGAGTGAACTCGGAATGATTGAGCCAGTCATTATTCACTATGTCTATATTGATAAATCCATCCCAGAGAACTAAGACGCAACCCCACCAACGGCGAGCTCGCATCCTCGCGTTCTTATTGATTGC
Source organism: Candidatus Bipolaricaulota bacterium (assembly GCA_030611415.1). Classification (GTDB taxonomy): domain Bacteria; phylum Bipolaricaulota; class Bipolaricaulia; order UBA7950; family UBA9294; genus JAUVYF01. Next base: position 8,746 of record JAUWPW010000024.1, read on the forward strand.
ATTCGCCTTACTTATTGTTGGTCGGCTCATCCACCTTCAGGTGGTTGAGCATGATCGCTTTCTTAAGGCTGCACGGGTAATTCAGGAACAAATGATTGAGCTTATGCCACAGCGAGGAGCAATCTATGACAGAAACGAAACGTTGCTTGCTTTTGATGTAAGAGCTGTATCCATCGCCATAGACAGTTTCAACATGACCAAACCCGAGACAATTATCGCAATCCTCACAAATGAGCTTGGTCTTACTAGTGAGGTCTTGAGAGATCTGATCTACCGGCCAAGCTATTTTACTTGGATCAAACGTCAGATCGATCCAAGTACGGCAAAAGCCATACAGCAACAAACAGAGAAAGAACAGGCATACGGGCTGATTTCCCTCGATACCTGGAAGCGGTGCTACCCACAGGAATCACTTGCTTCAAATCTCATCGGTTTTGTGGGTACGGATGGACACGGATTGGAGGGTGTGGAACTTGCGTTTGACAAAGCGCTTACTGGGACGCCAACGTATGTCTATGTGGTAAAAGGAGCCGATGGCCGCACTTATCATACTCAAATTGTTGAACAGGGATCCCCGGGACAAGATGTACATTTGACAATTGATAGTCGCCTGCAATTCATCTGTGAAGAAGAGATCGAATACGGAGTGAGAAAGTTCAGGGCGAATAATGGCTTTGTCATTCTGCTTGATCCACAGACTTGCGCCATACTGGCAATGGCTCAACTGTACCGCTACAACCTCAACTCCTTTAGTGAATCGGCTCCATACGAGCGAAAAAACCTGGCAGTCAACTTCCTATTCGAACCTGGTTCAGTCTTTAAGGCATTTAGCGGACTTGCAGCGATCGATTGCGGTGCGGTGTGCCCGGGCGATAGTTTCAACGGAAATGATGGGATCCGAGTCTCCAATCACATCATGCACAACTCAGGAAACGAGTCCTTTGGCACTGTCACCTTCGCCGAGATTATTGAGCACTCGATCAACACAGGAATGATTAGAGTCGCGCAGCGCTTGGGCGAAGAGCGACTGTATAACTCGCTGGTTAGCTTTGGTTTTGGACAACAGACCGGGATTGCTCTTCCCGGAGAAGAGGCTGGAATCCTACGGGGTGTAGAAGAGTGGTCCAAGCTTGCCCTGGCTGCTACATCGATTGGGCAATCAGTAGCCGTGACTGGAATACAGCTTGCCCGCGCAACAGCAGCAATAGCAAATGGTGGACTGCTACTAGAACCACAAATCATCAAACGAATTGGTGAATCAGAAAAGGATGGCTCAGTACTTGTTCATCGAATTGGGACCGCCGAAAGCTGCACAACAATGACAGGACTACTACAACAGGCTGTAGAAAGTGGGACCGGAATACCGGCAGCAGTCACTGGATTTGGAGTAGCCGGCAAAACAGGGACTGCACAAAAGGCTACCCCTGGGCAAGGCTATGTTGCTGGGAAATACACTTCGTTGTTTGTCGGCTTTCTGCCTGTCCGGAAACCGGAGTATCTTGCTCTTGTTGTCTTGGATGAAGTAAGGACTCTGCCGGTATGGGGAGGATATACCGCTGGGCAGATATTTCATGACATAACTGCCCGTGTAGTAAATGCCGAACACCTTGTCCCAGTAGCTGTGTATTGACTATCGACGGAGATAAATGGCAAGCATCGATAGATCAGCCTGTGAAACACCCGGAATGCGCGCTGCCTGGCCAAAGGAATGCGGGCGCACGTGGCTCAGCAACTCTCTTCCTTCGATAGAAAGGTTATTAAGCCTGGCGTAATCAACTCGAGGAGGGATTCTGACATTCTCTAATCGACGCAGGTGCCCTATTTCTCGTTCCTGTTGAGCTAGATAGCCGGCATACTTGGCCTCAATTTCCACTTCGCATTTCAACTCATCCGCGAATTCTTGTTCTGCGGGCAAGAGATCGTCCAGATGGATCTGAGAGCGCTTGAGAATCTCATACAAGCTTGCCCCGTTGTTCGAAAGAGGGCTACTTCCTCTCTCAGCAAGAATGCGGTTCAGTGGGTGTTGTGGACCAATGCGTTGTCCTTTGAGTTTGGCTAGAATCTCCTTTTTTGCCTTCACCTTCTTTAGCACTTTCTCGTAACGGTTTTCCGGCAGAAGCCCAATCGCACGACCGATCTCTGATAGGCGCAAATCGGCGTTTCCTTCGCGCAAGCTGATCCGATACTCAGCACGAGATGGAAGCATGCGATAGGGCTCCGTAATTCCTTTGGTAACAAGATCATCGATCATTACACCAATGAACGCTTGACCTCGCGATAGAATCAGTGGCTCTCCTCCACTCACGTAACAAGCAGCATTGATTCCGGCCAGGAGTCCCTGTGCGGCCGCTTCCTCATATCCCGTAGTCCCGTTCAGCTGACCGGCAAGAAACAAACCCGGAATACTGCTTACTTCAAGCGTAGGTCTAAGTTGCCCAGATCTTATGTAATCGTACTCAATATCATAGCCATAGCGCTCGATATGCGCCTGCTCTAGCCCAGTGATACTGCGAACGATTTGTTCTTGAATCTCCGGCGGAAAAGCCGTATAGATCCCTTGTAGATAGATCTCAGCGGTTTCCCTGCCTTCTGGCTCAAGGAATACCTTGTGGCTATCACGATCCGGGAAGTTGACGATCTTACTCTCAAGTGACGGACAGTGCCGCGGAGTCTTGCCTGCAATCAGGCCATTGTAGTTTGGACTGAGGTGGAGGTTGTCCCGGATGATCTGGTGTGTTTGTTCATTGGTGTTGGTCAAGTAAACCGGATAATCAGACGTAAGGACAACCGGATCGTTCCAAAAAGAAAAAGCGAGTGGAAGTTCGCTTGTGTTTTGGCGATCAAGGCCAGAGAAATCGATAGAGTGTCGATTGACTCGGGGGGTAGTTCCCGTGCTCAGACGATCCATCTCGAGACCTAGCTCTTCCAGTGAGGTAGCAAGTCCAACCGATGGCGGTTCTCCGCTTCGGCCAGCTGGATAAGAAAGCTCTCCCAAGATAACTTGCCCATTTAAGAAGGTCCCAGTAGCGATTACAACAGCCTTGGCTTTAAGCCTAAGCCCCTCGCGTAGGCGAACTCCCGCTACTTTCCCTCCAGTTGTAAGGATTTCTTCAGCCATTCCTTCGACAAGGTCAAGGCCACTTGTTTGCTCGAGAACCTGTTTCCAAACGAGTTTATACTGTACACGGTCGGTTTGAGCGCGTCGGACCCGCATCGCTGGACCCTTACTCGTGTTGAGCAGCCGCACGTTAAGCATGGCGGCATCAGTTGCGCGCGCCATCTCCCCACCCAAGGCATCGATCTCACGTACAAGCTGTGACTTCCCCGGGCCACCAATTGCCGGATTACACGGCATTTTCGCAATCTCACACAAATTGATTGTGACGAGTGCAGTAACATGACCCAATCGAGCAGCCGCAAGCGCCGCTTCACACCCAGCATGTCCACCGCCAACCACTACCAGGTCATAGGTTTTCATTCACCTAGGTGTTATCCCCCTTCTTCTGGAAGATCTTAAAAAGATCAATCGGAACAGGGAATACGATGGTTGAAGCGTTTTCCGCTGAGATATCGACCAAGCTCTGCAGATAGCGAAGCTGTAGTGCGGCTGGGTTCTGCTGGATGATACCAGCCGCTTCAGAGAGTTTGCCTGCCGCCTGTAGTTCACCTTCAGCGTTGATGATCTTGGCGCGGCGTTCACGCTCGGCCTCAGCCTGTCGAGCTATTGCTCGCTGCATATCTCCTGGGATCTTTACATCCTTGATCTCTACTGATTTTACCTTGATCCCCCATGGATCCGTTTGCTCGTCGATAATCCCTTGTAATTGCGTGTTGATTCTTTCACGTTCCCCTAGAACCTGATCGAGCTCTACTCCTCCGAGGATGCTGCGCAGTGTGGTCATAGCGATCTGACGCGTCGCTTCCAGATAGTCTTCAACCTCTACCACCGATGCGCAGGGATCAACTACTCGGAAGAAGAGAACTGCGTTCACGCTTGTCGTCACGTTATCCTTGGTGATCACTTCCTGTGGGGGAACATCAAGTACTATTGTGCGTAGACTGATCTTCACCATCTTATCAACGACTGGAATAATGAGAAAGAGCCCAGGTCCCTTAGCACCAACCAGACGTCCAAGGCGGAAGATAACTCCCCGCTCATACTCTCGTACGATCCGGACCGCATTGAACATGAACATTACAATCAGTGCAACAATTGCCGCAATAGTTATTGTCATCTCATACCTCCTGTTTCTTCTCTTGATAGTTCTCTCAATCATAGATGAGCGCTTATGAAAAGTCAATTGTTTAACCGCACAGACATAGGTGATATAATACTTCCAAATGGGAGATAAGAAATGCGCGATAGATTAGTTGCTGGCAATTGGAAGATGAATCAGACTCCCACTCAAACAGACGTCTTTATCAAGCGTTTCCTAGAACTCGTGGATAGCAACCATGCCACAGAGATCCTCCTCTTACCACCCTTTACCAGCTTGAATCTAGCAGGCAAGCTGCTTGCGGGAGTAGGAATCTCTCTCGGCGCACAAGACCTCTACTTTGAACCTAGTGGCCCGTTTACCGGAGAAATCTCAGCAGAGATGCTACAGGCATGTCATTGTTCATACGTTCTAGTTGGCCACTCAGAGCGCCGAACTATCCTTAACGAAAATGAAACATTGGTTAACCGAAAGGTATTGGCAGCAGTTGCTTCCGGAATTCGGCCCATCCTTTGTGTGGGTGAAACGCTAAGAGAGCACCAGCAAGGCAAAGCAAGAGAACGGATTTGCTTTCAGCTTAAACATAATCTTGCCGGAATGGATCAACAAGATGCCGCATCGGTGGTGATTGCTTATGAACCGTTGTGGGCGATTGGAACTGGCGAAACTGCCTCGGCTCAAGTCGCGCAGGAAACCATTAACATGATTCGTAAGTGGCTTGCTGGCGCCTATGATGATTCACTATCACAGAGGATGCGTATCTTGTACGGCGGAAGCGTAAAACCCGAGAATACCGCTGCACTGCTCGACCAGCCAGATATCGACGGGGTCCTAGTAGGTGGGGCATCGCTGTCTCCGGAAACATTTGCTCAAATCGCTAACTGCGCGGGACAATCCGTTACATAAGCCGGAAAAAAGGAAAGAATGCTTCGTACAATCCCGAACCAAATTACACTTGCCCGTATGGCATGCGTTCCCCTGTTCATGTTCTTGCTCCTGTCGAGAACACCACTTACCACAGTTCTCGCCATTACTATTTTCTCACTTGCTGCGATTTCCGACGCAGTCGATGGATACCTTGCTCGCACCCTGAAGCAAACTACCCTACTTGGTAAGTTCGCTGATCCGATCGCCGACAAACTGATTGTAGTGGGAGCATTGATCTCGTTTGTTCAGTTGGGGGAACTAACCGCTGCACCGGTAATGGTGATTGTGGCTCGGGAGTTTCTCATTACAGGTTTGCGCATCCTTGCCATAGCTCAAGGAAAAGTAATTGCGGCGAGTTTTCTTGGGAAGCTAAAGACCATTTCTCAGATTGGCTTAGTCCTAGTTATTCTTGCCAGCCGGTATTTTCAATGGGGGCAAGCAGGACAGACCACCAAATACACGTTCTTGTACCTTGCTGTTGCACTGGCTGTTGTCTCTGCCGGAGAATACTTCTACCGTTCCCGCAAGCTGTTCAGCGAGCAGCCATGACGGAGAATTGATGGTCGATGGTGGGCAAGTAGCAGTGAAGGAGACATTCTAGTGACGCGAAATGGAACGGTTGGTATCCTGGGCGGAATGGGGCCGGAAGCAACCCTGGAGCTCTTCCGACAGATCATCGCATTGACCCCTGCGCGCAAAGATCAGGAGCATCTACACATAGTTATCGACAGCAATCCATTAATACCCGATCGCACGGCCGCGATCCTGGAAGAGGGTGAAAGTCCGCTTCCGATGATGATCAAGGGCGCAAGGGTGCTAGAGCAAGCCGGGGCGGATTTTCTCGTGATACCCTGTAATACCGCCCATCATTGGCTCTCACATCTGCGAAAGGCTGTCTCTATCCCTATTATCGATATGATCAGCGAAACGGCAACCACTATTGCTTCTTACAACCCACTTATTAAGACGGTTGGCTTACTGGCAACAATGGGGACAGTAAAGTGTGGCCTTTACCAACGAGCGTTAGGAGATCATGATGTTTCCTTGCTTGTGTCAGCGGATCAAGAACAGGTGCGGATCATGGATGCCATAACGCATATCAAGGCGGGAGATCACTCGGTGAAAGACACGGTTATAGCAGTGGCCCAACATTTAATAGATCAAGGAGCAAGCGGGATCATTCCTGGGTGTACCGAACTCTCTCTGGTGGTCGAGGAAGCTGGTCTCTCCTGTCCCCTCTTCGATCCGCTCTCGATTCTCGCCCGGCGAGCGGTAGAGTGGGCCAGGGAGAAATCCGCGCGATTGTAATGTCTACGCTACTGATCGAGCATGGCATTCGGATCGGTCGGATACCTCCTGGCGCCACTAACAGTCTTACCGACGTTTCCGGTGTGCGGGTCGGTCACACAACACTGATTGATGCGAGCGACGTTCGCACCGGTGTTACCGCAATCGTTCCTCATTCAGGTAACGTCTTCTACGAAAAAGTCAAGGCCGCGGCAGTGACGATCAACGGATTCGGGAAAGCGATTGGCTTCCCGCAGATCAACGAATTCGGTACGATCGAGACTCCAATCCTGCTGACGAACACCCTTAGCGTGGGAAAAGTAAGCGATGCCTTAATTTCGTGGGTCCTTCAGCATTATCAGCTTCCAGAGCACTCGATTACCTCGATTAACCCAGTCGTTGCCGAGTGTAACGATTGTTATCTGAACGACATTCAGGGACGACACGTGAAGGAAGAGGATGTTTTCAGTGCTTTGGACAATGCCTCGACTGAACCAGTCAGAGAGGGTGTCGTCGGTGCGGGAGCTGGCGTTTCCGCGTTTGAGTTTAAGAGCGGCATTGGGAGCGCTTCGCGAATAATTGATATCAATGGGGAGCGTTATACCATTGGCGTTCTCTCACTTCCCAATTTCGGAAGTCGAGAAGAATTGGTTATAAACGGAGTTCCTGTGGGGTGGAAACTGCGCACTTATAAAAGGGATCTCACTAGTCGAAAAGAAGAGGGATCAATTGTAATCGTGATCGCGACCGACCTTCCTCTTTCGCATCGACAATTGGTTCGAATTGGAAACCGAGCAACCTTTGGCATTGCTCGCACCGGAGGCATGTGCCACAACGAGAGCGGGGAATTTGTCATCGCCTTTAGCACCACAAACAAGGTTCCCGATAATCCCACGCGAGTCTTTCTCAACGAACAAAGGTTGAACGACACACACTCCCTGGTCAACACTGTCTTTCAAGCTACCATCGAAGCGGTCGAGGAATCGATCCTTTCCTCACTCTGTGCCGCGAAAAGTGCTGCAGGGAGAGACGGTCATAGATCGGTCAAGCTCCCCATCGGCAAGGCTCTCTCCATCCTCAACCAGCACTTGGGTTGATTTGAATGGACTAAGATTGTGTTATTGTAGCCTTACAGGAGGAATGTGTATGAGCACGCTTACTCACTTAGAATGCAGTTATTGCGGAAAGGAATACGACGCAGATGTGCTTCAAACGCTATGCCCCGCGTGCGGCAAGCCACTTCTTGCCTGCTATGATTTAGAAGGAACCAAGAAAAAGTGGCTGCGTGAAAGCCTTAAGGACCGTGAAACAACGTTATGGCGCTATCGGGAGATCCTTCCAGTTAAAGATAAGGCAAATGCGGTTACCTTAGGAGAGGGATATACTCCGCTCTTCCCCGCGAAACGACTGGGGAAAGAGCTTGGGATGAGCAACCTATTCATCAAGGATGAAGGGCTCAATCCGACTGGATCGTTCAAAGCGCGTGGGCTGTGCATGGCAATCTCTCGTGCGAAGGAACTCGGGGTGAAAGAAGTAGTCATTCCTTCAGCGGGGAACGCTGCGGGTGCAATGGCTGCATATGCTGCAAAAGCAGGCATGGTTGCCCATGTATTCATGCCGCAGGATGTTCCCTTGCCGTTTCGGATGGAGTGTCGGGCATACGGGGCACAGGTCACCCTCATTCATGGACTGATTACCGAGTGTGGCCAACAGGCAAGACAGGCTGCCTCAGAACATGGTTGGTTCGACCTATCAACCCTTAAGGAGCCGTATCGCGTTGAGGGAAAGAAGACAATGGGTTACGAATTGGCAGAAGCATTCAATTGGGACCTCCCTGACGTCATCTTCTATCCAACCGGTGGAGGAACTGGCCTTATTGGTATGTGGAAGGCGTTCTCCGAAATGGCGAAACTTGGCTGGATTGGAGAGAGGCGACCTCGAATGGTCGTGGTACAGGCAGATGGGTGTGCCCCCATTCCACGAGCATTTGAAGCTGGTGAAGAGTTTGCCAAACCATGGGAGAATGCAGCGACTGTAGCCGCAGGGTTGCGTGTCCCTGCAGCGATCGGTGATTTCCTAATCCTGCGAGCAGTACGAGAAAGCGGCGGTACAGCTATTGCTGTTTCTGATGAAGCTCTGATCCTGGCACAAAGTCGTATGGCGAGCCGTGAGGGTGTTTTCGCTTGCCCCGAAGGAGGCGCAACACTCGCTGCTCTAGAGAAGCTGCTTGCCAAGGGTTGGATTGGGAAAGAAGAGAAGGTTGTCCTATTTAATACTGGTACTGGGCTCAAGTACCCGGAAGCAACCTGAGTCTCTTTTCCTAACAGCTGTCCCGCAAGTGCTCCAGAGAACTCACGCTGACTAGAGAGAAGATCAAAGGAGATAAGGGATGTCCATTCCTCTCTTGGTTGAATACCAGTCACGATAAGGATGAATGCGGTTGCTAGTGCGACATTTAGCAAGAAGGAGGAAAAAGTGCAAATTGGACAGGTAAAACGTATTAAGCTGGGAATATTTCCGACACCCTTAGAAGAACTCAAAACCATTAGCTCTCATCTGGGCGGACCGCGAATCTTCATCAAGAGAGATGATCTTGACGGGCTTGGGCTTGGAGGGAACAAACTGAGGAAGTTGGAGTATGCTATGGCAGAGGCACTTGAACAAGGTGCGACCACCGTGATTACCACTGGAGCAGTGCAATCCAACCATTGCCGCCTTGTCGTAGCCGCGGCAAACAAGTTGGGCTTGAAGACCCACCTCGTCCTTGTCGGAGAGGAGCCCCTCATAGCCACAGGAAACCTTCTTCTGGATAAGATCCTGGGAGCGGCCGAAATCCACTATGTTGTTAAACCTGATGCTTACGGAAGTATCAAA
>JAUWPW010000022.1 GCA_030611415.1 Candidatus Bipolaricaulota bacterium
ACAGCAAGGTTCTTCCTTGGATGAATACAAGGAGAAGATAAGAAAGTCCTTTGCCGAACAATCCATGGCGCAAGACTTGCATGCCTCGATCACTCAACCTGTAACCATAAGTAGTGAAGAGACCTCAACCTACTATCAAGAACATAAAGAAGAGTTCACCGGGGAAGATGGATCGATCTCTCCCTTGGATGAAGTAAGAGAGCAGATTCATGAAGATTTGCTAGAGAATGCGCAAGCCGACGCGTGGAATACGTGGTTCAATGATGTAAGAGACAAGGCTGATATCGAAATCCTCTTCTGACAATAATCTTGGCCCTGGGCACGATTTGTGGTAGTATTCTCACCAGAAGAAGGAAACGAATCCCACAGGAAATAACGGAGGAATTAGGAGGATCGATGGCAGAAGTAACGCTTACCAAGGTAATGAAAAGGTTCGGCGACTTTGTTGCCGTGAATGAGATCGATCTAGCTGTGGATGATGGTTCGTTCACGGTGTTGGTTGGCCCATCGGGGTGTGGTAAGACGACGGCCCTGCGGATGATCGCTGGGTTGGAAGAAGTGACCGGCGGAGAAGTGAGAATCGGTGACCGCGTGGTTAACCGTGTTCCCCCAAAGGACCGTGACATCGCGATGGTCTTCCAGAACTACGCCCTCTACCCGCACATGGACGTGTACAACAACATGGCGTTTGGCCTCAAGCTCCGCAAGGTTCCGAAGAAGGAGATCGAGCAGCGTGTCCGCGCAGCGGCATCGCTTCTTGGTATAGAAGGGAAGCTAAAGAGCAAGCCGCGTGAGCCACGATGAACGGCGGTACGATCTCCCTTACTGGAGCGGGGTTCACGATCAATCTACCGGCAGATGGGAGGATCGACACCGTTCGCGAGCAGGTTATTGTTGGCATCCGTCCGGAGGATCTCACCGGCCCGCTCGCTGAGGGGGAGAACCTTCTAGAGATGACGGTCAAGGTGACGGAGCCGTTGGGCAACGAGCTGCTCGTGTACGCGGACTGTGGCGGTGAGCAAGTGGTGGCGAACCTCGACCCGCATCAACATGTCGACATCGACTCCACGATCAAGCTCGCTCCTAATCTCAGCGCCCTTCACCTGTTTGATTCAAAGACGGAAAAGACCCTCCTGTAGACTGCTCTCGGGGATAGATCGACTAGTGCATTAACTCATCAAAAATGTACTCGAAACGTGACGTTCATCGTTGATGCAGTCAGGGTAATTTTCCCATGAGCTTGGCTTCCCTTGATCAGTCCTCCACAGTGAAGCGGATGCGGACGATCTCCTCTTTTGTCATGTCGTGGCTTCTCACGTGGAAGCGGCCGATTTGTCCTGTGTGCTCCACATGCTCCCCAGCACATGGGATGGCGTCCAGGTCGCCAATAGTAACGATGCGGATCCTGGTCACGTTCCCAGGCACTTTCCATAGATCGTAGTCTTGTTGTGCCTCTTCGACTGTCAGGGTCTTTGCAGTGATGGGGTAATCCTTCTCGATTTCTGCATTCACGGCTCTCTGGATTGCAAGGATGTCTTCCTGTAGGAGCGCTTGAGAGACGGCGTAGTCGCACTTCGACTTCTTATCGCCCAGATGTGACTCGAGGTTACGCGGGGAGCCGAACTCTCGCCGCATCACCGCGGTCAAGATATGCTCTGCGCTGTGCATCCTCTGCAACCTACTCACAGCCAATCCGTCGGCTCCTTTTGCTCTCTTAGACTGTTGGGATGATACCGGCTTTAGCTCTTTGCCGCACCCTTCTTGGGACAACACGGCTCTCCTTTCTTAGCCTCGGCAGCCAACAAGATATAGTTTTTCATTCGCTTGTTGATGGAGTTCGTAATGCGGGAAGACCAGTGTCTGCAGGATCAACACCTCCGAAAATTGTATAAGATGGGATATACTCACGTTCTTCCGGGAAAGGCCGTGATTCAGGCTCACCGGTGGCCGTTCGGAAAGAGCAAGCTCAGGGGTTAAACTGATAGACTCAGGGGGTGAATGACGGCCTATGTCAAGTGAAGAGAAGATGCGAGTCACGGTGAAACTCTTCGGCGGAATAGGTAATCTCGCCGGAATTTCGACGGCAAGCGTCTTACTTCATCCTCATGCCGTGGTCAGCGAGGCCTTGAAAGAGCTTTACCAGAGCCACCCCGCGTTGCAGGAGAAGTTGGAGACAGGCATTGCAAGGGGCTATGTCAACATCATAGTGAACGGTCGAAACGTTCGCTTCCTAAGTGGCCTAGAGACATCCCTCTCCGAGGGGGACAGGATTGCCTTCCTTCCCCCGATCGGCGGAGGATAAGACTAGCCAGCGACAGCCAGGTATTTACCAACCGTGCTTCTCAATCAAGGAACTCGTAGTGCCCCTCGCTACAGCAGGGGCAATGCTTAGCCCTGTGAATCTCCTGAGCGCTGAAAGCGTTCCGCCAGATATCGTAGGTGATGAGCTTCACCGGAAACTCGGGCGAACCAAGGAGGATCTTAAGCGCCTGGGTTGTCTCTATGCTCGCAATCGCTCGCGGAATGGTGTTGATAATCCCAGCATTTCTCGCAGTGAGGACGATTTCGTCGGGGACAGGACTGGGGAAAAGACAGCGCAGACAGGGTCCCTTCTTGGGAAGGATTGGCATTGTCATCCCGTAGGTGGCAGCGACGGTGGCGAAGATCCACGGTATGTCGTGCTTGACGCACATGTCGTTCAGCAGGTACCGGGCCTTGAGATTGTCAAATCCATCCAGAACAAGGTGGTATCCCTCGATCAATCGCCCCACATTGTGGGCCTCGATCTTGGTAATCTTGTAGTTCACTTCAGACCCGGAATTTATTGCTGCAAGAGCCTCCGCCACAACCTGAGCCTTGGGCCGCCCAAGGTCGGCCTCTCTCATCAGGGCCTGACGCTGCAAGTTACTAAGTTCGACGCTGTCGGAATCGACGACGGTTATCCGCCCAACTCCGGCACGAGCGATGAGATCCGCGAGGTTTGTCCCCAGGGCGCCACACCCGGCGATAAGGACCCTCGCTTGAGCCAGGCGCTGCTGGCCTTCCTCTCCTATCTCGGGGAGAATCCGTTGCCTGAGATAACGATCGCTTGTCATTGCCCAACCTCTTTTCTACCGTAGCACTCGTCTCGGCATGTATTTCGCGCCTCCAGTTAACCTACATAAAGATACCCAATCGGTGGGAGAGATCAAGGCGGAATAGCGCAGGCCGGGCTTTCATACTACACAGTTTTCCTAGCTGTATTTCAGCACCCGTTCATAGATCGCCTCGTACTGCGGGACGATCTCTCGATAGTTAAAGACCGTGGCGGCACGTTCCTTGGCCGCACGCGCGAAAGCCTCTTTTCGCGAACAGTTAGAGAGAAGCTCAATGGAGTAACTGGACATTTGGTCGAGGTCTCCTACCGGAGCAAGGTACCCGGTAACCCCATGCTCCACTACTTCAGGAATCCCACCAACGTCACTCGCCACCACCGGGACCCCGCTCGCCATCGCCTCCAATGCGGCCAACCCAAAACTCTCTGTCTCGCTGGGGAGCAAGAAGAGGTCGGCAGCTTGGAGGATCGGGGCGACCCGCTCCACCACCCCAAGAAACGTAACGCGATCGCCCACCCCCAGCTCTGTGGCAGTTTGCTCGGCTACTGAGGTATCTGGTCCGTCTCCAACCAGGATCAGCCGCGCGTCCATCACTGCAGCGACCCTGGCAAAGATAGTGATCACGTCCCGGATCCGCTTGACCGGACGGAAGTTTGAAATGTGCATTAACGTGACCTGCTGCGGGGAATCGCGAGGTGGAATACAAGGTGAAATCCCGCCCTCATGCAGCTCTGGGTCAATGAAGTTGTAGATAACGTTAATCTTGCGAGTCACTCCGAATTGACGTCTCGTCTCCTCCTGTAGGAAGTGGGAGACCACCGTCACCGCATCGGCTTTTTCAATCGTCAGCGTTGTGACCGGTTTGAACGACGCATTGTTCCCGACTAGGGTGATATCGGTCCCGTGCAGGGTTGTTACTACCTTGAGATCCGAGCTCCCTATAATCTGTTTTGCGAGCAAGGCTGCCGCCCCGAACGGGATTGCGTAGTGCACGTGGAGGATCTGAAGCCTTTGCATCCGTGCTACCTCGGCCATCTTAGAAGCAAGGGCAAGGGCATAGGGAAAGTGTTTGAGGAGCGGGTACTCCTCGATCTCAACCTCATGGAAGCTAACGCGCGGTGGGAGCTCTGCTAGCCGAAGCGGCGCCGCATAGCTGATGAACGCTACCTCGTGCCCCCGCTCTGCCAGGTGCTTTCCGAGCTCGGTAGCAACGACTCCGCTTCCTCCATGGGTGGGGTAACAGGCAATGCCGATCCGCATGCTCTCTCCTTAGAACGACCGAAATTTCAACGCCATCGGATCCTCAACCTCCAACCAACCCCGGATCAGAAAAGCCTCTCCATACTTCTTTCCTATAAGTGATCCATGATGGGCCATGCGGCTGCGGATAAACCAATCAGTCTCGGGCGAGGTAAGCCGTGTCAGCGAGTCGCTCGACTCGTCCGCTCTAAATTGGGTGGTATAGGCATAGATTGCTTCCATCTTTTGATCGAATTGGTCAGTGATATCGACGATAAATGTCGGATCGAACTCCTGCCATCCCATATAGTAAAGGATCTTGGCCGGACGATGACTCCTTTGGCCTGTCTCATAGCGGGGGAGCCCGGCGAGGAACATCCCCTCGTAGGCCAGTTCACTCGCGTGCGCATGGTCGGGATGTCGCACACACCAATAGGGAATAAAAACCAGTTGCGGTCTCCAACGACGAACAACCTCGACCACCTTGTGCTTGGCCGCGGCGGTCGTGCGAAGGTTTCCATCCTCGAGTTCCAGGTTCTCCCTTGTGGTCACACCGAGGATCTCAGCGGCGGCTGTCGCTTCCTGTCGGCGTGTCATTACCGTTCCTCGGGTTCCCAACTCGCCACGGACCATATCTACAAGGACAATAGATCGACCAGTGTTGGCCAATTTGGCGAGCGTCCCCCCGCAGCCAAGCTCGATGTCGTCCGGGTGAGCACCAAAAGCGAGTACTTCTGCTTCAGCCATTCTGACCCTCCAAGGTTATCACATGATGTGAGAAATCGTCAACTCGTCCCATCGAGAAAAGTCTATCCACAAACTCGGGCCCATACCGGTTGATGAAGTAGGGCAGAGGAAAGACGCGCTCTTGGGGTCTTCCTCTCGGGAGGAGAGCGTTACAGACTTGCTGGAGTTCCCACGCGCCCAGACCGCGTTTTGCCAGCTCGGCCCGGATGGCACGATTCTCCAGTCGATTAATGTTGTGGAGGGAGCTTGTTCGCGCCTTCTCCCACCTTTTTTCCAAACTTGGGTCGATCTCTCCAAGAAGGGCGCGCAGCGGAACAAATGCCTGGACTGTTGTCTCTCGTGCCGTCGAGAACCGCGATTTTAGCTCCTTTGGCGCAAGCTCGTGCAGTGCCTGCTTGGCGTTGAATGTCCTGGAGAGGATAGCAGCAACGCTCGTCCCATAGCGCGCAATCAGGTCAGCCTCTTTTTGAGCCAACACGGTATAGCTCTTCCTCGGGAAGAGGACCGGCTGCGGTAGGCGAAAGAGTCGATACAGTGGCTTCAGCATAGCGTGATATGCGATCTCTCCTGGACCGAGAACGCTCGCTACGCTCGGAAGGAGCGTGTCGGAAAGCAGCGGACGGAGAGCGACATCGGCCGAATAGCGCTCGGGATGCTTCATCACCTCCGGAAGATGATCGAAAGGGGCTTTCACGCGAACTCTACGTCCGTCAGAATCAAGGGTGAACAGACGTCCCGCCCTATCAGGGGATAGGGCCGGCTCATAACCCGCGTCACTAAGACTTGTGGCGGCCTCGCGCAAGTGCTGCTGGATCGCCTCTTGTTCCTCTAAAACCGTGCGAAAGAAAGTACTCGCGGGGGAGCGAAGAACCGATGGATCGACAAGGACAAGACCACGATTGGAGAACAGGCGCAACCAAATCCGCGCGTGCCAGGCACAGTAGTTCTCTTTGGGTTGAGGAGCAAATAACTTCTTCACAGACGAGCAGTTAGGGCTAGCGGGAAGGGTATCAAAATACGTTTGGTAGCTGTGCAGAACGTCCTCGGTCAGCGGAAGATCAGAGATCGGGCGCCCTCGCTCTTCCCACGCGAAGGAAACCGCGCCAACCTCGCCGTCTTGTTTGAGCAGGTAGCCACGGTTGATCTCAGTAAAGTCATGATCGTCGCTGGCCAGCCAGAAGAGAGGAACAACTTTCACATGGAGCTCCCTTTCCAACAATTCAGCCAGGCGAATCGTAGTAATGATCTTGTAGAGGGTGTAGACCGGCCCGCCGAGGAATCCAGCCTGTTGACCCCCAATCACGCAGAAGACAGACCGCTGCCGCAAGGCGGCGATGTTCTCCAGTGCAACGGGATCGGCTTGGAGGCATACGTTGTAGGTCTCGAGAAGGTTGCAGATCTCCTCCCTGGGGTAGTCCACCTCGCGGCGAGCGGCCAGTGCCGCAGCGTACCCCAACGGAGGGTGTGAAAAGAAAGACGCGGCCGTTCCTTGATTGGAAATGTAGTCAAGGTACAATCCGTTCTCTGGGTAGATCGTCTGAGCATCAAGGTTATCCAGCACGTCCTCCTCTTTTTTCGGCGACGAGGATGAGTCTGGGGCTCTCAGGTCGGTGAGGCGCACCCTGAAGCGATCCGTAGCGCCGCACACTTGTAAACCCCGCTCCCTCCAGCAATCCTTCCATCTCCGATGGAGTATACATTCGCACCGATTCGTAGAAGACCTTCTCCTCACCGCCCGGGCCGATCATTCGGACCTTCTTCTTCACCCGACGTTGATCTTCGCTTACGCACCGCTCGATCCGAAAGCGCTTGGCGTCACGGACCAGCTCCTCCTTGGAGATGAGGTGAGCTATCACCCAGTCGCGGTTGAGGTAGTCGATCAGGAACCGTCCCCTTGGCTGCAGGGCCCGGCTGACTGTGGCAAGCACTGCTTTGTTCTCCTCGTCCTTTTCGAAATACCCGAACGACGTGAACATGGACAAGACCATGGCAAAGTGCTCTACATAAGGGATATGCCGCATGTCAGTATGCAGAAGCTCGACGCCTTCTGCACCGACCGCTGCGAGCCGTTCTCTAGCGACCTCGAGGAGTTCCCGCGAAAGGTCGAGGCCACTCAGCCGGTGAAAGCCCACTTTATGCAGCGCGAGGAGGTGACGCCCGGCCCCACACCCCAAATCGAGGAGCGGCTCCTCCCTCGGGGGAGCGACCAGATCGATGATCGCCCGCACATCTGCCTGTGCCTCGATATCGTCACGATGCGGATAGAGGTCGAGATATTCCTGGCTGAAGCTCCGCACGTACCAGGGAATCATGCTATCCCATGCTCCTTCTTGTAGACCAGCCAGTTCTGCTTCAGGTGGACAAACGCCCCGAAGTCAGGCTGAAGGAGGAACGGGTTCGTCCTTCGCTCTCTCCCGATCGTCGATTGCGCCGCGGTCCCGTAATCGTGTCCCGGGAAGACGCGGGTCGAATCCGGCAGGGCAAGGAGCTTCTTGTGGAGGGACACATATTCTGCCTGCGCCCCCGGGCCGAAGTCGGTCCCTCCTACCTTGCCAACAAATAGAGTATCTCCAGTGAAGACCACGTCTCCGATGTGGATGCATATCGAATCCTCAGTATGTCCCGGGGTATGCAGAATCGTCACCTCCAAGCTCCCCAAGGGGAATTGAGCCCTGTCCTCCACGCGGATCCCGGTTGTCGGGTCCGTACTTCTAAGAAGGAGCGGTTGCTTCCCGGTGAGTCGTCCGATTACGTGGTTCCCGTTCGTGTGGTCGATGTGGTCGTGGGTGACGAAGATATAGGCGATCTCATATGCCTTTCCACACGCATAATCAACGATCATCTCCGGAGAGAAAGAAGGATCAACCACGAGGGCCCTCCTACTCACCTCATCGGCGGCGAGATAGCCAAAGTTGCGATCCCCGCCTGTTAAGAATTGCTTGATGAACATTCTTTCTCCTTGCCTCCAAGTATCGAATACATGAATCATGAAAAGTGTAAGCCCTCCCGCCTTCACACACAACACGCACGCCCACACAAAGCCCGCCCTCCTCTCCTTCCGGCATGTGGAGCGTCTGCACCCAGGCCCGTCGACCAGTCCTTCGAGGATAATCGAAACACTTTTGTGGTGATTGATGCCTGCCCGCTCACTGGATTAAGAAATGGTCCCTATGCTAGCGCGAGACCTGGATGACTGGGAACGAGATTTACTTGACAAGAGCACTGCTTCCGATTATAAAGTCTAGTGAATCCATAGATTTACTGGAAATAGTGAGGGTACTTATGTTATTTTCAACCAAAGGGCGATATGGCACAAGAGCGATGCTCGACTTGGCCCTCAATTATGGGAAAGGACCTGTTCCTCTTAAGAATGTGGCCAAGCGCCAGGAAATCTCTGAGAAATACCTAGATCAGCTGGTTATGTCTCTCAAGACAATTGGCTTGGTAAGGAGTATCCGTGGGGCTCGCGGGGGGTATGTTTTAGCCAAACCTCCTGCGCAAATAAAACTCAGCGAAGTGATACGAACTCTAGAGGGACCTGTTGTCCCAGTGGATTGTCTTGACGATCCTGGCGCCTGTAATAGAGTTAGCTCTTGCGCGGTCCGAGATGTGTGGGAAGAGGCACGACAAGCTATAGATAATGTCCTAGAGTCGACGACCTTACAGGACTTAGCAGATCGCCAAAGAAGGAAGTGCCTAAAGGAAAACAAGTAGAGGTTTAGTGAGAATGGAAGCGACAAGCTTTTTCAAGAAAGGAGCAAATCCAAGATGAAAGAAAAGGTCGAGAAAGCATTAGAGGGAATAAGGCCGGCTCTTTTGGGCCACGGCGGAGATGTGGAGCTAATTGAAGTTAGTGATGATGGCGTGGTGAAAGTGCGATTGACAGGTGCCTGCATTGGTTGTCCTATGGGCCAGATGACCTTAAAGAGAGAAATCGAAGAGACCCTCAAAAGAGAGGTCTCCGAGGTCAAAAGGGTGGAGGCTGTTTAGGGAGAAGGTATTCAAGCTTTGGGGGTCGTCTTCTGTTATCCGAGTTTACATGCCCTTGAAGCCGTCACACTAGACCCTGAGGCGGGAGGATAATGAGGAGAATATACCTTGATTATGCGGCTACGACACCAACGCATCCTCTAGTTCTAAAGGCCATGTTGCCGTGGTTCACAGATGGCTTTGGTAACCCCGCTAGCATCCATTCTTTTGGCCAGGAAGCCAAAGGAGCTATCGAGGAGGCCCGAGAGAAGGTGGCCAGGCTTATCGGCGCCAAGAGCGAGGAGATTGTCTTCACCAGCAGCGGTACAGAAGCTGATAACTTCGCCATAAAGGGAGTAGCTTACGCCAAAGAACATAAAGGAAAGCACATCATCACTACTGCCATTGAACATCATGCAGTGATAGAGCCGTGCAAGTTCTTGGAGAAGAGAGGCTTCAAGGTGACTTACCTCCCGGTAGATAAGGATGGTTTAGTAGACCCACGACATGTTAAGAAAGCCATTACCGATGAAACCATTCTCATCTCGGTGATGCACGCCAATAACGAAATAGGGACAATCGAACCTATAAAGGAGATAGCTAGAATCGCCAATGATAGAGGGATCTGCTTTCACACTGATGCCGTACAGACCGTGGGGCACCTCCCTGTAGATGTCGATGAACTTAAGGTAGACCTGGTCAGCATATCCGCTCATAAATTCTGTGGTCCTAAGGGAGTGGGGGCACTCTATATCAGAAAGGGTACCAAAATAGTTCCCTTCATGCATGGTGGCGAGCAAGAACACGGGCGGCGAGCGAGCACTCAAAACGTCCCAGGAATAGTAGGATTTGGAAAGGCTTGCGAGCTCGCTCAAAAGGAGATGGGACAGGAGAAAGTGCGGCTACAAACCCTGCGAGACAAGCTGATAAGCGGAATATTGGATCGTATTGATGATGTCCGTTTAAATGGTCATCCTACCCAAAGGCTACCCAACAATGTCAACATAAGCCTGGAATTTGTAGAAGGAGAATCGATGCTCCTCAACTTAGACTTGGTGGGCATTGCGGCCTCCACCGGTTCCGCCTGTAGTTCGAGCGTCTTAGAAGCCTCCCATGTGCTACTAGCGTTAGGACTCCCTCACGAGTTAGCTCACAGCTCTCTGCGCCTCACCTTAGGACAAGAGACCACAGAAAAAGACATAGATTACGTATTAGAGAAGTTGCCCCAGATTGTCAAGAAGCTCCGAGTAATGTCACCATTGTATAAGCCAGGCAAGAAATGAAGAGCAGAAAAGATTTGTGGTCATTGTATAGCGAAAAAGTAATGGAGCATTTCCAAAATCCCAGAAATGTCGGAGAGATGCAAAGCCCTGATGGAATAGGTCATGCTGGAAATCCTGTGTGTGGCGATATCATGGAACTCTATATCAAGGTAAAGGATGATATTATCATAGATGCCAAGTTCAAGACATTTGGGTGTGGAGCGGCCATTGCTACGAGCTCCATACTGACCGAGATGGTAAAAGGGAAGACCATAGAAGAGGCGATGAAGATATCTAATAAGGCAGTAGCAGAGGCCCTGGATGGTCTTCCACCCATTAAGATGCACTGCTCGGTTCTGGCTGAGGAGGCGCTTGGGCTAGCCATCGAAGATTATTTGGCTAAGTCAAAACGCAAGTAATCACTTAGTATGTTGGGTAGTGCAACCTTTCACCGCGCCGTCCATCGTACGATCACTTAATACCCATTTTCTTGGTGGCAACTACTTCGGGCAACATAAAACCAATAGATTGGTCAGCCGTGATCCCTCGTCTGTCAGCCAGGGTTAACAGTAATGCGTGAACAATGGCAAGATGCGCAGCCTGGATCTTGCTTGATGAAGGCCCCTCGGGCTTGGCATTGCTCTTGATAATGTAGTCAGCTGTCTGGCCCAAAGGAGTATCCACATTCTCAGTTATGACTACTGTGATGGCTCCTTTATCCCTCGCCCGGCTCAACGCATCGTACACAAAGCCTGTTCCGCCACTAGCTGAAATCCCAATAATTATGTCTCCCGCATTAACGGCCAGGGTAATATAGCGAGATAGCCCCATTTCCTCTTCGCCTATTCCCTTAGAAAAACTGACTGGCTGGGCGGTAGCCAGATCGTTGGTAAAGACCAGGATTGGCACGCCGGTTTCTAGCCCCTGCCCACTCATCTCCATGGCGACCAGGCCACTAGCTCCTGCCCCTGTAACCACAACCTTATGCCCTGATTCGATCTGCGCGTTGAGCACTTCCACTACCTGCTCAAGCCCATCGAGTGCGGTCTCCAAGGTAGCCAAGATACCCTCAGCATCCTGGCGCAGGACACGGGCTAGCTTCTCTCTAGAAGACTGACAGTCAGAGAGATCCACGCTGACCATCATCGGCTTATTGATATCAATCACCTGCCCTATGGTATCGATGAGCGTGTAACCCTCATAACTGTATTGAGTGAACTCTAAAGTAGTGCCCGGCAGATTGCCAATCGCTAGATCCAGTCCAGTTAATTGGCTGATGAGGCTGGTCTTCCCGCTATTGAATACTCCCAGAATCGCCACCCGGTCACCCGGGGAGAAAGCATCCCGAAAGCGTGATTTGATCGTTTCCATGCCCTCACCAGTGACCATCGAGGCTGGGACAAGATCTAGACCCAGCTTGTCTCGCGTGGCGCTCAGCTGGGTCTTCTCAACGACATCCATCTTGTTGGCTACTAAGAAGAACGGTAATTGTGCATCTTCGACGGCCTCCAGGAAAACACGCATAGTACTAATCTGTGGGTCCAGCATGTTTATCATGAGAATAGCGCCGCTTGGTTCAAGGCGATCAAATGGGGTAGAGACTTTCTTAAGAACGCGTTTGCTTGCAGACATTGTTCCCTCCCTTGGGTTACCTTATCGATCAAGCATCATCTAGCAATGTGTTTGCTCCTTAGACCCGCCATCCTACCTGTGAGGACTACATGCGTAACTACATCGGGGAGCTTTCCAAGAAATAGAGTAAACCCCTCACATAGATGGCAACACCATGAAGCACTTGCACTACACTCGTCTATTGTCCCACCGGTCGCCCGACGGATTTGTACAGGAGCGCTTTTCCTTTGGAAGGGAAGAAGAAGACTGTGCCAGCCTTGAAGGCTTCCGCTGATCTCTCGATTTTCCTCCTTGGCATCACGCCTCAGAGTTAGCCCTAAATTGCGCTAGGGAACCTCCACCTCGTCAACTGGGGATCGTAATCCCCAGCCCATGCGCTGCTCTTCCCCCTGTATCTGAAATCGGGTCTACATATTTGTCACCTCCTATGGAATATTACCACCATCGTTCAACAAGATTCAATAGCAGAAGAGATCTCTCCCGGCTAATCCTGTAAGGTGACTTGCGGAAGAATCGTACAAGAACATAGGAGCTGAGTTCACTTTTCCCTGGATTGCCCCTTACCAAATCGTTCCTTGTGGGGTATCTTTCAGCGTAATCCCTAGTTTGGCTAACCGGACGCGGATGGAATCAGCAAGGGCAAATTCCTTCTGTATACGCAATTCTGCACGCAAATCAATCAACAAACGGATCAATTCATCCTGCAGGTCTCGCCCTGTTTGTCTCTCCCTTTGGAACAGCCCCAGTGGGCTACCAAGCTCACGGATAAGCCCCGTAACCTGTGTTAACGCTCGCCGATCCTGTCCCTCAGCGGTTTTCCGGAAACGATTGGCTTCAGAAACAAGTTCCTGAATAGCAGCAATAGCCGCAACGGTATTGAGGTCATCATCCATTGCCGCGCTGTAACGCTCACGAAACTGACCAAGCGAGTCGACAAATTCCCGCCCACTCAATCCAACCTCCACCTCCTCTCCCGCTGCAAACTCTGCTTCCACCTCATCAATTAAAGCATATACGCGGGAAAGGGCCTTGCTCGCTTCTGTGAGACCTGCCTCTGAGTAATCGAGCGGTTTGCGGTAGTGGCGGGAAAGGTAGAAATAGCGGACGGTCTCTGGATCAAACTTTTCTAACACTTGGTACGCATAAGCGAAGTTGCCTAGGGACTTAGACATCTTCTCCCCATCAAATGTGAGCATGCCATTGTGTAGCCAAAAACGCGAGAAAAGCTTGCCGCTCGTTGCTTCCGCCTGAGCAATCTCGTTCTCATGATGAGGGAAGATAAGATCGTTTCCACCGGCATGAATGTCAAGCGTATCACCAAGGAATTCTCGAGAGAGAACAACACACTCAGTATGCCATCCTGGTCGTCCCTCACTCCACGGAGATTCCCACTTCGGCTCGCCCGGTTTAGCTGCCTTCCATAACGTAAAGTCAAGGGCGTCTTTTTTCTTCGTTGAACAGGCAATGCGAGCGCCAACTTCAAGTTCCTCAAGGCGCCGCCCAGAAAGCTTTCCGTAATCCTTGAACCCAGCCACACGATAATACACATCACCATCGCTTTCATAAGCATAACCCTTGTCAATCAGCGTCTTGATTAACTCGATCATGCCGCCAATATACTCGGTGGCTCGAGGGCTGCTCGTTGGTTTCTTGACATCGAGTTGTTCCAACAGGTCAAAATAAGCCTTGGTGTATCGGTGAGCAAGCTTCTCTACCGTTAAGCCTGTTTCTGCTGCGCGCGCGATCAACTTGTCCTCAATATCGGTAATGTTTTGAACATAAACAACCTTCCATCCAGCAAAACGCTCCATATACTTGCGTAGCGTATCAAAGACGATAATTGGCCGGAGGTTTCCAATATGCAGGTAATCATAGACGGTGGGGCCACAAACGTACATCTTCACAGTCTTACCGTCCTGTGGCTGAAACGTCTCTTTCTTACGCGTGAGGGTGTTATACAGCTTCACTCGACCCCACCTCCCAACATCCATTATAGACAACGCTACAATGGACTACCATCTCCGGTGACAAATCACTACACTTAGTCCCATGTCTGTGATTCATGCGCTCTATGTCATTCTGGTATCGGCTATGCCAGTAGCCGAGCTACGGGGAGGATTACCTCTGGCCTGTGAATATGGATTCCCACCAGCTATGGCATTCTTCATAGCAGTCTTCGGAAACCTGCTTCCAGTAATCCCACTTCTCGTCGCACTACAGCGAGGCGAGAGATTATTGTACCACTGGACGCCTACCACCCGGGTGACTAATTGGGTATTCACGCGAACGCGCCGCAAGGGCAGGCTCATCGCCAGCTATGGAGCAATTGGCCTGATCCTGATTGTAGCAATCCCCCTTCCGGCAACCGGAGCATGGACTGGAACGATTGCTGCATTTTTATTTGGGATACCGTTAAGACGCGCCTTCCCTTTGATCGCAGTTGGGGTATTTATTGCTGGTATTGTCGTCCTTTTCGCCTATCTTGGTGCAATCCGCCTATTTGGCATATCGGTCTAATACTAGCCTCGATCCGGTTTCACGATATAGCGACCAAGCAGCGGCAACAACAAGGCGGCAAGGACAAGCATAGCGATTGTGATCCCCCAAAAGCGAGCTTCTGTCATCTCGGTAACACCGGTGACATACCGCATTGCATCGGCCATATAGGTTAAGGGAAGGGCTTTACTAAGTGCCCGCAGATAGGAAGGCATAATCTCAACCGGGAAGTATATTCCGGCAAGGAACATCATAAGCATAGAAACAACGTTGGCAATGTGGCTCGCGCTAGAGGGCCTTCGAACAACAAGAGCAATCAGCGAGCCCAGCCCCATCACTCCCACAGTTGAGCTAGTCACAAAAACAGTGTAGCGAAGCCAGGCAATAGTGAAGCCCAACTTCAGCACCACTACCGCGACAAGAAGCGTAATCAAAGTTGAAATATACACTATGACAAGCCGTACACAGATAACAGCGGACAACAACATGATTGGGCGCATCGGAGTCACGATCATTTGATCGAGAAGTTTTCTCTCCTTCATGGCAGTGATGTGCCCGGATACGGCGAATAACCCTGCTGAAAGAATGGAGAAGGCCATAATTCCAGGTACTACAGAGCTAAACCAACCTGTGCTTGCCTTTTTCCCTACATGAATCTTTTCTGCTGTAAGAATCGGAAACAAGCCCTGGTGGCTAAGATTGAACTGGGCGGCAATACCTGTGGCAAGTTGCTGAAATGCGTAATTCTCCTGCACTCGGGTGGAATTGTAATGAAACAACAGCCTTTCTCCATCCCAGACAAGCCCAAAATCAATCTTCTTTTCCTCTAGAGCGTCCTGCAATGCAAACTGATCGCCGTAGTGAGTCACCGATATTAACCCTATTCCTGCCAAAACTTCTTCCAAGACTTCTCCTCTACCTCCATCTGGCATATATAGCCCGAGGCGGGCGCCCTCAGCGCCCCCCATCCCTCCCATAAGGAATCCAAAAAGAAGAACGAAGATAATCGGAAAAAGAAAGGTGAAGGTAAGAGCGGCTTTGTCGCGGGCAAAAATCACACACTCAGCATAAAGTAGCGCCCTAAACGACCTCATCGTTCCACATCCCAGCTCAGTCGCCATGAGGCTACGGCAACGCAAACAGCGATCCACACCAAGGGGACAGCAATGATCGAAACAGAGAGCGTTCCCGCCTCTGTTCCTAAGCTTACGCGCAGGCCCTTGGCAAGATAGGTAAGTGGATTTACAAAGACGATCGCCTTGAGCACCAAAGGTAGTCCAGTTACCGGAAAGAACAGGCCGCCGAGGAACATCATTGGCATATTCAGAATATTAGCGATCGCCATTCCTGTGTTGGCCGTTTTAGCAACGGAAGCAACAAAGAAACCGAAAGCGAGAAAGGTTATCGCGGCGAGCAACAAGAAGAGAATTGACATCGGCTGGAAAAACGTGACTGTAGCCCCAAAAGCAAACCGTCCAAGCAGCAACAAAAGGGCAAACTGAACCAAGCATAGCATAAGATGTCCAACAGAGAACCCAGCAAGGTAATGAGTAACAGTAAGTGGTGTCACCCAATAGCGACGCAACACACGCTTATCACGGGCAAACAAGATTGACCCAGGGACACCAAATAAACCATTCACAAAGAATCCCATCAGAACAATGCCGGGCAGAAGGAAGTCCACATAACGCACTTCTGTTCCACTACTTCCTACCCATAGCGTTTCCGTTGGAATGGCTTTCTGTTCTTGAAACCGGCCCATGCGGGTGAGAAGATCGCGTTCAACTCCGGCAAGAATCTGGTCAATAATAGATGTTGCCATCCCAGACGCAGCGCTTCCTTCATTAACGTAGATCGCAAGGGAACAGTTAGCGCTAGATGATGGACCGTCTTCCATCATGCGATGCAGCAAGCATTGGTTAAACCCCTCGGGAATAACAATCACCGCAGCTCGATCTCCAAATCGAGTCGCCTTTTTCTCACTAGCCAAGAAATCCTCCAGAGCTTCCCCGCTAGCTGGAGAGCTAATGGCAAACAAGGGTTCCTTTCCTTCCTCAGACGGCTTCCCCGCTTGCTCAAAAACACCTTCAATAATGCCCGCAAAGTCAACCGGACCCGCGGTATCTGTCTCCAGATTCACCACAGCTATCGCGAAGCTAATCTCGCCTTCCGTACCCATGTTGCCAAAGATTAATGTTAAGATAGCTAGAAGAAACAGGGGAAAGATGAGAAACCAAAATAGCGTTATCTTCTCCCGCAGTGCCGTACGTAGGTGTGCTTCAGCGACACGAAGGATTCCCTTCACTCTCTTAGTTTCCTTCCGGTGAGCGACAAGAACACGTCTTCCAGGTTAGGCTGGCGCACAACCATGTTTTCTAGAGGGATTCCCTTCTCTCTTGACCACGCGAGCATCTGCTCCATTGTTTGGACAAAATCTTCCGTTTCTACATACACGATTTCCCCATCCTTGCGGACTCCCTTCCCATAGCTACTGAGCTGGTCAAGCCATTCCGCGTCGATAGAACCGGCGCTAAACTCGATAATCGTTTCCTGGCCAAGTCTCGCCGCCAGTTCACGTGGAGTTCCCTCAGCAATAATCATCCCATTATCCATGATGCAGACATAGTCAGAGAGGACTTCGGCTTCTTCCATGTAATGAGTGGTAAGAATGATCGTCTTTCTCTGCTCCTTTAGATTCGTAATTACCGACCACATATTCCGTCGTGCCTGTGGATCAAGACCGGTCGTCGGTTCATCAAGAAAGATAAGATCGGGATCGTTCACAAGTGCAACACCAACAGCTAGACGCTGCCGCTGGCCACCGGAAAGCGTTCTAATATACGCGCTCCCTTTTTCTTGTAGCGCCACTCGCCGAAGGACTTCTTCCACGGGTAATGCTACTGGGAAGAAAGAAGCAAAGAGCTTCACTACTTCCTTTACTTTCAGGTAAGGCTCAAAGTTCCCATCCTGAAGAAGGACCCCTAACCGCTTCTTTACTTCACGGTTTATCTGCTTGACTCGAACCCCGAAAACTTCGATCTCTCCGGCATCCGGCACGCGAATCCCTTCCAAGATCTCCAAGGTCGTCGTTTTGCCAGCACCATTCGGTCCAAGGATAGTAAACACACTACCACTTGGGATCGCAAAAGAGATACCATCAACGGCATGTACCTTGCCGTAATACTTCTTAAGTTCAGTAACCCGTAGGGTAATTCCATCTGTTGCCGTCATTTTCTCCTCTCAGCCATAGGGGAAATACTACTATTTGAAGCACCATTGAACAAGCAGACTTAAGCTTGCACTGGGCATTTCTCTTGGAAAGGCGGCGGGTAGTGGGTAGTAGGTGGTGGGTGGTGAGTGGTGGGTGATGAGTGATGAGTGAAAAGCGACAAAATCAGAACCGAAAACTGACGGCCGAGCGCTGATTGCTGAAGGCTGTGATTAGTGATGAGTAGCGTAGAACCATTATTAAGCTGGATTCCGGCCTGCGCCGGAATGACGATGCATACCGTCTTGCCGTCACTATCACACTGGACTCTCGGGCCCTGCGTTGGATTCCGGCCTGCGCCGGAATGACGATACATACCGTCATGCCGGACTTGATAAGCCTGCCCCGTACTTGATACGGGGGCATCCAGGAGTCGACTCATGACTATAGACTAAGGGTTCCTGACGGTTAAGGTAAACTAGAGAAACTGATAAGAAAAGTGGTACAGGATTTCGACCTCATGTCCGGTCAAGAGGCTGATCAGTG
>JAUWPW010000053.1 GCA_030611415.1 Candidatus Bipolaricaulota bacterium
GATTTGTGGAACACCCGGAGCTCTTACTGAATGCGAATCCCAAAGGTCCGGCAAACCCCAGACTGCTACAAGAGATACGTGAGCAACGTTCCGGCTCGTACAAGAACATCGATTCTCTCATAGACATGAACCTCTTACAGGTAACATGGGTGTATGGCATCAACTATTCTCCTACATTCCACTGTATTGCCGAACGTAGGCTCTTGGAGGGTATTAGAGCTGTTATGCCTAATGACCCAGAAATTCAAGAAGTAATCACTGCCGCGTGCGAATTCGTCGCGGATAAACTCTCCGCGTAGAAAAAGCACCAAACGGTAACTTCTCTATTGACAGACTCGTTCAGGTTAGATAACATGAATCTATTGCCGGGGTGGCGGAATTGGCAGACGCGCATGGTTGAGGGCCATGTGGACATTAAACGTCCGTGCGGGTTCAAGTCCCGCCCTCGGCACCAATACGTAGAACAAGGCTGATCATGCGAATCTTACTAGATGTTATGGGTGGTGATTCCCCACCAGAAGAACTGATAAGGGGGGGCGTTGCTGCCGCACATGAAACAAACGTCGATATTCTGTTTGCTGGTAACCTACAAACAATTCGCGCTGTGCTCGCGCGAATCCACGAACAAGAAGGGAGCCATTTCTCCATCCTTCCCGCAACACAAACAATTACCATGGCTGACCCGCCAGTACAAGCAGTGCGAAACAAACGTGAATCCTCCCTTGTTAAAGGCCTTGTCGCTTTACGAGATAAGCAAGTCGATGGATTTGTCTCACCGGGAAATACAGGCGCGGTAGTCGCTGGATCGATCTTCACACTCGGAAGACTTCCAGGCATCCTGCGTCCCGGAATAGCTGCTTCTCTCCCTACCCTATCCGGGCAAGAGATCATCGTAATCGATGTAGGGGCAAATGTAGACTGTGCCCCCAAACACTTTGAAGGCTTCGCCATGATGGGAGCAAGTTATGCGGCTGCCGTCAAAGGGATTCACGAGCCAAGGATCGCTCTCTTGAGCATTGGAGAGGAACGAGGAAAAGGAAACAAGCTCAACTATCATGCTTATGACTGCTTGGAAGCCAGTTCGCTTAAATTCATCGGCAACGTTGAGGGTCACCACCTCCTCACTGAGAGACCTGTGGATGTTGTGGTCTGTGATGGATTTGTTGGAAATATCTACCTGAAGGCAGTAGAAGGGGGAATATCAGCTGTCACAGCTCTATTGCGAAGAAACATTAACGCCAGTGCTCGCGCAAAAGTGGGGGCTGTATTGATGCAACCTGTTTTTCGTATCCTTCGCGATAAGCTCTCTTACCAGCAACATGGGGGAGCACCGCTTCTCGGCGTGAACGGCATAGTAGTAATTGCCCATGGCAGATCCGATGCCATGGCAATCCAAACTGCAATCAATGTTGCTCGTTGCACCGCCACAGCAAACCTCAACAAGCTTATTACCAAACAAATGAAGCGGGAGAATGCAAGTGGGGGCTAGAATCACAGGGATGGGAAGTTACCTTCCGCCGAAGATCATCAGCAATGCTGATCTGGAAAAGCTTATTGATACATCTAGTAAGTGGATTGTACAACGAACAGGAATTAAGACCCGTCATCACCTAAACAGCGACGATGATCCCGCTATCATGGGAATCAAAGCGGGAAGAGATGCCCTGTCACAAGCAGGTGTGTCAGCTAATGAAATTGATTTGCTAATCGTTGCCACAAACTTCCCTGATATGATCTGTCCTGGATCCGCGCCCTTTATTGCTGCTGGTCTCGGTCTTGATCAAACTCCGTTCTTCGACATCAAAGCAGGCTGTTCCGGTTTTGTGTACGGCCTTGTTGTTGCTAATGGACTGATCGGTTCCGGAGGCTTTCGGCGCATCCTCCTAGTAGGAACTGAAGCCCTATCTCGGGTTACTGACTGGACCGACCGTAAGACCTGTGTCTTATTTGGCGACGGCGCTGGAGCAGTCTTGTTGGAAGGGACTGCGCCAGGGGAAGGAATCCTAGGAAGTGCGTTGCATGCCGATAGTGACAAAGCGCTGCTCCTTCACTTACCCGCTGGTGGGACAAGGTTTCCGGCAACTGATTCAACCGTCAAAAAAGGAGATCACTACCTAAAAATGGAGGGAGCAGGGGTTTACCGCAGCGCGGTCCCAATGATGGAGAGCTCCACACGGGAAGCAATTGCTGCTGCCGGCCTTCATCTTTCTGATATCGATTGGCTCATTCCCCACCAAGCGAACATTCGCATCATTGATTCACTTGCTCGCCGCCTTCATCTCAGCAAAGAACAAGTAATTATCAACCTTGATCGTGTTGCAAACACCTCTACTGCCTCCATTCCCATTGCCCTTGATGAGGCGGTGCAAGCTGGACGCATTAAACATGGTGATCTAGTCGTCATGACCGCTTTCGGTGCCGGCGCAACCTACGGGGCAGTATTGATACAAATTTAGCCATGCTAAATGATAAGAAAGTCGCGTTTCTCTTTCCGGGACAAGGGAAAATTTCTAAGACGATTATCTCCTCAAGGATCGGAAAACGCTTGTTTTGTATAGCTGAGCAGAACGGTCTCTTGCTGCGTAAATTAGTGCAAGATAATGAACTTGATCTACTTACCCGAACAGAATACGCTCAGCCAATGATCCTAATTGACAGCCTGATACGGGAAGAAAAACTAAGAGATAGAGGCTTAACGCCCGCAGTCGTTGCCGGACACAGCCTGGGCGAATATGCTGCGCTTGTCAGTGCAGGTGTTCTTACAGCTGAAGACGCTTTATGCACCGTAATGGAGCGTGCGCGATTGATGACCGCGATCAAGGGGGGAATGGTGGCAGTTCTCAAGCTCACAATTGTTGAGGTGCGCTCAATCTGCAAGTCTGTCCGTGGCGACCTGGTAATTGCGAACTACAATGCACCAGAGCAAGCGGTAATCTCAGGGGGAAAAACAGCGCTTAGACAAGCAACGGAACTGGTAGAACAGATGGGCGGCCGGGCGATCCCGTTGCACGTCTCCGGCGCATTTCACTCGCCAGCGGCTCTTGGAGCAGAGAAGAAACTTGCCCCAGCAATCGCCAAACTGTCCTTTGCCGCTCCTTTGGTTCCTGTGATATCCAGCGTAAGTGGAGATCCTGAATGTGATGGTGTACGGTTAAAGAAACTGTTGTTGACACAGATTACTTCCTGTGTACGCTGGGTAGATGTGATAAACAGCATGACAAGGGAAGGGGTATCCTACGGCGTGGAAGCAGGAACCAGTAGAGTGCTGTCTAATCTTGGGCGGCAGATCACCTCACAGATCAAGTTCTTGAGCTTTGAGGAGGCGCTACATGGGCGAATTTGACGGACAAATTGCTGTTGTAACTGGAGGAACAAAGGGAATCGGACGAGCAATCACCGCCTTATTACACAATTCAGGATGCGTGGTCGAGGTTGTTGACCGTGACACGCAAGCTGGAGCACTTATAGAAAAGGAGCTTAAGGGCTGTCAGTTTCTGCCTGCCGATGTTAGTCAATTTGCTCAGGTTCAACAGGTAATGAAGTCAATCTACGAGAAGCACGAGCGAATTGACTTCCTCGTTAACAATGCTGGGATCACCTGTGATAGGCTAATCCTGCGCATGCGCGAGGAAGAATGGGATAAGGTAATCGATGTTAACCTAAAGGGAGCCTACAATTGCATGCACGCTTGTTTGCGTTACATGCTCAAGAACAACAGCGGAGCAATCGTCAGTATTGCCTCGGTGATCGGTGAAACAGGAAATGCCGGCCAGGCAAACTACGCCGCGTCAAAAGCCGGACTCATTGCTCTGAGTAGAAGTGTGGCTAAAGAAATGGCAGGTCATGGAATCAGAGTAAATCTTGTTTCGCCTGGGTTTATCAGTACAGCTATGACCGCAAGCTTGGGCAATGAAGCCCGCAAGGCTTATCTTTCTCGCATTCCTCTTCGCAGAGAAGGAACCCCTGAAGAGATTGCCTCCGTTGTGGCGTTCTTGCTTTCTGAGCGATCTTCATATATAACTGGTCAAGTTATTGATGTCAATGGGGGGTTATACCCGTGATACAGCGAAATATAAGAGGAGGTGTAACTTGAGATGAGCGATATTGGAGAGAAGGCAAGAAAGATGGTCATTGAACAACTAATGGTAAGTGCAGAGGAAGTGATAGATGATGCGTCCTTTGTGGAAGATTTGGGCGCAGACTCTTTGGATACGGTGGAGCTGATAATGGAGTTCGAAGATGAATTTGGGATAGAGATCTCTGACGAGGACGCAGAAAAAATCTCTACCGTAGGGGAAGCAATTAGATATCTAGAGAAATCACTTAAAGAAAAGAAGACTTAAGCTTTCTGTAGTGGAAAGGGACAGTAGAATATGGCTTGTCCCTTTTTCTTTTTCTAATCGCCTCTCCTCCTCAAATGCAAAACAAGCAATCCTTCTTATCAAAGCGGTACGCCTTGTGTAGATAAGATAAGTGGCTATGCACGATACCAGTCTTAGGTGTACTGTGAAATAGCTTATCCTGGTGTAAGCTTATGAGGCTATGTCACGAATTGGTGTAGTATCAGATATTCATGGAAACCTGCCTGCTCTTGAGGCAGTCCTGAATTCCCTTGAGAAGAGTCAGATAGAACGGATCCTTTGCTGCGGGGACATTGTAGGTTATGGGCCCTGGCCGGATCTGTGTGTCCGCAGAATACGCAAAGCAAACCTGCTATGCGTTCAGGGAAACCACGATGCAGCTGCCTGTGCAAGGCTTCCATTCGACCACTTCACTCCATCGGCACAGCTAGCAATCAGATGGACAACTGCTCACATTTCCGATAAAGACAAAGCCTACCTAAAAGAACTTCCCGCGATACACACCGAGGAAGATTTGGTAATGGTGCACGGCAGTCTGCGCGGACCATTATGGGAATATATTTGTGATCGCTGGGTTGCCACAGAGAACTTTTCCTTGCTTAATCGGCCACTTGCGTTTTTCGGCCACTCTCACATCCAAGGCGGCTTTGTGTCACTGGAAGGCAACGTTGATCTACTTAGGCCAAGAAAAGAGCCACTCAAACTCGTGCCAGAGGCCCAATACCTGATAAATCCGGGAAGCGTTGGGCAACCACGAGATGGTGATCCACGTGCTGCGTACGCAGTCGTCGATCTGCTCAATAGAGAGGTTTACTTCAAACGAATCTCATATGACATTAACATGGTCAAGAAGAGAATCCTGCAAGAGGGATTGCCAAGGGATCTCGGAGACCGTCTTTCCTTGGGGAGGTGAGGGAGAGATGAAGCTAGTTGTCAGTGATCAGTCATCAGCAAACAGCTATCAGCTATCAGTTCTTCGCCTTTCACCATTTTTCGACTATCGACTCCAGACTGCTGACTCCTGGCTATGTTTCAACTCAATGAACTCTACGAACCCACTCAACTGCTTTTCACTATTCACCATGCGAATCGCCTCTACGTGGTCCAGGTGATGTGTAATGGCCAAACCGCCAGAATGCGAGAGCCATCAGTAGGCATAGACCGAAGAAGTACCACATCCACCACGGAAAATTAAGCGGACCCAATCGGCTGTTACCCCACATCCAGTAGTCATTGCCCAAAAGGAAAAGAAGACCGAACCCCAGGGCCCATTTCCAGTTTCTTCCTCTCCTTTCCCCCTGCCTTGCTTCCGGTGCCCGTGCCTGAGGATGAGCCTGAGTAAGAAGGCTGACCACTACAAGAACAACAGCTGTTACAAGAACAACAGGAACCACTGGCAAGGTCCCAAAATCAGGTACAAGATGAAGATGATAACCAACAACCAGACCTTCTCCGACGACAATCGAAGTTATCGCTCCTCTTGCCGTTGCCCCTCTCCAGTATAGAGCAGCAACAACTGTGGGAAAGAGAACTGCCAGGCCAGTGAAGGTTTCCGTAGCGATCTCCAGGAAGGTAGCCGGAGGCCGCCAGGCAATAGCCAGTCCGGCCAGGGCTAGCGCTACTACAAATAACTTTCCCATCCATGGTGAGGAGGCACGTCTTCTTCTCTGCTCGAAAAGGTCACGCGTGAACATGGAGGACAGAGTAAGGAGCTGAGAATCAAGGGTTGACATAAGGGCAGCAAGAGCCGCCGTTAAGACAAGGGCCTCCAAAACTGGGGGAGTACACCTGGAAAGGAGTAAGGGAAGGATTTGATCTGAGGCAGTACCTGCCGGAAGCTCGGGGAACGTCAGCCGTCCTAGCACTCCGATTGTCACCGGAAGCAAGAATAAGAGGCCGGTAATCAATGGATAGATGGCCATAGTCGTGCTCAAGGCTTGCTCGTCTCGGGCGGCATAGAAGCGCTGGAAGAGCTGGGGAAACATGGGATCACACAGCAACCACAGTAGCATGTACCCGAGCCATATCCCCGCTGAAAAGGTACCACCCATGCCTGGTCGAGAGAAGAGCTCCGGCCACTCAATAGCCGCAGTTTGATTTGCCGCGGACAGCCCGCCAAAAGAGGCAGCAATCACTGCTAAGGCAATAAGCAGAAGCACTATCATCATCCCTCCTTGGAACACGTCGGTCCATGCGACACCACGAAATCCACCAAAGAAGGTGTAAACAAGCATAACGACAGTGATCAGAACAGCCCCAGCAAAATACGGAATGCCGAGCAGTCCCTCCAGCGCGTAGCCAGCTGCCATCGGCTGCATGGCGAGATATGGCAGAGTGAATGCCACCATCACTCCAAGAAACAGCAACCGCAGCGTAGGGCTCCCGAATCGATCAAAGACAAGCTCTGGCGGAGTCAGGAGCCCCCTTGCCTTCCCTAATCGCCATACCGGTCGGCCAATAAAGTAGAAGGATAAAGCCATAAAACCAGTCCCAAAGGCCATAATTGGATAAAAAGAGTACCCAAGCCTCCATCCCGCTCCAGAGAACCCAAATACAGTAAACGCACTAAAGTTAGTGGCTGCCATTGTAAAGAATAGGACCCACGCAGGTAACGTCCGTGAGGCAACAAAGTAGTCCTCAGTCGTGCGATGAGCGTGTCTACGCGCAAAGAAACCAATACCTAGTAGTACGACAAAGTATGCTACTACTACTAACGTTTTCTCCCACATCCAAGCCTCCTTGCTCAAAAAACGGATGGCCGCCCAGCTAAGGCTGGATGGCCATTTCGCCTGACATACCTTGATAGAAATATACTCTGTTCAAGTAACTATGTCAATCTTCGCAATGATGGGGTGATTTTCACCTTGACCCCCATAGCTTGTCGTTTTATCCTGTCTTGTATGAACAGCAAAGAAAGACTTTTGCAGATACTAAAGCTGGAGCAGGCGCGTCATCCACGAATGACGGGACAAGACCTGCAAAAACTGGTTTATCAAGCGTCTCTAGGTTGCGATCACCTCTTAGGGAATAGGAAGCAGTTTGAAAAAGATCTATATCAAGAGTGGAACAAGCTGAAAGTCTCTAAGAATACGCAAGAATACCCGCTGCAGGTGATTGATCCCTTCGGCAAGACAACACGACTTCACTCGCCTCCTTGCAAACTACTGGGGCTATCGCTTGATGAACTTGTCGCGTTCCT
>JAUWPW010000018.1 GCA_030611415.1 Candidatus Bipolaricaulota bacterium
GGTAGACTTTGTTAAATACCTCGTTGAGCTTTACAGGATCACGGACTAGGTCTTCCAAGTCTTCATCCTTGTCGAAGAATTCATGAGTTTCGAAGGTTAGAGATTCTTCGACTGGTTCTGGCTCTGGTTCATCCCCGCAGCGAAGCCCCCGCGGGATCCCTTGTCTTCCTCGACCGGCACGAGAATGCCAACGACGGTTAGAGAGAGCTCCGCGCTGCCATCTCCCGCAACGAGAACCGTGTCACCAACCGAAGCTTGGAACCTGTTGGCGATTTCACTGCCGAGGACAGTCACCGCCTCCTCGCCTACGTCGAACAGCCTTCCGCCCTTCTGCACTTCCAGTTTTCCGATGAACGATTCGAATTCGGTGATCAACTCGGGAGAGAGACCACTGACGGGAAAGAACCCTTGTAGGGGCGTACCATCACTTCTCGGCGGACCCTGAAGAAAGGCGGTGCGTTCCCGCACTGCTGCAGCAACCTTGACCCCTTCGACCGCCCGCAAGGTTGCCAGATCGAGAGCGTACTCCTCGGCACCGCCTGGGCCGTGCGCCTGGGGGCCGAACGCGCCCTCGTTCATGATGATGAACGTGTCGACACCGAAGACGCTGGCAATCTGATCGGTGATCGTGCGTTCGAGGCCGAGCCCGATCGAGATCAGCGCGACGACTGCCGTGATTCCGATGAACACACCGATGACGGTGAGCCAACTCCGCATCCTGCGATGGGCAATACTTCGACCTGCAAGCAGAAAGAAATCCTTAAGCATTTCGCACCTCTTCTTCAACGATGTGACCATCACGTAATCGGACTATGCGATCAGCAATCGCCGCTGCATCCGGGTCGTGCGTCACGATGATCACAGTCTTCCCGTCATTCACGCTCAATTTCTTGAGCATTGCGAGAACCGGTGTACCGCTCTCGGTGTCCAAGTTTCCTGTCGGTTCGTCGGCTAGGATGATTTCCGGGTCGTTCGCCAACGCACGGGCCATTGCCACGCGTTGCCGTTCTCCACCGGAGAGTTCATTCGGTTTATGCTTGACCCGATCTCCGAGACCGACCTTGATCAACAGTTCGCGAGCACGCCGCGCTCGTTCTCCTTTGCGAATTCCTTGAAAGATCATCGGAAGCTCAACATTCCTCTGCGCGGAAAGCGTCTGGACTAGGTTGAAGGTCTGAAAAACGAACCCGACTTTCTTTCCTCGAAGCGCAACGAGTTGGTGCTCCTTTAGCTGCTGTAGGTCTTGTCCATCGAGGAAGGCCGTCCCGCCAGTCGGAGTATCGAGCGCCCCGACAATATGCATTAGTGTCGACTTCCCCGAGCCGGATGGTCCCATAATCGCGATGACTTCACCCTCCTCAACCACAAGGTCGAGACCACGCAACGCACGGACTACCGTCTTTCCAAGTCTGTAATCCTTAGTAATTCCCCTAAACTCAAGTAGTGGCACAGCTAGTCCTCCAGTGCGGTAAATGTGTATTCACTCAGCTCCATCTTGAGTACTTCCACCCATTCCTCATCATATCTGTTCTCAATGATCGTCCGCGGGAACATATATACTGGATGTGATAACTCAAACGCAATCCTTATCAGGGTATCTTCTTGAGCCGGATCAATGAAGGATCCTTCTAGACACCGCACCCCCGCAATCTCCACACTGACGATGCCGCCAAATGTTACTCCATCCGGAAGGAGGTATTCCTGTCCTTCTTCAAGGCGAGATCGCTGGCCCATCACTGCTTGCAGCGAGGAGGAGCTAACATCCCCTCCACTTCCATATAACATGCTTGCCCCACCAAAGAGAAGCCCAAAGCTAGATAGTTGGCTCTTGCTCCCACTCGCCTCAACAAACATGCCCAGGGTATACTGTCCGTCCCCGTGTGAAACAACGGTCACTTCCAAACTCTGGGGCGCTTGCATTTCTCCACTCACTATTCTGTACACCATCTTTGTCGTTCCAGTTGGAAACGCCGCCAGATCAACTTGACCAGATACTGACAGGACAACCCCCAGTAAGCCAAATAACACTAACAAAACCACGATCTTATTCATCATATTCCCCCTTGCGTTTCGCTCCGTTGATTCCGCTCGTAGCCCTCCAATCATACGATATAGGATTGACTGACAACCTTCAATCCCCGCGCAAAGGGAAAACAGGAGTTAGCGCCGGTGCATTCTCCCTTTGAACAGCTCGAACAATCGGCTCATTCCCCTATTGAAGAGATAGAATAGGCCGGCTCCTACCATAAGAAGCTCGACAAATTTGAACATCAGCGAGAAGGCAACTGCCTCCGCTCCTCCTACTCCGACAAGCGCAAAGATACCAATCGATCCAGCCTCGCCAGTTCCCAGTCCGCCAGGGGTAATCCATAGGAAGAAGGAGAGCATGATGTTCAGTGTGAACAAGAGAGACAGCTGAGCAAAGTCAAAGGTTTGATGTGCAGAAAAGTAAAAGAAGACCTGCGGACGCATATAGACAAAGAAGGTCGCCAGCAACTGGATGAGGAACGCCAGCAGTGTTCCCTTCCAGTGCCGGGTAAACGCATCATAGATCTCATCCTCGGTTTCAGCAACCTTAGCTGCCGCTCGCTCGAGCCCGTTATGCCAACGGCGGAATGGATATTTCAACAGCCGGATCGCCCAACTGATCCATTTGAAGTTTCCCGCGAAGTTCACCAAACCAACGATGATCCAGAACGCGACAAAAGCGACTCCAATTACTACGGCTCGCTTCTCTGTTATGCCAATCTCCGAAGAGATAATGGCATAGAAACCTCCGATAAACATAAAAACAACAAGGCTCAATCCTCCAAGGAAACGTTCCACGACGATGGTTGCGAAGACGCGCGTCGTTGGAGCGTGAGTGTGTTCAGCAGTCAGCAGTCCTCTGATTGGCTCCCCCCCAAAGTAAAGCGAGGGAGTAAGATAACTCACGGCGTATCCACTCAGCCGTGCGCCAATGATATGGCCTATTGGAACTCTGATGCCGTAAGAACGCAGGATAACCCACCATCCGAGAAGCAAACTGATCATGGTAAGAAGGACATTCCCAATCACCGCGACAATGCCAATACTGCCCAGGTCCTGAATCTGCGCAAGGATGCTACGCCAACCAACGTAGTAAACAACAGCACTAAACAGACCAACCCCCACCACAATGGAGAGCGTCCAGCTTAACCTTGTCCTGAACGGTCTATTCATGAGGGGATGTTAACATACATTCTTCTTTCACTTCAATACTAGAGAAAGGATCATCTCCAAGGCAGCGTCAACCGAGGCTTCCTTGTTTGATAAGCGGTTCCCTGACCAGACAAAGCGCTGTTCTCCCGATCCGTTTTCACTTACAACCGCTATGTACACCAAACCTACCGGCTTAGCCTGAGTTCCTCCGGTTGGACCAGCAATCCCAGTAATTGCTGCCGCAATATCACTATGAAAAAGCTCCCTACATCCTTTGGCCATGCCTTGTGCCGTTTCGCTGCTTACTGCTCCCTTTTCTGCCAAGATATAGGCTGGAACCCCAAGCAGGGTTTCTTTGACCCTATTCTGGTAAGCAACAACGCCGCCACAAAAGTAATCAGATGCTCCTGAAACATCTGTAATGTGGCTTGCCAGAAGCCCTCCTGTACATGACTCTGCGACAGAAATGGTTAACCTCTTCTTATTCAACGCTTTTCCCAATTGTTCCTCAAGCCGTGGCATCTTCCCTCCTTATCCTTAGAACCTCATATTCTATCATCTTCATTAACAAGCAAAAGGACAATCCTCACGCCCACTGAGTCATTCAATGTACCAATTGCATTGCTCCCTAAGTAAGCATTGAGAACATGCCGGGCACTTAAGGATAGGAGACCAGGTCCTGAGAATGCAACTGGAGGAATAACGAAACAGTTGTTACAATCCGTACAAAAGGAGGTTCTGATGATTAAGGCGGATCACGAACAACAGCTCGCTGTACGTTTGGAAGATGGAGAGGAATTGATTCCTTCGTTGCTCGCACTCGGAATTGACTCGGGGATCATACTAAATGGGGTTGGCATGCTGCGCGAGCTTGAGCTTGGTTACTGGAATGGGGAAAGCTATGATATTAAGCGAATCGATGGACCAGTAGAGCTCCTGTCCTTACAGGGAAACTTTGCCCGCAAAGGCGAGGAATGCATTCTTCACTGCCACACCACAGTAGCAAAACAGAGCGGTACAGCACTTGGCGGACATGTGATCAGGGCAATTGTCAATAACACAGCAGAGATTTTCATCCATAGGCTATCTGGGATTACCCTAAAAAGAAAGATGGAGAAGACCGGTCTCGCTGGGCTCTACCCACAAATGAGTTGAACCCCCTGGACGTTCTGCAAACCGTTTAGAAAGTCGCCACCATGTGTGCGAGGACGTCCTTTTCGCTGTATCTCCATAACTTGAAGTAGCTCATCTCCTGTTCCGACAAGCAACCGCCCTGTCTCCCTCAACGCAATCTCTCCGGGCACCACTTCTCCACATTTGATCCCCGTAAGTAGGGTTCGGTGGAGCTTTATTTTCTCGCCTTTCAGGTAGGTAAACGCTCCAGGCCATGGATTCATGCCGCGTACCTTGTTATGAAGCTCGCGTGCGTCCCTCTCCCAATCAAGTAGTCCGTCCTCACGAAGTAGCTTTGGGGCTAGTGAAGCGTTTTTCTCCTGTTGCGGAATAGGGTTGATATCTCCAGATTCGATCTTGCTTAAGGTTCTAAGGATTACACGGGATCCAAGAACAGCAAGACGGTCATGCAGGTCATTTGCGGTCTCATCTGAATCGATGGAAAGACTCTCGCTAAGCAGGATCTTTCCTGTATCCATTCCTGCATCAATCAAGAAAGTCGTGATACCTGTTCTGTCATCACCGCGGATAATCGCCCAGGGAATCGGCGCCGCTCCACGATAGCGTGGAAGAAGGGAAGCATGAATATTGATCGTTCCTTGCGCGGGTAACGAGAAAACCACCCGACGTAGAAGCTGCCCATAAGCAGCAACAACAATTACCTCGGGCTCTGCCGCTCGCAATGTCCCCACTGAATGATCGCTATTAATCTGAACTGGCTGGATAACTCTTAGTCCAAGCTTCTTTGCGGCTACCTTGACCGCAGGGGGCTTGAGCCTATGCTTTCTGCCTGCAGGTCGATCCGGTTGAGTGACAACAAGTGCAACCTTATGCGCCTCTGCAAGCTCATTTAGAGAAGAGCAAGCAAATGGCGCGGTTCCAATGAAAACGATTCTCACGGCTTTTCCTCGCGTTGTTGGCGCATGTAATCATTGAGAACACTACGCCGCCGAGCAGGACTGAGGTAATCAATGAATAGAATCCCACTTAGATGATCCACCTCGTGCTGTATTGCGCGAGCCATAAGCCCTTCCCCTTCGACCTCAACCTCTTTTTCATCAAGAGTAACCCCACGAACTTGGGCTCTGAGCTTGCGAACGACTGGGGCATCCACCCCAGGAATACTCAGACAGCCTTCAAGGATTTCCTCCTCCTCATCCGAAGTTTCCAGGATCTCCGGATTGATTAGGATGTAAAACTTACCGCCAAGATCAAAAGCAATGATGCGTTTGGCAACCCCAATCTGTGGCGCAGCGATCCCTACCCCGTTCGCTCGGAGCATCGCTTCTACCATTTTCTCGGAGATGTTCTTGATCTCCTTATTGATGACCTTTACCGGATCTGCCACCTGGCGAAGTACGGAATCCCCGTATTTTCTGATTGTTGCCGACATTGTCCTTGCCTCCAAAAGCAACTGATTATATAGTAAGCTTCGGCATGCGACAAGAAAATGAGACCCTGATAGTACAAATCAAAAAAATCCTTCGTCTAGAGCGCGCGCATGGATACAACGATGATGCTGTTACATGTGGGCTGGAAGAGTTCATTCGACTGAACTTCCCGACTGCCGCGCGGCTTGTATCTGGATACAGTCAATTCAAACACTTCGACCGTCGACGTGCCATCAGCCAGCTTTACGAACGTATTGCACAAGGAGAGCTCACATCTCCCGCAACACCCAACGAAGACGACCTCTTCTTACCCGTTCAACAGGCAAAAGGAGTAGGGGAGAAGCGCGTAACCCAATTACAGAGGTTAGGAATTCATACAATTGAAGATCTACTCACCTATTTTCCTCGTCGTCTTGAAGATCGCTCACGTTTTCTCCCAATCGGAAAATTGAGGCCAGGGATCGACGCATGCGTACGCGGAGAAATTGCCGCAATTAACCAGATTCACGTGAACAGCAAGATGGACATCGTCAAAGCCGCGATCAGAGATGATTCGGGAGTCCTTTACGCTGTTTGGTTCAACCAACCGTGGATCGCCAAGCAACTGAAACGAGGGGAGAAGATCGATCTCTATGGAAAGGTTGAACGAACATATGGTGTAGTCCAAATGTCTTCCCCGGTATGGGAACCAGCAAATGAAGGGTTCCTCATAGGCCGTCTGGTCCCCATCTATCCAGTAACAGAGGGAATAAGCGACCGGTATATTCGCCTATTAATCAATCGAAATCTCAAAGCTTATGGGCCGCTCTTTCGCGACATACTACCTGGGCCTCTCCGAGAGAAATATCATTTGCCCAACAAACAGAAAGCGGTTCAATCGATCCATTTTCCAAAAGATCACAGCACATTTGCACAGGCCCGCCGTGCACTCGCTTTTGAGGAACTCTTCTTACTCCAGCTTGGTCTCGCAACCTCAGTCCGCAAGCATACTGGCCAATCTCGTGTACTTTCCAATAAACTTGCTGATTCTTTCTTGGCCAACCTTACCTTTTCACTGACATTGGAACAATTAAAGGCATTAAAAGAGATCGTCAGTGATTTGGGCCAAAACGAACAGATGATGCGTCTCTTGCAAGGAGATGTGGGATCGGGGAAGACAATTGTAGCTCTCACGGCAGCATTGTACGCAATAGAAGCGGGGAGCCAAGTAGCTTTCATGGTCCCCACTGAAATACTCGCCGAGCAACACTTTTATTGTTTCCGTCGTTTGCTGTCCAGACTTTCGGTGAGAGTGGAGCTTCTAACCAGCACGAGCAAGAGTAAGGAACGTTTGAAGGCACGCATAGCAAGCGGTGAGGTCGACCTGGTTGTCGGGACACACGCGCTCATTCAACAAGATGTCTCATTTAAGGCGCTTGGCTTTGTGGTAATCGACGAACAGCACCGTTTCGGCGTAGTACAACGATCCTTATTGGAGGAAAAAGGAGAACAAATTGACCTGCTTGTGATGAGTGCAACACCCATCCCACGCACAATTACCCTCACGTTCTATGGAGAGTTCGCCGTTTCCTTAATCAGACAACTGCCAACGGGTCAGAAGCAAACACGCACATTGTGGGTCGCCAACACACGACGAGATGAGGTATATAACGAGGTTCGCCGCCAGCTCGAGACAGGCGGCAAGGGGTACGTTATCCTTCCACTCGTTGAAGAATCCGAAAAGATTGATCTCAAAGCGGCAGCTCAGGTAGCCGAGGAACTTCGGTCCACCTTGTCTCCCTTTCCGATAGGACTAGTTCATGGCCGCCTGCCAGCGGAAGAGAAAACACAAGTGATGAATGCCTTCCGCTCCGGTGAGATTCGTATCCTTGTAGCAACAACGGTAATTGAAGTCGGAATCGA
The DNA here is from genome assembly GCA_030611415.1 of Candidatus Bipolaricaulota bacterium. Taxonomy (GTDB): domain Bacteria; phylum Bipolaricaulota; class Bipolaricaulia; order UBA7950; family UBA9294; genus JAUVYF01. The sequence goes on from JAUWPW010000018.1 coordinate 7,647, forward strand.
TGTATGTAATGCAGATTTCATGGTAATTGAGCATGCCAACCGTTTTGGTCTTTCACAATTGCACCAGTTACGTGGACGTATCGGTCGAGCCGGACAACCCTCCACCTGTTTCGCTATTGCCGATGCAAAGACCGAGGAAGCAAGGAAGCGGCTTTATGCCTTTGTCAATTGTCTCGACGGGTTTGCTATCGCCGAAGAAGACCTAAAAATCCGCGGGCCGGGAGATCTGTTGGGAACACAACAACATGGTTTCTTGAGCAAGTTGCGCGCAGTCGATCTGGTTCACGACCTGGATATAATGACCGAGGCAAGAAGGGAAGCACAATTGATACAAGAAAGAGGAGTTCCAGACACGCTTACCCAAGCTGTAGAAAGACGGTTTGGTGAATTTCTTGCCTGGCTGCGTGTCTAGAGCAGCATCAGCTAGCACAGGAAGATGTATAAAAAAGTAGTTCCTAAGAGTCCAGCGTCCAATGTCCAACGTCCATAGTCAACTTCTTAAATACCTGATGAAGCCGGAGATTATACTTTTCACCTTGTCAGCCTGGTTGTACAAACTGTTAAAAGCATCTCTATTATAGAAACAACGGCGCGTTGGATCTGATCGCGCCTGCCCTGTGGAACAAGTGATATTCTATATTCCATGGGGCAAGCCAAAGTCTTTGGCAAACTTTCCCTGAGCCGTTAGGCGATAGATCGCTTGGGTTAGCTCTCGAGCGGCTTTCCATGCTTCGATATCTTCAAACCGCTTAATAGCCATTGTCTCTGCTATTTCCCCCGGCTTTCAGACTCTGGACCTTGGACATTGGACCTTGGACGTTGGACATTGGACTATCGACCATGCCTGGAATCTGAGGAACTAAAAAAATAAAGAACTTCACCCGCATAAGACTCGATAGAGAAACATGGCGAATATGTGCCATAGCAAATACTTCAGAGTCCCGTGCGCCTCCTAACAGATAAGTGTTCCTATCCTTTCACCCGACGCAATCGCACGCAGTGCTCCCGGCTTGTTCCAGTTAAATACCACGATGGGAAGGTTGTTTTCCCTGCAAATCTCGACTGCCACCAAGTCCATTACACCGTAGCGTTTCTCAATAAACTTATCAAAGCTCAATTCGCGCAACAGCTGACTTGCTTCCCCTGCTGCCGGATCGCTTGTGAATACCCCGTCAACATTGGATGCCTTGGCAACAACATCAGCCCGAATTGCCGCTGCACGAAGCGCAGCAGCAGTATCTGTAGTGACAAAAGGATTGCCAGTTCCTCCAACAAAGACAACTATCTTCCCCTCACACATAGCTGCACATGCCTTATGTGGCGCTACTGGTTCAGCTAATTCACTAGCAATCGCCGATTGCACAATCACTTCCCGCCCAAACTCCTCCAAATAAGACTTCAGAGCAAGGCCGTTGATGATAGTGGCAAGCATCCCTAGAGCATCCGCCTCAACGCGACTCAACCATTGACTACGCGCCCCGCGAATGATGTTTCCCCCGCCAACCACGATTGCCATCCGGGTATCTCTTATGGAGGCAATCTCTTCCACTATGTGACGCAATGACTCCGGGGAAAGTGGCCCCTGCGGGCCCTTAAATGCTTCACCGCTTAGTTTAAGAAGCACACAGGAAGGAGGATGCATAGACTTACTCTTCTCCGATCTGATAGCGAACAAATCTCTTTACGACGATGTTTTCACCTGTCCTGGAGCGCAGTTCTGCCAGCAGCTCCTCGATCGTCTGTGATGGATCCCTCACAAAAGGCTGTTTGAGAAGGCAGGTCTCAGCGTAGAATTTCTTGACACGTCCTTCGATAATTCTCTCCACAATTTCCTGTGGTTTGTCCTGGCCCTCTAACTGCTTACGATAAATCTCTTTTTCCTCTTCTAGCTCTGCATCTGTTACATCTTCAGCAGCGATATATCGAGGACGCGCAGCAGCAATTTGCATAGCAAGTCCCCGTGCAAACTGCCGAAAATCAGCGCTGTTAGCAGCAAAGTCAGTATTGCAATCCACTTCTAACAACACACCTACTTTCCCACTATGATGAAGATAGACCTCAATTCGGCCCTCGTTTGCATCGCGACCCTTATGTCCGGAGAGCTCTAACCCTTTTTCTCGCAAGACTTTTGTTGCCTTGTCTATATCCCCTTCTGCTTCAATAAGAGCAGTCTTACAATCCATGATCCCGATCCCTGTTTTCTCACGCAGTTTCTTTACATCTTCAATTCGAATTGTCATCGCTATCAGTTCCTTCTCCCTCTGCAGCACCAGGGTCACGGATCTTATCCTCAGTTGCTGTGGCAACAGCTACTTCTTCCGCGACCTCTTCCGACACGGAAGCAATAGAGGGTTTCTTGGGTTCGTTGGGTTCGTTGGGTTCGTTGGGTTCCTCAGGTTTCTCAGCTTCTTCAGCTTCTTCAGCTATTTCAACTTGCTCAGCTTTTGTCTCTACTGCCTCATCCACCTGTCTTCCTTCGCGCCCCTCCAAAACGGCGTCAGCTATACGCGAGGTGATCAGCTTGGTCGCCTTGATAGCATCATCATTTCCCGGAATGGGAAAATCGATCGGATCAGGGTCACAATTAGTATCTACGATGGCAATAACCGGTATATTCAAGATCTTTGCCTCGCGCACACTATTTGCTTCGATATCCGGATCGATAACATACAATAGGTCTGGAAGGCGTTCCAGATGGCGAAGCCCATCCAGATTACGTTGCAGCTTGGCTAACGCTCGCCGCAACTTGGTTGCCTCCTTAGGCGGAATAACCTCCATTCTGCCTTCCTCTACCATTGTCTCCAACTCCTTCATCCGGTTGATGCTCCGCTTGATCGTGACGAAGTTGGTCAGAGCCCCGCCAAGCCAGCGGTGGTTGACATAATGCGCCCCACAACGCTTTGCTTCCTCCTCAATTGTGGCTTGAACCTGTTTTTTGGTTCCAACAAACAGGATTTCGCCTCCCTGAGCAATTCGGTCACGAACAAAAAAATACGCCCGTTCAAACATTTCAACGGTCTGTTCGAGATCAACAATGTGAATACCCTTACGCTCAGTAAAAATGTAAGGAGCCATCTTAGGATTCCACTTGCGTTTCCTGTGACCGAAATGAACTCCGGTCTCTAGCAATTCCTTCATTGTCAGAACTTGCACATCACCCTCCCAAGAATTGAATCTTTACCCAAAGTATAGCAAACCGGCAAGATTCCTTCAATACAAATGAGCATAGATCAAAACCCCGACATACTAGGAGATCATGGGCTGTGTTGTTTCTTAAGAGGAAGGTCGTATAATGAAAAAGGGCGGTGAAAATGAGGGAACAAGAAGCTGTAGAAACGAACGGAACCTATCTCCGCTCTCTCCCAAGAAACATTGAAGCTGAACAAGTAGTACTTGGCTCCGCAATTCTGGAGCCCGAAGGGGCAGTTCCCATTCTACTGGAACAGCTGAGACCAGAGTACTTCTACCGACAAGCTCACAGGGTGATCTTCCGAGTCATCCGCGAGCTTTTCGACAACGGTAAGCCTGCTGATATTGTCACTGTAGCCAATCGTTTGGAAGAAAAGAACATGATGCAGAAAGCAGGTGGGCGCGCTTACCTGAATGAGCTTCTCGATCGTGTAACAACTACGGCTAGTTTGGAGTACTACGCTGAGATCGTACACAAGAAAGCTACCTTGCGTGCACTGATCGAAGCAGGAGGGCGAATCGCTGAGTTTGGCTATGACGAGGCCCATAACACAGATGAAGTTCTCGATAAGGCAGAATCAATAATCTTTGATATCTCTCGCCGCGATTCAGGAGGGGACTACTACCTACTCAGCCAGTTTCTCTACGAGCACATTGATGCGCTAGAGGAACTACACCGCGATCCGGACCGTCATACGATCACAGGATTGGCAACGGGCCTTCCCGAACTTGACGAGATGACATCTGGATTGCAGCCCTCAGATCTAATCGTTATCGCGGGTAGGCCAGGAACAGGAAAGACAAGCCTAGCCCTGACCCTGGCAAGAAACGCAGCGATTCGCGGGAAGGCAGCGGTAGGCATTTTTACTTTGGAGATGACCAAGGAACAGCTCCTGGAACGACTCCTGTGCGGAGAAGCACAGGTGAGCCTGCATCGATTGCGTGGTGGTTACGTTCCAGCCTCCAAGTGGCGAGACCTGGCCAACGCGGCAAGCAAATTCCAGCAAGCAACAATCATCGTTGATGATAGTCCTGGAGCATCCATCCTGGAGATCAAGGCTAAGGCGCGCCGGATGGCAGTACAACACGGCTTGGACCTAGTCATCGTAGACTATATGCAGCTTGTCTCGGGAGGGATCAAAACTGACGTACGCGAGCAAGAAATCGCTTACATTTCCCGGTCGTTGAAAAAGCTTGCACGCGAACTAAAAGTCCCAGTAATTGCAGTCTCCCAGCTGAACCGAGCCGTGGAGCAAAGGGAGCGGGGAAAGAGATATCCCAGGCTATCTGATCTGCGCGAGAGTGGGGCAATTGAACAAGACGCTGACTTGGTTACCTTCATCTATCGAGAGGATTACTATGATAGGCCAGAGGAGGAAGCCTCCAAGAAAGGGCAAGGAATAGTAAGCAAGACAGAGATCATCATCGCTAAGCAACGAAACGGCCCTCTAGGAAAGGTAACTCTCGCCTTCCACAAAGCCTATGCCAGTTTCTATCCACCAAGTTGGAGCGAGGGAGCACCATTTTAGCACTACTTGAAAAAGAGGGCATGTAGTATAATTATTTCAGGAATCTTTGATCTCAATTCGCAGGAGGGATAATGACGTATCCAGCACAGTTTCGTTACACCAAGGAACACGAGTGGGTCAGCTTGGAAGGCAATAAGGCAAGAATAGGAATCACCCAGCATGCACAAGGTGAATTAGGAGATATCGTTTTTGCTGAGCTTCCAGCACCAGAGACACAGTTAGAAAAAGGAGACACTCTAGCAACGCTGGAATCAGTAAAAGCGGTAAGTGACGTTTACGCACCGATGAGCGGCAAGGTAGTTGAGGTCAACGAAGCAGTTGAAGATTCTCCAGAGACAGTCAATGAAGACCCACACGGTAAGGGGTGGCTAGTCGTTATCGAGGTAGCCAACCCCGCACAGGTGGGCGGTCTTCTCGACGCAGGCGCCTACGAGAAGTATCTTTCTGACGAATAGCGTCAAATGCGTTACATAGCTAACACAGAAGCGGATCGTCAGGCAATGCTTGACGCAATTGGCGTCTCGTCACTAGAAGAATTGTTCAACGATATTCCCAAGCAAGTTAGGAACCGCTACCAGACAGTTGGACTCCCAGAGAGAAGTGAGCTTGAGACAGTTCGCGAAGTGCAGAAACTAGCACGTCTTAATGCTGCCTGGCAACAGTATACGTCCTTCCTTGGGGGAGGGGTTTACGATCACTACATTCCCAGCGTAGTGTCTTACGTTACCTCACGCAGCGAGTTCTCTACCGCTTATACACCGTACCAACCAGAGATGAGTCAAGGAACGCTTACCGCAATGTTCGAATTTCAAACCCTTCTCTGCGAACTGACCGGAATGGATGTGGCAAATTCCTCTATGTACGATGGCGCGACTGCCCTTGCTGAAGCGGTGTTCATGGCTGAGCGAATCGTAAGAACAGATAAGGTCGCTGTTTGTAGATCACTCTTCCCTCACTACCGGCGAGTACTCGATACCTATTGCCAAGCCGCCGGCATCGAAGTTGTCGAGGTGCCTTATGACCACATAGGTCGCTACGACACGGATTCCTTGCCAAAAGGGATCTCCGCTCTCGTGGTACAAAACCCTAACACCTTTGGAATAATAGAGGAGATGAATGGGCTCAAAGAACAACTGGGGACGGCATTACTAATTGTTGCCGTAAACCCTATTTCCCTGGGTCTTATTTCGCCCCCGGGCGAAGCAGGCGCCGATATTGTCGTAGGAGAAGGCCAGCCACTTGGTCTTTTTCCCTCATTTGGTGGCCCATTCCTCGGTCTGTTTGCCTGTCGCAAACAGTACCTACGTAATATGCCCGGTCGAATCATCGGCCGTACCGTGGACGCACAAGGGGAGATGGCTTACACAATGACCTCGCAAACGCGCGAGCAGCATATCCGCAGGGGACGAGCAACATCCAACATCTGTACCAACTCTACATTATGCGCTTTGGCAGCGACCGTATACCTCGCCGGTCTGGGGGGAGATGGTCTGCAAGAGCTAGCCCTGCTTAACCTGGAAAAAGCGCACTACCTGGCAAAGCGCATAAGCTCACTTCCTGGATACAGTCTCGCTTTCTCCGGCCCATTTTTCAACGAATTCGTCATTCGTGTTCCTGGTGATCCACAATCAATTTGTAGGCAGCTAACACAAGAGAAAATCCTCCTCAACAACCCCTCCTCCCTGAGTGAACTAGGAGTAGAACAGGCCCTCAACTTTGCTGTAACTGAGCAGCGAACAAAAGAGGAGTTGGATTCGTTGGTAGACGTTCTCAGGGATGTAACATGAATACAATCTTTGACGCAAAAGGAAAAAGAGAAGGAAAGGTTTTGCCAGCGCTGGATGTTCCACAACAGGGACTGGAGAAGCTTGTCCCGGATTCACTCAGGCGTTCTCGTAAACCACGGATCCCTGCCCTAAGTGAACCGGAACTTGTCCGTCATTATACTCGCCTATCCAAACTGAATTATGGCGTAGATGACGGGCTGTATCCGCTTGGAAGCTGTACGATGAAGTACAACCCAAAAGTGAACGAGGATCTAGCACGACTTCCAACATTTGCAGGTGCGCATCCCTTAGCTGATGAGCGACTGGTTCAGGGCTCACTTGCCTTGTTACATGAAGCATCGCGTTACTTGTGCAATATCGCTGGCCTATCTGACATCACCCTGCAACCAGCAGCCGGCGCACACGGTGAACTTACTGGAATGTTCCTTTTCGATCGCTATTTCAAAGAACGAGGCGAGAGCAAGCGTAAGCGAATACTTCTCCCTGATTCAGCGCACGGTACCAATCCAGCATCTGCAACAATCTCCGGTTTCTCTACTACTCAGATTCCATCGGGAGAAGACGGAATGGTCGACCTTGTTGCCTTACAAGAAACTCTTGACGAAACCGTTGCCGGAATCATGCTTACCGTTCCCAACACACTAGGAATCTTCGAGGAGAGAATCCTTGAGATAACACAAATGGTGCATGCTGCTGGCGGCTTGTGCTATTTTGACGGGGCAAACCTAAATGCTTTCCTTGGCCAAGCACGACCTGGAGATATGGGAGCAGATGCATTCCACTTCAACCTACACAAAACCCTGTCTACGCCACACGGCGGTGGAGGACCGGGGTCAGGGCCGGTTGCGGTATCACAATGTCTGGTTGACTTCCTTCCTGTTCCACGGATAACTAAAGACGAAAACGGCTACCATCTCGACTGGAACTTCCCTCATTCAATTGGATGTATGCACTCTTTCTATGGTAATTTCGGCGTTATTCTTAAGGCATATGCCTACATCTTACTCCTCGGAGATGACGGACTGCATGCTGTAAGCGACAACGCTGTACTCAATGCCAATTACCTTCAGGAACAGCTCAAGAAAACCTACCGCTTACCCTATGACAGGCTATGCAAGCATGAGTTTGTCCTCTCGGGAGAAAAGCTTGGGCAAGGGATAACCACACTCGATATCGCCAAACGTCTGATTGACTACGGATTCCATCCACCTACAGTATACTTCCCATTAATTGTACATGAAGCGTTGATGATTGAGCCAACTGAGTGTGAGGGAAAGGAAACCCTCGACCGTTTCATTAGCGTAATGGAAAAGATTGCCCTTGAGGCAAAGGAAACCCCAGAATTGCTTCATGCTGCTCCGCAGCATGCCCCAGTGCAGCGGCTTGACCAAACGCGGGCTGCTCGTCATCCTATCCTGACCTACCCATTTGATGAACCCGGAAGAACTGCAAGGCATTAACTATAAGGAACCCAGGAGAAAAGCAAGACTGGGGTTTAGATTCTAACCCTCCTGCATTCCGGCGCCTGCCCTGGACTCCGATCCAGGGTTCGCCGGAATGACGAATACAACAGCACATATGCCTTATTTCCTTAACCACTCACTACTTACCACAAGCTACATGCCGCATTTCCAGGGATATCAAACAAGCTTCTCTCTCCATTGTCTCACAATGATTTCCTGATCCTTTCTGCAATCCGAAAGCAGATCCTCTCGGAGCGCTCCTTCTCTTTGCTTTCTACCATTACTCGCAAGAGAGGCTGGGTCCCCGAAGGACGGACAAGTATTCTTCCTTCATTTCCCAAATATCCCTTCTCCTCTTCGATCAAACCCTGCAAGAACGGTTCATTGAATAGACCTTGCGGATCACCTACAGACACATTGCACATCGCCTGAGGAAAAACCGGGATCATTTCACCCAGTTTGTCCAACGCCATCCCGCTTTCATGTGCTATCTCCAAGAGTTTCACGGCCGTTAGGATACCGTCACCAGTTGGGCTGTGGTCAGAGAAGATGATATGGCCAGATTGCTCTCCTCCAATTTGTGCGCCATGCGCAAGCATCGTTTCTGTCACATTACGGTCACCAACTGGAGTGCGTATCATCCGGATCCCTTTTGCCTTCAGGGCCTCCTCCAATCCAAGGTTACTCATAACGGTCGTCACAACCAGAGGTGGATCAAGAATCCCTTTCTTCTGCATGTGCAACGCGGCGATTCCCATCATCTGATCGCCATCGATTGTTTCTCCAAGGGGCGAAACAAGAAGAACCCTATCACCATCACCGTCAAAAGCTATCCCTAGATCGGCGTGATTGTCAACTACAGCTCTCCGTAATGATTCAAGAGAGGTAGAACCACATCCCTCGTTAATTCGTGCTCCATCTAGAGATGTGTTGAGCTCAAGCACATTGGCATTCAAGTGACGTAGTACGCGGGGAGCAATTGCCCCGGTCGCCCCATGAGCACAATCCACAACGATAGTACTTTTGGAGAGATCAATGTCTTCGATCTCTATTGTACCTGTGAGAAAGGCAGCGTAACGCGTTGCAGCCGCCTCTAATAGTCTAATCCCGCCGACAGCAAGTGATCGGCGAACAGGATTACTCATTACAGCTTCAATTGCTCTCTCGTCCTCCATGCCGAGCTTCATGCCACGGCGCTCAAAGAACTTGATCCCATTATCCTCGGGTGGATTATGCGAAGCCGAGATCACCGCTCCCAAATCAGCGTGTTCGTCCTTGATCAGAAAAGAGATAGCTGGAGTGGGAATCACTCCAGCAAGCAGCACTTCAAGCCCAGAGGACGCGAATCCAGCGGCAAGCGCCCCCTCAAACATCGGACCACTTGTTCGCGTATCTCTCCCGATAATCACCCGTCCACCTGGGGCAGCCAAGACCATACCTGCCGCTTGTGCAAGCGACAAAACCCGCTCTGGAGTAAGATCGACGTTTGCTCTTCCTCTTACTCCGTCAGTCCCAAACAAAGGACTCATAGTCTCATATCCCATGCAAAGGGCAAGCAGAAGAACTCATCACAACGGATGAATAGGATACTAATCTCCATAAGCACCGATGATGCCATTGTGCCAACATTCTATGCCCTTTCCGGCTTTATGGCAACCTCAGGGGCCAGACCCTTCAACCATATCTCCAACCAGTGGAACAAACTCGGTTGTCTTGATCGCGTAAGAAACTCGCTCACGAACCTCGACAATGACAATTTCACCCTTGATTCCAAGGATTTCGTAATCGAGAATCTCGCCAGTAGATGGGTCTACGATCACATTTTGTGCGTGAAGTATCTGGAAGAAATCCCCTTTGTTCACCCCTGTTGCCGCTCCAATGTTGATCACGATACGTCCATCAGCAAAAACAGCCGCAATTTGTGCTTTGCCTGCGCTGACTTCCCCATTGGTCGTAGGTTCCACTGAACCACGTGCGCCAATTACCTTCGACGCAACCTGTTCTGCGCCCTGTATCAGGGAAGCAACAAGTTGATTTAATGCGCTGTTGGTCGCCTTTCCCACAATCGTTTCGTCGAACTTTCCGCTTCCCACCGTAATCTCATCGATGGGCAAGGTAACCGACCCACTCCCCGGTTTGATCTGGAAACTTCTCGCGGTGACGTACGAACCACCGTACCACAGCTTGGCTACGTACATCCCTGGACCCATCTGCATATTTGACATATTGCGCTGATTCCAGAACCACTCCCCACAAGCACCAGCACTAATGAACTTCCAGTCTAGCAATCTAACAAATGTTCCTCCGGCTGTGTTAATTTCGACACGGTACCAGCCTGGCGTGCCCTTATAACCAATATGCACAATTTCACCAAAATAGTAATAGGATTTATCTGTAAGCAACCCACCAGTACAAACATTACTCGAGACCGGTTGTGACAAGGAAACGATCTTGCCTATGTTGACAGAGAATCCTGTGGCCCCCTCTTCCTCCCCGGTAGAGGAAACCGCTTTTTCTATCTCAGAAGTATATACATTCACCAACCGAGCAGACATTGCCACGTTGACGGACGCGCTACTGACGCTGAAAAACCCAAGGCTAAGCGAGGTTTCTTGTACATCAACTCTTGTCACCGAACCAATGACTAGCAAATCCGCGCCAAGGATTTGCCCAGCTTTAGCAAGATCTCCCTTTAGAGCAGGGTTGAGAGATTGCTCCTGCATCACCGATTCCAGCTCACTCCGCTCTAGAACATGCATTCCGCTATTCACCAAACGCGTGATAAGCTCATCTGCCACCCCCTGTCCAATGTTAATGAATCCGGAGCCACTCCTATCATCAAATCGTGCTACCGCTATCTTAAGGTCAGACAGAGAAGTGACACTACTGATGGAAACGGTAAACGTCTTGTAGGAAATGTTGTTTGCCTCGCTTGATTCGCTGACCTTGTTGAACGGCTGGTCAGCCTCCACCATGATCGTATGAGTGCCTACCTCTGCCGTCCAACTTACTGTAGCAAGCTTCGAACTGCCAACATCAATGCCAAATGGAATAGACGCGTTGTCAATCTGCATCCCATCCACGCTAAAGCGAACATAGAACCTCCCACTTACATCAGTGGTCCCCACATTCTTCACTTCGGCAGTGATTGTCACTTCATCACCAGCGAAAGGGCTGACCGGGCTCAACGTGATATTTGTAACCACTAAATCTGATTTAGCCAGGCAAACGCCCGCAATCAGAACGACAATGAGCAAACTTATTAACGGAGTAAAACGCTTCATTCTTGCCTCCTTTCTAAAGTGTTATATTCTACAACTTATATACACTAGTGCTAGCGTGTAGTTTCATCAATAGCCTGAGGTCTCTCACCGGTTCATTTGCTCTTCCTTCCGCTGTTAGTAGCTGGCCCTGCTTGTTGAACGCGCAGGATCGGACAAAGAATCACGCCACCAAGCGCTACCATCACTAGCGCCAGCCCTACTCCAACCCGATCGGCAAGCAATCCAATAAGAGGGAACATCCCTGCCATGAGCAGGGCACGAACTTCTGACTCAACGGATAACCCAGTGGCCATCATCTGACGAGGAATAACCTCTGACAGATAGCCAACCAGCATTGGCCTGCGCACGTTCTGCAAGAAGTAAAGGGCAAGGAAAGCAGCAATAGATAGCGCGTATACCTTGGCCCAAGTTGCCAGACCAGCAACAAGAAGAAGGATCACGCCAATAACGAAACTGAAGTTCACTGCCCAGGAGGGCGAGCGCGCTTTGCTCTGTAATCGGTGAGAACTCGCGGCAGCCCAGCTGGTGACAAGATAAATCACAAAATAAACTCCACCTACAACTACCGCAATTCTCCGATCTGTCTCAAGGCACAGAAAGATGGGAAGTGCGAGGGCCTGGCTTTTTAGGATCGGTTGCAGATAATCTTTTGCAGATTTGAATATGGCATCGAATCCCGCACTACTGAATAATCCCCTAACAAGCAGGGGATTACGAAGCATCTTTAGGAATTCCTTACTGGTGCCAAGGATTCGCTGCTTAAATCTTCTTATCCAGTCCCCCTTTACCAAAACAATTCTTCCATCAAGCTCCTTGGGGTAAGAGCTTATCAGAAATAGTTCGAGGATGTACGGAATGATGCTCGCGGCAAACACAATTCGGTAGCTGCCGGTGTAGAATACGAGCCCAGCAGCGATAAGTGCGGCCAATGCTGAGCCAAGCTGTGAAGCCGCACGAGTGTGTCCGTAGTAGTCAACTTTCAGTCGTTCCAGCCCCTTGATTCGTAAGTACTCAAGGATCATCGCTTTGTGCGTTCCTGACCGGAACGTCTCTCCAATTGCAAACAAGACCATTGCTACCAGATACATGGAAAAGCTGGAGAAGAGATAAAAGAGCAGGAATGAGACAAGGTATGAGGAAAATGAGGCAAGCATCGCTTTTCGTCGACCATAGGTATCGGCAAGAATACCTGTTGGAATCTCAAACAGGTTTGTGCTGATCTCGCGTACTGAAAAGACAATTCCGATTTCTAAGAATGACAACCCCATTTCTCGAAAAAAGAGAACAAGGAATGGATCAAAGAAACGCAGGTTCTTTAGGAAACCATACAGACGGAACTTGTGATACATCCGATCCTTTGGGATTGCCCTTGTTCCCCCTTATGCGGTTTCCTGTTCCCAAACACAAATACATTGCCCAAGATCGACAATAAGATCAAGCGTACGGGAAAGAAAAAGGGAACAGGCTACTTTTTTGTGCGAATTGGCAGGATTTGTATGGAACGATTAGTTGCCTGGATTCCGGCTTTCGCCCCGGACCCCGATCCGGGGTTCGCCGGAATGACGGGGTGGATTCTGTCATGCCGGACTTGATAAGCCTGCCCTGTACTTAATACGGGGGCATCCAGGCGTCACTTGTGTGCCGTGCCAACGGGAGAGACAGTTTTTTTGTCTTGGGCTCGTCAAGAACCAGCCAGTCCCTGACCAGCAACGTCGCAGGAACGGTCAGATCATTTGTCATGAAAAGAACGTCGCAGGCCCCAGTGCAATAGGATTGCACGGGGCAAGCAAGCTACGACGCTACACAAGCACAACCCTACACGAATACAAGGTTGTTCTCGCGGGTTATGTTGGTTCTGTAGTTGTTCGTCTTCTTCTTTGACCTTTGACTATTGACTGCTTCTCGACTGCTGACTGCTGACCGCTGACTAGTTCCTGTCACTCTTCACCCTTCACTGCTTCACCGCCTTTTCGAGAGACTGCTTTCTTGAGCTCATACTCGCAGCGCATCCAGTGCCGGAAGCACGTTCCCTTCAAGCAATGCAAGACAAGCCCCGCCGCCAGTAGAAATGTAGGATATTCTATCGGCAATTCCCATCTGTGTTACCGCTGCACCCGTTTCGCCGCCACCTACCACCGTGAACGC